>CANQJZ010000004.1 GCA_947624385.1 uncultured Oscillospiraceae bacterium
TTTACACGATTTGGGCTATGTTGTCTCTTTGCTGTTTCACCCCCACGGGTGTTGCACTTCGTATGATAACCTGCCCAGCCCCCTCGTCAGAGGGGGCCTTTTTTGATGGGTTTTTTATGAAAAAGTGCAATTCACATCGTGATTTCTGCATTTCAGGACAGAAACATTGACAATCGGCGGGTCGATTTGCTACGTTGTTGCCAGAATTGGTCGTATCATACACCTTTGTAAGAACGCAAGGAGGAAACTGGAATGAAGATGGCAAAACGGGTCTTGGCCGTGTTTCTGGCAGCGGTGCTCGCCTTTGGCAGTCTGGCGACGGCGGCGTTCGCGGCGGACGAGCCGGAGGTGACGGTCGAGCCTGAGGTGACGGCGGAACCGGAGGTTACGGCGGAACCGGAAGCGACGGTTGAACCGGAAGTTACGGCGGAACCGGAAGTAACGGAAGAACCGGAGGTCACGGCTGAACCGGAAGTAACGGCGGAACCGGAGGCTGCGGCGGAACCGGAAGTAACGGCTGAACCGGAGGTTACGGCGGAACCGGAGGCGACGGTTGAACCGGAAGCGACTGAAGAACCGGAGGCTACGGAAGAACCGGAAGTAACGGCGGAACCGGAAGTAACGGAAGAACCGGAAGTAACGGCTGAACCGGAGGCGGAGACGGCCGCCGAGACACTGACGGTGACATAGCAGGCCGAGAACGTCACGAGCGTGGCGGACGCCGGCGGGTCGTGGAGCAACGGCTGGTACGCGGCGGAGGGCACGGTGGCCCTGGAGCAGATCAGCGTCAGCGGCGACGTACACCTGATCCTGGTCACCGGCGCGGACCTGACGGTGAGCGGCGGCATTCTGGTGCAGAGCGGCGGCAGCCTGACCATCTGGGGCAGCGAGGAGGACTGTCGCCAGGACGGCTCGCTGACGGCCAACGGCGGCCAGTACGGCGCGGGCGTGGGCGGCTCCCGCGGCAGCTCCGTCACGGTCGCCATCACCGGCGGGACCATCACCGCCACCGGCGGCGCGAGCGCCGCGGGCGTGGGCGCCGGGTATCAGAGCGGCGACGTGGCGGTGACCATCGACGGCGGCTCGGTACACGCCGTGGGCGGCGCGGACCCCCAGCCCAGGAACAGCGCCGGGGAGACGCTCTACGCCCTGCAGGTGGCCAACCCGGTTGGCGGGACCGTCACCGTGAACGACAAGGCATGGAATGGCACGAACAACACGGCCGCGGACGGCGACACGGATCTTTACATGTATCTGCCCGAGACGGCCACCACCGCGGACGTGTCCGTGGGCGGCGACGCGGCCCGGCGGTACCGGCTGAACAAGGACGCGGGCCGGTTTGAGTACGTGGGCCCCGTGCCCGATCTGCCCCGCTCCGACGCCGTGTACTATAACCCCGAAACCAACACCCGGGAGCTCATCCAGAACCTCGTCTGGGTGCAGGACGGCGCCACGGTGCTGGAAAACGGCTGGTATGTGGTCCCCAACCATGTGATCGTGGACCACCTGGACGTGTACAGCAACGTGAATCTGGTCCTGGAAAATGCCGCGTACCTGGAGGTCAAAAACGGCATCGAGATCAAGGACGGCGGCAGCCTGACCATCTGGGGCAGCGAGTACGACTATAACAAGGACGGCGGCATGGTCGTCTATGGCGCGGAGGACCGCACCCCGGGCATCGGCCCCAAGGGCAACGACGTCAGCGCCACCATCATCAACGGCGGACACGTGACGTCCACCGCCGGCGGTAACAGCGCGGCCATCGGCGGCGACGACCAGCTCAGCAACGTCACGGTGATCATCAACCGCGGCGTGGTCAACGCCACCAGCCCCGACGGCGGCGCGGCCATCGGCGCGGGCCATGACTGGGACGTGGAGGGCGACGATATCGGCCTTATGCCCGGCGTGCAGGGCGATTTCACGACCCTGACCATCACATGCCGGAACGACCACAGCCACACCCGCACGGTGTATACCGACGCGGAGAAGATCGCCGCGACGGCCGCCACATGCACGGCCGAGGGCAGCGAGACATACCGCATGAGCTATGAGGTGGATGGACAAAAGCACGTGCTGGCCGATACGGTGACGTACGCGCTTCCCATGGTCCCCCACAGCTGGAGCGCGTGGGAGCTGGTCAGCAGCGGCGCGGACGACCGGAACGACCCAGGCCACACATGGACCACCACGGAGCTTCAGCAGACGTCCGCGGGCCAGGTGAAGGCGGCCACATGCGCGGCGGGCGGCGGCGAGCTGATCCGTATCACCGTGACAGCGGACGGCAAGACGCATGTGCTGGGCGAGGAGGTCATCGATACCACGCCCGCCAGCGGCCATAAGTGGGGCAAGTGGACGACGCTGAGCGAGACCAGCAGCAAGATGGTCCGTGAGCGGACGTGCAGCGTGTGCGGCCAGGCGGAGCGGATAGATTTCACCGCCGCGCCCATGGTGACGGCGGCGAACACAGCCGACGGCATTCAGCTGACCTGGACGGAGGTCACCAGCGCCGACGCTTACCGGGTGTACTACCGGGAGCATGGCGGAAGCTGGAAGGTCATAGGCCACACCACAAAGCTGACATACACCTGGAAGTGGGGCAAGGACGGGACGAAGTATGAGTTCACCGTCCGGGGCTGCGCCATAAGCGGCAAGACGAAAACCGTGATGCCCGGCAAGTACAACACCAGCGAGACCATCCAGTTCGTGAAGGCCCCCGCTGTGACGGTCAAGGCCGTGAAGGACGGTATCCAGGTGAGCTGGACAAAGGTGGCCGGGGCGGATACCTATCGGGTGTACTACAAAACCGCCGGCGGCGCGTGGAAGGCCATCGGGCACAACAAGAACCTGCGCTATATCTGGCGGCACGGCGAGGCCGGCGTCAGCTATCAGTTCACGGTCCGGCCCTGCACCGTCAAGGGCGCGACAAAGACGCTGTTCGGCGCCGGGTATAACACCAGCAAGAGCGTGACATTCCCCGGATAAGAAAAAGAATAGTAGAAGGGCGCGACCGGAAATCCGGCCGCGCCCTGTGATTTTGTTGGTATTATTTTGTGTACGTGATGCTCTTGCTGGCACTTTTGGAGTTATACAGGCTCTTTCCGTCTTTACTCACGACCTGCACCGCAAAGGTGTACTTGGTCCCGCTCTTGGCCTTCGTCCAGGTGTACGTCGTCTTGGTGGTGTCCGCAATCTTTGTCCAGTCCCCGGAGCCGGTCTTGTAGAATACGCGGTATGCCGCTGCGCCGCCGACCTTGCCCCAGGTGAGCTTTACGCCTGTAGGCTTGTTTTCGGCCTTGCCGATTTTCACCTGGCCGATGTAGGTTTTGTTATAACTGGCGCTTTTCGCGTTATACAGACTCTTGCCGTCCTTGCTCGCTACCTGCACCGCGAAGGTGTACTTGGTCCCGCTCTTAGCTTTGGTCCAGGTATAGCTGGTGGAAGTCGTGTCCGCTATCTTCGTCCAGTCCCCGGAGCCGGTCTTGTAGAACACTCGGTACGCAGCCGCGCCACCCACTTTACCCCAAGTGAGCTTCACGCCGGTGGGCTTGTTCTCCGCCTTGCTGATCTTCACCTGGCCAATATAGGTCTTGTTGTAACTGGCACTCTTGGCGTTATATAGGCTCTTGCCGTTTTTGCTCGCCACTTGGACCGCAAAAGTGTATTTAGTCCCGCTCTTGGCCTTGGTCCAGGTATAGCTGGTGGAAGTCGTGTCAGTGATCTTCGTCCAGTCGCCGGAACCTGTCTTATAGAATACCCGGTACGCGGCCGCGCCGCCCACTTTTCCCCAGGTGAGCTTTACGCCTGTAGGCTTATTCTCCGCCTTGCTGATCTTCACCTGGCCAATATATTTTTTGCTCGTCCCCACCTTGTCGTAGTCGCCGCCGGTGCCTGTTTTATCAAAGGCGCGAACGGTGAATTTGTACGTCGTGCCGCTCTTAGCCTTGGTCCAAGTGTAGCTGGTCGCCGTGGTGTCCGCGATCTTTGTCCAGGACCCGGAACCTGTCTTGTAGTAGACCCGGTATTTGGACGCGCCGGAAATCTTGCCCCAGGTGATCTTTACGCCCGTGGGCTTGTTCTCCGCCTTGCTGATTTTTGGGGCAGACAGCCGGGGCGCTTTGCTGATGATTTCAAATTTATAGCCGTATTTCTTCGCATGGGCTTCGGCGGTAGAGCCAGCGTACCCGCAGAGTACAGTTCCTTCATCGAAGGCCGGTCGATAGTATGGAAAGCCGTGCAGGTTTTCATATGCAACTACATAAATATCACACTTCGGATTCAGAAATATGACCTTGGCAGGTCCCATAAGCGCCTGGTCGCCGACAAAATCAACAGAAGCGGGGATCGTGATCTCCGGCAGGCCGCTGCAGAACATAAACGCCTGATCGTTGATCTTTTTGACAGAATTGGACAGGGTGATGCTCTTCAGCTTCTTGCAGCCGTAAAACGAGTGACTGCCGATCTCTGTAACGGAATTTGACATGGTAACACTCGTCAGATTTTCGCATTCCGCAAAGAGATAGCCTGGTATGTACGTCACATTGCTGCCAAAGGTCGCTTTCAGCCCACTGCTGGCACCGGCGCCCGCAAACGGATAAGAGGATCCATATCGGTCATATGTGACATCATCCAGTTCGACGCTGTTAATGGTAACAGATTTGAGCGCCGTGCATTCATAAAAACAACTGTCTCCGATGTAAGTTACCGAATCAGGGATCTCAATGCTGGGCAAAGATGAGCAGCCGGAAAACGTACCAGCCTGGATCTCGGTCACGCTGTCCGGGATCGTCACGCTGGTCAAACTGCGACACGCTGAAAATACCCCTTCGATCGGAAAGGCAACATAGGAAAAATCTTTCTCGCCCAGCGATGTGATAGAATCAGGAATGCGAATGCTGGTGAGGCCGGAACCGCAAAACGCTCCGCCCTTAATGGTCGTGACCGAGGTCGGGATATCGATCGTTTTCAGACTATTACAATTATAAAATGCGCCCGCCCCGATAGAGGTAACAGATTTAGGAATGCTGACACTGGTCAGAGAGCTGCACCAAGCAAACGCACAGTTCCCAATAGCAGTGATCCCATTATTAATGACAGCCCTTTTAATGCTTGTAAGGTTTTTCCACCAAGGGGTGGAGACAGAAACGCCACCACCGAACTCAACATAGTAATCGTCCATCGCCCCCTTGCCGGAAATAGTGAGGGTGCCGTCGGAGGACAACGACCACTGAACGTTTTTGCCACAAGCGCCGGAAGTGGCCGTCGCCGCTGTTTCCGGCTCGGTTTCCGGTTCCTCCGCCGGCTCTTCCGTCACCACCGGTTCTTCCGTCACGACCGGTTCCTCTGTGATCACAGGTTCTTCCGTCACGACCGGTTCCTCTGTGATCACAGGTTCTTCCGTCACGATTGGTTCCACCGTCACGGCGGGTTCTTCTGTTACAACGGGTTCTTCCGTCACGACGGGCTCTTCCGTCACGACGGGTTCCTCCGTTGTGACCGGTTCCTCTGTCACGACGGGTTCGTCCGTGACCACCGGCTCATCTGTTACAACCGGTTCCTCCGTCACGACGGGTTCCTCTGTGATCACAGGTTCTTCCGTTTCGACCGGTTCCTCCACCGGGGCTTCCTCGGCGAGGGCGGGGGCGCTCAGGGAAAAGAGCGTCGCCAGGGCCAGGAGCAGACATAGAGCGCGCTTTGTCATGAGAATACCACACCTTTCCATATCGTTTTGAATTTTTCAGAAAAGCCGTATCAACAGCATATAAATGGCTGTGCCGGAGAGGATGCTGACAAGGGAATTGCGCCGCCAGACCTGCAATCCCACCACCGCCAGGGCTGACAAAAGCTCCGGCAGACCGTAAGGCGCGGCGGCGAACGACACGTCCTTCAGGCAGTAGATCACCAGCATGCCGATGATGGCCTGGGGCAGCACGTCGCCCAGATAGGCGATATACGCCGGGGTCTTGCCCTTGCGGAATATCAAAAAGGGCAGAAACCGCAGCAGCACCGTGACCGCCGACATCACCGCCACAAGGGCGGCGGCGTGGGTGTTGGAGGCCGTCATTGTCCCGCCCCCTTTCGCCGTGTGAGCCTTGGCCGCAATATAGTCAGCGCCAGGGTGATCAATACCATCGCGGGGATGAGAAAATCGTCCGGGCCAAACAGCACCAGGCACACCAGCGACGCGCCAAGCCCTGCCAGGGCGGGCACGTGGTCCCGTGTGGCCAGCCACTGCTGGGTGAAGGAGGCGATGAACAGGGCCGTCATGGAAAACTCGATGCCCGCCGTGCTGAAGGGCAGCGCCGCGCCCAGGATGCTCCCCAGCACGCAGCCCACCACCCAATAGCACTGGTCGAAAAGCGACACCAGAAACCGGTAAAGATTTGGGTCCGCGCCCTCCGGCGTCTCGCCGTCGCAGAGCAGCGAATAGGTCTCGTCCGTCAGGGCGAAGATCATGTAGGGCTTATACTTGCCCGCGTCCCGGTACCGGCCCAGCATGGACACGCTGTAGAACAAATGGCGGGCGTTGACCATGACGGTGGTCAGGGCTGCGGTGAGCAGGCTGGCGCTCCCGGCCAGAAGGCTCACGCCCACGTACTGCATGCTCCCGGCGTAGATCAGCAGCGCCATCGCCAGGGACCAGAGCACGCCGTAGCCCGCGTCGTGCAGCAGGATACCAAAGCCGATGCCCAGCACGATATACCCCGCCATCACCGGCAGGGACGTGAAAAACGCCTGCCGCGCCACGGAGCCTTTCATGCCCAGAGGTCCTCCGGGTATTTGCCGGCGGCCTTCATGTCCGCCAGGGCCGCCTGCAGGGCGGGCAGATCGTCCCGGTATGTAACGCCGTGCCAGATCTCGTTCGTGGGCAGGACCTTTACCCGGTCCGTCCCGGCCGTCAGGCACGCGTTCACCACGCTGGGCAGGAAGAACTCCGCCTTGGCGGGGTTTTTCGGCATGTCCAGCCGCAGGAATTTTTCCAGCTCCGTCCCGATGGCGTTCAGAAAACTCTGGTGGAAGCCCCAGGTGTTCAGGCTCACAGGCGTGTCCGCCGCCAGAGCGGTCCAGGTCGCGCCGCCGTCCAGGGTGTAAGACGGGCTCTCCGCCGGGCCCTGGATGGCCGTCAGCTCCGTCACGCCCGTAAGATAGCCGCCGGCGTCGATGGTGCAGGCGCCCCGGGCCACGGCGCCGTTTTCCGTCAGGGTGTTCTTCAGGTCGTAGGCCACCAGCGCGTGGGTGTGCTCGTCCGCGTGGTCGGTGAGAAAGTCCGCCAGGGCCCGGAACGCGCCCCGGCCATAGAAATCGTCCGCATTGATGACCGCGAAGGGCCGGTCGATCAGGTCCCGGGCGGCGTACACCGCGTGGGCCGTGCCCCAGGGCTTGGCCCGCTCCGCCGGGACAGAAAAGCCGGCCGGCAGGTCGTGCAGGTCCTGGAAGGCGTAATGCAGGTCGCATCTCGCGCCGATACGGTCCCCCACCAGCGCACGGAAGTCCGCCTCGATCTCCCTTTTTATGACGCATACGATCTTCTCAAAGCCCGCCTGCAGGGCGTCATAGGCAGAGTAGTCCAGTATCACCTGCCCCGCCCCGTCCACGGCGGTCATCTGCTTCAGCCCTCCAAAACGGCTGCCCATCCCGGCCGCCATGATCACCAGCATCGGTCCCATTGCCCGCGCCTCCTTATAAATCAATAATGCCTGATTTTACCACATTCAGCCCCGATTGGCAACGGCGGCTTCGCATGAGAGCGGGTCGGGCGGATATACTGAAAACGGGGACGATGATGGATTTAGCACTCGTTTGTTGTGAGTGCTAATATTTACAATTCGTTCACAGAATACACATAAATTTGTTCACAAATTATGTGTATGATACAGACAAATCAATAAGGACAGGGAGGTCCAAGACAATGTTTGATATGATCCCGTTTGCAGCCAGTTCCTATACCCCCAGCAAGATCTGGGACCCGTTCCAGGAGTTCTTCGGCACGGTGGCCCACGCCGCCGCCACGGACATCCGGGAGAGCGACCACGATTTCGTCATCGAGACGGAGCTGCCCGGCTTCGACAAGAGCGAGATATCCGTCAGCGTGAAGGAAGGCGTGCTCACCGTACGGGCCGAGCACCAGAGCAAGGATGAGGAAAAGTCCGACGAGGGCTATATCCGCCGGGAGCGCTCCAACACCGCCGTGGAGCGGCGGTTCGAGGTCTCCGGCGTGGACGCCGGGGCCATCAGCGCCCAGTACGTCAACGGCGTGCTGAAGCTGACGCTGCCCAAGCTGCCCGAGACCGTGCCCGAACAGCACCAGATCGAAATCAGGTAAAATCGCACAAGAAAAAGCTGCCCCGGCTCGCCAGAGCCGGGGTTTTGCTGAATCTTGCGCCGGTCCCTTGCGCGATGGGCGGGAACATGGTAAGATACACGGTGCGTGGACAAATGCCCGCAAAAGGAGGACACGCGTATGGCGACAGGCAAGCGCAGACAATACTACCTGGTGGACGGGGACGCTCTGCCGGAGGTGTTCATCCGGGTGACTGAGGCCCAGGAGCTTCTGGACACGGGCCGGGCCCAGACCGTGGCGGAGGCCGCCGAACAGGTGGGCATCTCCCGGTCGGCGTTTTACAAGTACAAAAACGCCGTCATGCCCTTCCAGAACGTGGCCGGCGGCCACATCGTCACCTTCCAGATCATGCTCCAGCACAAGATGGGCATTCTCAGCGCCGTGCTGGGGCTGTTCGCGGAGACAGGCGCGAATATCCTGACCATCAACCAGGGCATCCCCACCAACGGCGCGGCGCCGGTCACGATAACGGCGGACATGACCGCGCTGGATACCTCCGCGGAAGTGCTGTTGGAGCGTCTGGGCGCGGTGGACGGGGTCATCAAGGCAGCGGTGGCTGCGGGATAAAGAGAGAGGTACGATACAGATGACAAAATACGCGATACTGGGTTTTGGCGTCGTGGGCACAGGCGTGGCGGAGGTCATGGCCGGCCAGCGGGAAAAGCTGGCCGCCGCGGCGGGCGAGGACATGGAGCTGGGCTATATCCTGGTGCGCCGGGACATGCCGGACAGTCCCTGGAAGGACAAGATGGTGAAGGACTTCGCCGTCATCGAAAACGACCCGGACGTGTCCGTGGTGGCGGAGGTCATCGGCGGCGTGGGGCCGGCCTATGAATATTCCCGCAGGGCGATACTGGCGGGCAAGAGCGTGGTCAGCTCCAACAAGGAGCTGGTGGCCACCCACGGCCTGGAGCTGGCAAAGCTGGCGAAAGAGCACGGCGTGAGCTATCTTTTCGAGGCCAGCGTGGGCGGGGGCATTCCCCTGCTGCGGCCTCTGAGCCGGTGCCTGGCGGCCAACCGGATAGACGAGGTGTACGGCATTTTGAACGGCACGACGAACTATATCCTGACGGCTATGGACGCGCAGGGCCAGGACTTTGCCGACGCGCTCAAAAAGGCTCAGGAGCTGGGCTACGCCGAGGCGGACCCCACCGCCGACGTGGAGGGCATCGACGCCTGCCGCAAGACGGCCATTTTGGCGGACATGTCCTTTGGCTGCAATCTGGACCCGGCGGATATCCCCACCACCGGCATCACGTCGGTAGCGGCGGCGGATCTGGAACTGGCCCGGAGTTTGGGCTATACGGTGAAGCTGCTGGGGCGGGCCATGCGCACGGAAAACGGCTGCCGGGCCTTCGTCCAGCCCCATCTGGTGCCCTTAAGCCACACCCTGGCGTCGGTGAACGGGGTGATGAACGCCTGCGCCATAAAAGGCAGCGCCGTGGGCGAGGTCATTTTGTGCGGCCCCGGCGCGGGGCGCTATCCCACGGCCAGCGCCGTGGCGGCGGACATCGCCGACGCGGTACGGCACCGGGCCGCGCCCGTAGTCCCGGACCTGGGCCAACCCCGCGGAACGCTGGCCCCGGAGGAGGAGCTGGCCTCCCCCTGGTACGTGCGGGTCAGCGCCAGGCCGGACCAGGTGAAGGCGGCGTTCCCGGAGGCGGCGCCGGTGTACGGCACCACCATGGAGTGCGCCTTTATCACCGAGAGTATGGCGAGGCCCGCGCTTATGGGGCGCCTCGCGGCGCTGGAGGCAAAGGCCGTGTGGCGGGTGCTGGCATAGAATGGATGGGCCAATGCCCACCTATTGCGAGAACAAGGAGACTTGATATAGAATGCTGATCGTACAAAAATTCGGCGGCTCCTCCGTGGCCGACGCCGGCCGTATCCGAAACGTGGCGGCCATCATCGCGGAGAGCTATCTGGAGGGCCACGAGATGGTGGTGGTGCTGTCCGCCCAGGGGGACACCACCGACGATTTACTGGAAAAGGCCGCGGAGCTGAACCAGGCCCCGTCCAAGCGGGAGCTGGACATGCTGCTGGCCACCGGGGAGCAGCAGTCCATCGCCCTGATGGCGATGGCGCTGGAGGCAATGGGCCTGCCTGTCGTATCCCTGACCGGCTGGCAGGCGGGCGTGCGCACGAATACGGACTACAGCGCCGCACGTATCAACCGGGTCAACACCGAGCGGCTGCGCCGGGAGCTGGACAAAAAGCGCATCGTGCTGGTGGCGGGGTTCCAAGGCGTGAACAAATTTGACGACTACACCACCCTGGGCCGGGGCGGGTCCGACACCACCGCCGTGGCCCTGGCCGCGGCGCTGCACGCCGACAAGTGCCAGATCTTCACGGACGTGCAGGGCGTGTACACCGCCGACCCCCGCAAGGTGCCGGGGGCCAGGAAACTGGACGAGATCACCTACGACGAGATGCTGGAGCTGGCCAGCATGGGCGCGCAGGTGCTGATGAACCGCTCCGTACAGCTTGCCAAGCGGTACGGCGTGGAATTGGAGGTGCTCTCCTCGCTGGTGAGAGCGCCCGGTACAAAGGTGAAGGAGGTTTCCCGCAGCATGGAAGAGATGAAGATCACCGGCATCGCCAAGGACGACAACGTGGCACGGGTAACGGTCATGCAGGTGGCCGACCGGCCCGGCTCCGCTTTCCGGGTCCTGAACGCGGTGGCAAGGGCGGGCATCAACGTGGACATGATCATCCAGGCCAACGGCCGGGACGGGACCAACGACATGAGCTTCGTGGTGGCCCAGGCCGACGCCGAGGCCGCCGAAAAGGTCCTGCGCCAGCGTCAGCCGGCCATCGGGTTTGCGGACATCTCCGTGGACAAGGACATCGCCAAGGTCAGCGTTGTGGGCGCGGGCATGATGAGCTCCGTGGGCATCGCGTCGCTGGTGTTCGAGGCCCTCAACGACGAGCACATCAACATCCAGATGATCAACACCAGCGAGGTGAAGATCTCCTGCGTCATCGACGCCGCCAGCGCCGACCGGGCCGTCGCGGCCATCCACAGGAAGTTCTTTGAGACGTGAAAAAAGGACAACATATGGCCCGCTCGTCACAGACGAGCGGGCCTTCCTTGTTTCTTGGCCCCCCTGTGCAAGGGGGGCTGTCAGCGCTCCGCGCTGACTGGAGGGTTGTCAGTTATCGAACGTTACAACCCTTCCGTCGCGGCTGACGCCGCGCCACCTCCCCTTACACAGGGGAGGCTTTCAAAGCGGAAATGCGTGTGTCAGGACAGCTTCACCGCCCGCGCGCCGGAGATCTTCATCCGCACGCCGTTGGCGGCCAGGGCGCTTTCCAACCAGCGGCCGATCTGGTCGCTGTGAGAGTTGACATAATTCACCGCCATGTCCTCCTTGGCGCTGTCGGGCATCGCCCGCACGGCCATCACCATCGTGGGCGGCAAATGGCCCGCCATCGCTTCCAGCACGGAGGCGTAGTCCACCTCGCGCACCTGCAGGCGTAATTCTACCATGGTCTGTTCCCCCTTGTTTTTTGCTTGTGATACAGTATAGCATATGGATTCGGCATTGACAAACCCGGTGCATATGGGATAAACTGGTAAAAACACAGAAAGCGAGGACGGACCATGCTCTACCAGAAGCTGAAGACCCTCTACGAAAAGGCCCGGCTGCAGCACTACCGTGACCTGTTCCGGCGGGTGAAGGAGCGGGACGGCTCCCTGAGCGCCACGGAGGCGTTCGCGGCGGACGTGATCTATCTGCTTGGCTCCCCCACCGTCAGCGCCTTTGCCGACACGCTGGGCATCTCCCAGCCCAACGCCACGTATAAGATCAACAATCTTGTCTCCAAGGGTTACGCCGTCCGGGGCGGGTCCGACGCAGACAGGCGGGAGTGCCGGGTGTCCGTGGGAGAGCGGTTCTTCTCCTATTACAACACCGACTATCCCTTCATCGCCGGCAGCGTGAAGAAGCTGCAGGAGGATTACACCCCGGAGCAGCTGGCCCTGCTGGAAAAGATGCTGGACGACATGATCGGCTACATGTGCGCGGAATAAGACGAAAACAGCAAAGCGCCCGCCTGAGCATCAGGCGGGCGTTCAGACTGTCGAAGAATTAGAAAATGTGCGTAAAGCAAGGGGGAGCTCGAGGGGGACGGGAGTCCCGCCTCGAATGGGATAAATAGCCGCCATGCGCACGCTTTGCGGGCGCGTGGGCCGCGACGCGGCGTTTTTTGCGGCGGCTCGCCGCCGGGAAAAACACGGCGTTTTCAGGCCGTCAAAAAACCTTTTTTGACGGCCTGAGCGCCCGCCTGAGCATCAGGCGGGCGTTGACTGTTTATTGTCTCCGCAGCAGGGCCACGGCTACGTCGTTGACGTTGGCGCCGGTGGGGCCGGTGACGATGAGACCGTCCGCCGCCTGGAGGGCGTGGTAGGCGTCGTTTTCCCGCAAGGCGGCGGCCACGTCCAGTCCGGCGGCGTGCAGGGCGTCCACGGTGTCGGCGTCCACATAGCCGCCGGCGGCGTCGGTGGGGCCGTCGGTTCCGTCGCTGCCCACGGAGAACACCGCCGCGCCGGCCAGTCCCGCGATGCCGGGCGCCGCCGCCAGGGCCAGCTCCTGATTCCGCCCGCCCAGGCCCCGGCCGGTCACATGCACCACCGTCTCGCCCCCGGCGATGAACGCCAGATTTTTTCCGCTGTCGGCATGACTGCACAGGGTATCGGCCAGACAGCGGCCCGCCTCCCGGGCTTCGCAGCGCAGTTCATCCGTCAGGACCACGGGTTCATAGCCCAGAGCGCGGCACTCCGCCGCCGCGGCGGCGCAAAGCTGCCGCACGGAGCCGGTCACCACGGTCCGGGCGTTGTCAAGCGTCTTGGGCGTCTCCACGTCCAGCAGCGCCCGCGCCCTGTCCGACAGGCGCAGGGCATATTTTTCCGCCACGGCTCTTGCCTCGTCGCAGGTGGAGCTGTCCGCGCAGGCGGGGCCGCTGGCGATGGCGTCCGGCCTGTCGCCCAGCACGTCGCTGAGGGCCACGGTAAACACCCGCGCCGGGGCGCAGGCCAGGGCGAACCGGCCGCCCTTCACGGCGCTGAGCCGCTTGCGGACCGTGTTTATCTCCACGATATCCGCGCCGCCGACAAGAAGCCGGTCCGTGACGTCCCGCAGCTCGTCGGCCGGTATCAGCGGCTTTTCAAAAAGCGCGCTGCCGCCGCCGGACAGCAAAAAAAGGACCCTGTCCCGCGCCGTCAGGTCCGACACCAGCGCCAGGGCCTTTTCCGTGGCGGCAAAGCCGTTTTCGTCCGGTATCGGATGGCCCGCCTCGCAGCACGCAAGGCCGGGGACAGGGCCCATGCCGTGGCCGTATTTTGTGATAACGATGCCGCCGTCCACGGCCCCCAGGGCGTCTACAGCGGCCTTCGCCATCCGCCACGCGGCCTTGCCGACGGCCACCAGTATGACCTTGCCGCCGCTTGGCGCAAAGTCCTCCAGCGCCCGGCGCACCGCCCGTTCCGGCAGCACGGCCCGGATAGCGCCCCGGACGATCCGGTCGGCGTCCGCCCGCAGAGCCTGGTCCATCTCAGCCGTTGACCACGTGCATCGGCGACCCGGCCAGGAACGCCTTCACGTTCTCCACCGTGGCGTCCATGATGCGCTGGCGGCTCTCTTTCGCGCCCCAGGACATGTGGGGCGTGATGATGCAGTTTTTCGCCGTGAGCAGCGGGCTGTCCGCCCGGATGGGCTCTTCGGACACCACGTCCAGCCCGGCGGCGGCCACCTTGCCGCTGTTGAGCGCGTCCGCCAGGTCCTGGTCCACGATCATCTGGCCCCGGCTGTTGTTGATGATGATCACGCCGTCCTTCATTTTGGCGATATTTTCCTTATTGATGATGCCGGTGTTGAACGGTGCCAGGGGCATTTGCAGCCCCAGCACGTCGGACCGGGCGAAAAGCCCGTCCAGGTCCACAAACTCCACGCCCAGGGCCTCGGCCTCGGGCCGCCGGCTCCTGGCGTGGGCGATGACATGCATGCCCAGGGCGCTGGCGATGGCGGCGGTGTGTGTGCCGATATTGCCGCAGCCCAGAAGGCCGTAGGTCTTCCCCGCCAGCTCGATCAGCGGATAGTCCCAATAGCACCAGTCCTGGCAGGCGGTCCATTTGCCGGCGTGTACCGTGTCGCTGTGGTGGCCGATGTGGTGGCAGATCTCCAGCAGCAGGGCTATGGCGAACTGGCTCACGGCCCGTGCGCCGTAATCCGGCACGTTGGACACGGGGATACCCTTTTCCCGGGCGTATGCCACGTCCACCACGTTGTACCCCGTGGCCAGCACCGCGATGAATTTAAGGCCCGGGCACGCGTCCAGCGTGGCTTTGGATATGGGCGTCTTGTTGGTGACGGCGATCTCCGCGTCGCCGATGCGCGAGGCGATCAGGGCCTCGTCGGTCCGGTCGTACACCGTCAGGTCCCCCAGCGCCGCCAGAGGCTCCCAGCGCAGGTCGCCGGGGTTTTCCGTATAGCCGTCCAGCACCACGATCTTCATAGCAAACTCCTTATGCCTCGCCGCGCAGCTGGCGGATGATGGCCGCGTAATCTTCATGGCCGAATATGGCCGAGCCGGCCACCAGCACGTTGGCCCCCGCCCCGATGGCGATGGGGGCGGTGTCCGGCTTTATGCCGCCGTCCACCTCCACGTCGCAGGCGGGGTTGACCGCGTCCAGCCGGGCGCGGATGGCGCGTATTTTGTCCATCTGGTCCAGCATGAACGGCTGGGCCCCAAAGCCGGGCTCCACCGTCATCACCAGCACCATGTCCAGCTCCGCCAGCCAGCTTTCCAACGCCACGGCCGGCGTGGCCGGTTTTAAGGACAGGCCGGTCCGCATCCCCAGCTGCCGCGCACTTTCCAGGGCGGCGGAGATATTGTCCGGGTTATCGGCCTCCACGTGGATGGTCAGGCTGCTGGCCCCCGCCTTGGCGAAAGGCTCCACAAAATCGCCCGGCTCCACGATCATCAGGTGTACGTCCAGAAACACGTCCGGGAACGCCCGGCGTATGCTCTCCACCAGCGGCACGCCCATGGAGATGTTGGGCACGAACTGGCCGTCCATCACGTCCACATGGATATAGGACGCGCCGGCCCGCAGCACGCTCTTGATCTCCTCCCCCAGGCGCGTGAAGTCCGCCGCCAGGATGGAGGGCGCGATCTTTATCTCTTTCATGCCGCTCACCCCCGTAATAATTATTGTAACTTTATTATACCCACTGTGTCAACCTGAAAATAGTGTACAAAGGTGTCCCCGGCTTACGCCGTGAAATCAAATTGCCGCCCGTTGGGCGGCAACCTTGTTGTTCGGGGTCCCCACGCGGCACGCTTACCGCGTGGGGAGAAGGCGACGTACAAAGCCGGCCGCCTTTCGACGACCGGCTCTGCAACAAAGAAGAGAGGAGTGAAAAATGAAAAGTGTCACGCGTTCGATGCTCTGCTCCGCGGGGCCTCGGCTTGGCCTCTTGGAACCCTGTGAGCATATACTACAACATCCAGACCCGGCAATGGTGAATAAATTCCCAACGATTTGTAAATAAACGATGAATAAAGCTTTAAGGATGGCGATTGACACCGTTCCGCCCTTTACTGTATAATAGCACGGTCTGTTGAACTTAATTGCTGCATTGCTGCTGACGAGAGGAACACACTGTCCCATGAACATCCTGTACGACTGCTTCGATCCCGCCGACAAGACGCCCTTCGGCCCTGTGTGGGCCGGAAAGCCCTGCCAAATCCGTATCCGTATCCCCGCCGCGTGCGGGGCCCGTCGGGTCAGGCTCACCGCCGAGGGCCTGGACGTGCCGCTGGAAAAGCGGGGCACGGAGGAAGCCTACGACCTTTTTGGGACCAGCTTCGTCCCCGACAGGCCGGGGCTTTACTTTTACCGCTTCCACATCTGGGACAAAAACGGCGACTATGACCTGTTCCGGGCCGGAAACGGTACCAACATCGGCGTGGGGGACCTGTGGCAGCTGAGCGTGCTGCCGGCGGATTACCAGCCGCCGGAGGAATACCGGGGCACGGTGTACTATCAGATATTCCCGGACAGATTCGCCAAGAGCGGCGACTGCGACCTGACGGGCAAGCTGAAGCCCTATACGGTGCGGGATTTCGACACCTTCGTCCCCAGGGCCAAAAACGCCACCGACTTCGCCGGGGGCAATCTGCGGGGCATCATGGAAAAGCTGGACTACATAAAGAGCCTGGGCGTGGGCGTCATCTACTTAAACCCCATCGTGCTGGCCTGGTCCAACCACCGGTACGACGCGGCGGACTACATGCGGCTGGACCCCATGCTGGGCTCTGAGGCGGACTTCACCGCCCTGTGCGACGCGGCCCATGCGCGGGGCATGAAGATCGTGCTGGACGGGGTATTCTCCCACACGGGCAGCCACAGCGTCTATTTCGACGCGGACGGACACTTCGGTGGGGGAGCGGTGTCGGCCGGACCGGCGTCAAAGTACTATAAGTGGTACGATTTTCAGGAATTTCCCAAGAAATATACGGCCTGGTGGGGCGTGGAGGTCATGCCATGCGTCAACGAGCTTGACCCGGATTATATGGAGTATATCCTGGGCGAGGACGGCGTGGTGGCCACCTGGCTGCGCCGGGGGGCCGACGGGTTCCGGCTGGACGTGGCCGACGAGATACCGGACCCGTTTCTGGCGGCTCTGCGCCGCCGGGTGAAGGCGGTGCGGCCCGACGGCGTTGTGATAGGCGAGGTCTGGGAGGACGCCTCCAACAAGATAAGCTACAGCGTGCGCCGGACCTATTTCACCGGCGCGGAGCTGGACGGGGTCATCAACTACCCCTTCCGCACGGCCATTTTGAACTTCGCCACCGGTCGGGACGACGGTCGCGCCCTGGCGGCGACGGTGCTGGACATCGCCGAGCACTACCCCGCCCCGGCCCTGGACTGCACCATGTCCGTGCTGGGTACCCACGACACGGAGCGGGTGGGCACGCTTTTGCCGGACAAAAATGCCCGTCGGGCGGCGGTGTTCCTGCAATTCGCCCTGCCCGGCTCCCCGGTGATCTATTACGGGGACGAGGCAGGTCTCACCGGCGGCAAGGACCCCATGAACCGGCTGCCGTTCCCCTGGGGCCGGGAGGACAAGGAGCTGCAGGCGCTTTACCGTCAGGCGGCGGCGCTGAAAAACGCCCATCCCGCCCTGCGGACCGGGGATATCCGGTTCGACCAGGCGGCGGGCGGCATTTTGCGGTTTACCCGCTCCTGCCCGGAGGAGACGGTGTTCTGCGAGCTGGTGCGGGACACAGGCGCGTTCTCGGTGGAGGTCTGCTGAGGCCGACGCCATTCTTTCAATGCGGGGCGTCCCGCCCCGGGGCTTTCCGCCGAGACAACACAAAAGCGGCGCAGGGGCTATTCCCTACACCGCGAAAGGACACAACACCGCCCGCATAGACCCGGCGCGCCCTCTTGCAAAAAACAAGACAAGCTGGTATAATAAGACGTGGCGCAGCGATCCTGCTGTGTGGGAGGCTACTTCTCCTGCACAGGGCCATGGGGTGGGACAAACACTCCATGGCCTGTTTTTGTATGTCTCACAAGGCCATTATAACGCGATACGCCAGATGTTCACGTCCCCTCAGGGCCGCAGGAGCTTGACCGCTTCCTCCAGGCCAGAGCGGTCCTGATCCGTGAAATAGCCGGGAAGCACCGAGTCCATGTCCAGCACGCCCCAGATACGGTCACCGTCCCACAGGGGGATGACGATCTCGGCGTGGGTGTCGCAGTCGCAGGCGATGTGCCCGACGAAACAGCTCACTTCCTCCACCACCTGGCTTTTGCGCTCTTTCCAGGCCGTGCCGCAAACGCCCTTGCCAAACCCGATACGGCTCACGGCGGGCTTGCCCTGGAAGGGGCCGACCACAAGGCTGTCCCCGTCCACCAGATAAAACCCGGTCCAGTTGGCGTCGGGGAACGCCTGGGCCAGCACGGCGGAGGCGTTGGCCAGCCGCGCCGTCATGTCCCGCTCATCCCCCATATAAAGCGCCAGCTGCCGGCGGAGCATGGCGTAAAATTCCAGCTTTTCCTTCGGATATTCCACTGGTATATAACTCATGACGCGTCCCTCCTTTTTGCATCATTGTACCAGCCCCCGCCCACGCTGGCAACCGTTTATTTCCAGTTCCATCTTGCGCGAAAGGCCCGGTTAGGGTATAACAGCCGCTGCGCGCTGTTATACCAAAAAGATACCGGTCGCGCTCTCGCTTGCGCGAAACCGCGCGACATGGTATGATGGAGAAAAAGGTTTATAAGGAGGTCTATCCCATGGCAGTTTCTTCCAGACCCTTTGGGTACACGGCGGCGGGCGAGGCCGTCACCGCCTACACGCTGACCAACAAAAACCGCATGGCCGTGACGGTGCTGGACTACGGCGCCACGGTCCAGGCCCTGCTGGTCCCCGACGACCGCAGCGGGCTTACGGACGTGGCCCTGGGCTACGATACCATCGGCGAATACGAGCGCAACGACGGCTACCTGGGCGCCACCATAGGCCGGGTGGGCAACCGCATCGGCGGGGCGAGATTCAGCCTGAACGGCGTGGAGCACGCCCTGGCGAAAAACGACGGGGCCAATCACCTGCACGGCGGCGTCAAGGGCTTCGACAAGGTGATGTGGCATATCGAGGCCAAAGATAACGCGCTGGTCTGCTCCTATCTGTCCCCGGACGGGGAGGAAAATTACCCCGGCAATTTGACCGTGACCGTCACGTTCACCCTGACGGACGACAACGCCCTGGCCATCGCCTACGACGCCGTGTCCGACAAGGACACGCCGGTGAACCTGACCAACCACACCTATTTCAACTTAAACGGCGGCGGGTCCGTGCTGGGCCATGAGCTTCAAATTTTCGCCGAGCGCTTCTGCGAAAATGACGGCGGCTGCCTGCCAACGGGCAAGCTGCTGGACGTGGCCGGAACGCCCTTTGACTTCCGAAGAGCCAAGACGATCGGCCGGGACATCGAGGCCGACGACGAGCAGCTTCGCCGGGGCGGCGGCTATGACCACAACTATGTGCTGGCCGGGCGCAAGGCCGCGGTGCTTTTTAGCGCCGGCAGCGGCATCGAGATGACCGTGGAGACGGACCTGCCCGGTATGCAGTTTTACGCCTCCGGCGGCCTCACGGACAGGACCGGCAAGGGCGGCGCGCCCATCGTGTATCGGGGCGCGGCGTGTTTGGAGACCCAGCTTTTCCCCAACGGCATGAACTGCTGGGGCTTCCCCTCCCCCGTTTTGAGGGCGGGGCAAAAGATGCACACCGAGACGGTGTTTAGATTTGCGGTAAGGTGAAAAAACGCTCATTATTGACGGCCCCCCTGTGTAAGGGGGGCTGGCAGCGCCTCTGGCGCTGACTGAGGGGTTGTTACGTCGGATAACAGACAACCCTTCCGTCGCGGCTGACGCCGCGCCACCTCCCCTTGCACAGGGGAGGCAATCAAATAGGAAAAGGGGCTGCATTATTGCAGCCCCTCACTTTTTATTATTCCCCGCCAAACAGGCGGCGGAGCTTTTGCAGCAGGCCGCCGGCGGCCGGCGATTTGGGCACGCCCTCGATGACCTGTTCGGAAAACCAGGCGTAGAGCTTATCCTGGCTGGCGGTGCCGGGGCCGGAACGGTCCCAGACGTAGGTCCCGTCGGGCTGCATGGTCCAGCTCCGCTCCTTATCGTCCCGCAGGGCGTCCAGGACCCGCAGCGCGCCGACCCGGGTCTCCGGGGTGACGCACTCGATGAACGCCTCCACCCGCCGCCGGGTGTTCCGGTTCAGCAGGTCGCCGGAGCCGATGAAAATGCGCTGGTCCTCGCCCTTGCCAAAGGCGAAAATGCGGGAGTGCTCCAGGTACCGGCCCACCACGCTGCGGACCGTGATGTTGTCCGTGAAGCCGGGCAGGCCCGGCCGCAGACAGCAGATGCCCCGGATGTAGAGCTCGATATGTACCCCCGCCTGGCTGGCGGCGATGAGCGCCCGCATGACCTCCATGTCGTTGAGGGAGTTCACTTTGATGCGCGCCTGGCCCTCCGGGCCCTTGGCCGCCTCCCGGGCCAGCATATCCAGCACCCGTGTCCTAAAGCTGTTGGGCGCGATCCACATGACCTCCGCCTCGCCCGGGACCTGGCCCAGGGACAATGACTCGAACACCGCGGCGGCGTCACGCCCCACGGCCTCCCGGGAGGTGATCACGGACAGGTCCGTGTACTGCTCGCTGGTGATCTCGTTGTAGTTGCCGGTACCCACCTGGGTGAAGTACTGGATACGGCCGTTTTTCTGGCGGGTGATGAGACAGAGCTTGGAGTGTATCTTCTGGTCCGGCAGACCGTATATCACCGTGCAGCCGGAGTCCTCCAGCACCTCGGAGTAGTCGATGTTGTTCTGCTCGTCGAACCGGGCCCGCAGCTCCAAAAGGCACAGTACGCTCTTGCCCCGGTCCGCCGCGTAGGCCAGCGCGGCCGCCACCTGACTGCTGGCGGCGAGGCGGTACAGAGTGATCTGGATGGAGACAACATCCGGGTCGTCCGCCGCCTCGTACAGCATATCCACAAAGGGGTGCATGCTCTGAAACGGGAAGCTCAGAAGGATGTCTTTTTTTGTGAGGTAGTCGAAATACTCGCCCTTCTTGAGCTGCACGGTCCGCCTTGGCCGGCGCTCGGCGTATTTCATGCCCGCGCCTCTTTTAAGGCCCGAGCCAAAGCCCAGCTCAAAGGGGACCCGCTGGACGAACACGTTGGCCTCCGGGACCTTGAGCGCCTTTATGAGCGCGGCGCGCAGCTTGGACGAGGGCTTGCCGTTGAAGGTGAGCCGCACCGGCTGCTGGCGCTTGCGCTTGCGCAGCATCTTCTCCATGGAGGCGCGAAAGTCCGCGTCAAAGCCGTCCAGGTCCGCCTCGATGAACACGTCCGCGTTTCTCGTGACCTGGAAAAGAACGCTTTGCCGGACCTCCTGCTTTTTGAAAAGCAGCGGCGCGTAATAGGCCACCATCTCCGCCGTTAAAATCACCTTCTGGCGGCCGTCCACCTCGCACACCCGGTAGGGCGGCACCCGCACCACGGGCACCAGGCCCAGACGAAAATCGTCGCCCTTGCCCGTCTTTTTCACGGCCACGGCCACCCAGCTCTCCCGGTTGCCGATGAAGGGGAACGGGTGCTCCGCGTCCACGATCCGGGGCGTCAGAAGGGGGCGTATCTCGGAGAAGAATTTCCGGGCCGCCACCTCGTCCAGCTTGTCGGGCTTGCGAAAGTCCACCACGTCGATACCGGCGGCCTTCAAGTCCTTCAAAAGGCCCCGGTATATCCGCTCCTTGGGCTCCAGCTGGGCGGTGACCTCCTGCATGATGAGGCGAAGCTGCTCGCCGGCGGTGAACTGAGTCTTTTCGTCCCGCGCACCCGGCATCAGCGTGGCCCGGTGGATCAGCGAGCCCACCCGGACCATGAAAAATTCCTCTAAATTGGAGTGGTAAATGCCCAGGAATTTGAGCCGTTCCAAAAGGGGCGTGTCCGCGTCCCCCGCCTGGTGCAGCACCCGCAGGTTAAATTGCAGCCAGCTCAGCTCCCGGTCCAGAAAGCAGTCCTGATCGTCCGCCGCTGCCGGGGTCCCGGCCGGATCGGCCGGGACCTGGTCGGCAGGCGCGTCGGAAGCGGTCAGTCGCTCTCTTTCTTCTCTTTCGTCTCGCTCTTGTCTTTCTTGTCCGCCCATTTGCTCTTCATCCCCCGGACCACGTTCTCCTCCACCGCTTTCTCAAGGGCGTCGGTCACGATCTTCAGCGCCTTGATACGTGCGTATCTCTTGTCCACCGATTCGATGATGTACCAGGGCGCGTATTTGGTGCTTGTCTTTTGGAGCATATCCTCCACGGCCTGCTCGTACTGGGGCCACTTCTCCCGGTTGCGCCAGTCCTCGTCGGTGATCTTCCACTGCTTCTCCGGCGTGTTCTGCCGCGCCTCGAACCGCTCCAGCTGGGTGTCCGGGTCGATATGTATCCAGAACTTCAGCACCACGGTGCCCCAATCGGTCAGCTCTTTTTCGAACTCGTTGATCTCCCCGTAGGCCCGCTTCCAGTCGTTCTCGGAGCAGAAGCCCTCGATGCGCTCCACCATCACCCGGCCATACCAGGTGCGGTCGAATATGGCCACGTGGCCGCTGCGGGGCAGCTTCGTCCAGAACCGCCACAGGAAGTGCCGCGCCAGCTCACCCGGCGTGGGGCTGGCGATGGGTATCACGTCAAAGCCCCTGGGGTCCAGGGGATAGGCCAGCCGCCGGATGTTGCCGCCCTTGCCGGCGGCGTCCCAGCCCTCGTAGCATATCACCACGGGTATCTTCTTGCGGTAGATCTGGTTGTGGAGCCGGGCGAGCTTGTTTTGCAGCTTTTTCAGCTCCTTCTTGTACTCCGCCGGGTCGATGGCGGCGGTCAGGTCCGCGTCCTTCTGAGACGGGTGGCCCAGCAGCGGGAACTTCTTGTCGGTGGGCGTGCCCTCGTAACGGCCCGCCTCGATGGCCTTCTGCACCGTGTCGGTGATGGCCACAAGGCCGTCGTACAGGGCCTTTTTCCGGCCCTCGCCGTCCAAAATGTGCCAGGGCGTGGTCTTGGCCGTGGCCTCCATGAACTCGTCGTATGTCTTCAAAAACCGCTCGTATTCCTGCTGCTGCCAGAAATCGTCCCCGGACACGCGCCACTGGGTGTCCCGGTTCTCCCGCAGGGCGGTGATGCGCTCCAGCTGTTCTTCTTTGGAGATGTGCAGGAACAGCTTCACAAGCACATAGCCGTTGTCCCGCAGCTGCCGCTCCAAAATGTTGCAGGACTTCACCCGGCGCCGGTATTCCTCCCTTGGTATCTCCCGGCGCAGGTACTTGCCCACCACGTCCTCCATCCAGCCGGTGTCCATGAACAGGAACTTGCCGTTTTCGGGCAGCACGTCGAAGAACTTCTTCAAAAACGGGTACCGCTCCGCCGATTCAGGCACCCTGTCGAAGTTCTTCACCGAGTAGAACCGGGGGTCCATCTCGCTGATGAGCTCGTTGACCAGGTTGCCCTTGCCGGCGCAGTCCCAGCCCTCCAACAGAACGATCACCGGCAGCTTGGCCTCCCGGATGGCCTGCTGCTGGTTGACCAGCATGGCGCGCAGACGCCGTATCTCCGCTTTGCGTGCGTCCTTGTCCAGCTTGTCGGGCTTGCGTTTATAATCCCGGATCATGATATGATGCCTCCATTCTCCTTTTTAAATGATAAAAATAAAATAGCACATATACGCATATCTGTCAAAAGAAATTGCGAAAATCAACCGTTTTTGTCGATTTTGCGACCTTTGCAATCGTCTGAGCCCTGGTGTATCATAATCGGCGGTTTGGAGGATATGCGTATGGCTTATGAACTGATCGCCCTGGATATGGACGGTACGCTGCTCACACGGGACAAGCGGCTTTTGGACGAGACGGTCCGGGACATAGACGCCGCGGCGGCATTGGGCAAAGAGACGGTGCTGTGTACGGGCCGGTGCGTGCCGGAGCTGGCGCCCTACCGGGCGCGCCTTTCGTCGGTGCGCTACGCCGTGACCGTGAGCGGCGCGGTGGTCTACGACCTGCGGCTGGACCGGGCCGTCTTCGACATGGGCATCGACCGGGAGCTGGTGCTCAAGATCGTCGCTGTGGCGGATAAATACGGCGCGATGGCCCATCTCATGGCGGCGGACGCCTCCGTGCTGCCACGGGACAAGGCGTGCCGCGCCGCGGATTTTGGCATGGGGCCCTATCAGGAGCTCTATACCACCGTGCCGGTGCTGGTGGACGACGTGGCGGCCGAGGCGGCGGCGCGGCCGTATGTGCCCAAGGTGAACGTGTATTTTCGCTCGCCGGATGACCGGGACAAGGCCTATGAGGCGCTGCGGACCCTGCCCCTGACCATCGCCTTTGCCGAGGCCGCCGGGTTGGAGATGAGCCCGCCCGGGGTCACCAAGGCCACGGGGCTTCAATGGCTCGCGGCGCGGCTGGGTCTGGGGATGGAGCAGGTCGTGGCCGTGGGCGACGCGGACAACGACCGGTCCATGCTGGCCGCGGCGGGTCTGGCGGTGGCCGTGGGCAACGCGGAGCCGGAGGTGCTGGCCATGGCGGACGCGGTGGTGGCCGACTGCGACCACAACGGCGCAGGGCAGGCGATCCGACGGTTTTTGATGGGATGAAATACATGACCGTATTGACGGCCCCCCTGTGCAAGGGGGGCTGTCGCCGCCTATTGGGGTCCCCACGCGGCACGCTTGCCGCGTGGGGAGAGGAGGAGCCGCTGGCTATTCGGGGTTTGCCGCTTGCGGCGAATCCCGGCCTAGCCATGCGTGCTCCGACGATGACTGGAGGGTTGTAACGTCGGATGACAGACAACCCTTCCGTCAGCGCTTTGCGCTGCCACCTCCCCTTACACAGGGGAGGCGTTCAAATATGTACGTATCTTGCATTTTTGCGGTAAGTATGGTAATATACTGGTTTGGTAAACATAACGCGGAGGAAATGACATGACGATCTTATATGCCGCCATATTGGGCCTGGTCCAGGGGGTGGCGGAATTTCTGCCCATATCCAGCTCCGGCCATCTGGCGCTGCTGGAAAACATCATGGGCGGCGCGGGGCTGATGGAGCTGGACAACAGCGCCCTTTTCAACATCATGCTCCACCTGGCTACGCTGCTGGCCGTGCTGGCGGTGTACTGGAAGGACGTGTGCGCCATGGTCTTCGAGCTGGGCAACATGGGCGGCGACCTTATCCACGGCCGGGGCCTGGGTATCCACGACCGGCCCGCCCGGAAGATGATCTATATGCTCATCCTGGCCACGCTGCCGCTCTTTCTCATCGTGCCCTTTAATGACGCCATCGAGAGCCTGAACAACATCCCCTGGTTCATCGGCGCGGCGCTGATTTTAACGGGCACGCTGCTGTACATATCCGACCGGCTGCCGGCGGGTACCAAGAACGTCAGGACCATGACGGCCGTGGACGCGCTGGTCATCGGCCTGGCCCAGGGGCTGGCCACCATGCCCGGTCTGAGCCGGTCCGGGACGACGATAGCCGCCGGTATGGGCCGGGGGCTGAAGCGGTCCTTCGCGGTGCGGTTTTCGTTCCTCATGAGCCTGCTGTCTGTGGCGGGCGCGGTGATCTTACAGGTGCTGGACGTGGCAAAGGAGGGCATTGACACGGCGATGCTGCCCGCCTACGCCGTGGGCATGGCGGTAGCCGGCGTCACGGGGTACGCGTCCATAAGGCTTTTACAGGCCATCGTCCGCAAGGGCCGGTTCGGCGGCTTTGCGTATTACTGCTGGGCCGTGGGCCTGGTGAGCATCGCGGTCTCTATCTGGCTTTAAAACGCCGTGTTTTTCACGGCGGCAAGCCGCCGCAAAAAACGCCGCTTCGTCGCCGCTCGCTGGGCTAGGTCGTGATTTGCCGCAAGCGGCAAACCCCGAATAGCCCGCGGCGTCTCCTCTCCCCACGCGACAGGCGTGTCGCGTGGGGGCCCCAAAACCACGCGCCCGCATAGCGTGCGCATGGCGGCTATTTATCCCATTCGAGGCGGGGCTCCCGCCCCCCTCGAGCTCCCCCTTGCGTTACGTACATTTTCTATTTCTTTGACAGACTGGTAGAGCATATGGCACAGAAGAAAACGACTGCGGGCCGGAGCACGGCGAAAAAGCCGGCCTCCACGTCCCGGAGCGCCACAACAAAAAAGAAGACGACCGCCTCCCGGAGCACCGGTACCCGGTCCAGCGCGCCCGCCAAGCGGTCCGGCGCCAAGACGACCAGATCCGGCGGTTCCAGGACCAGCGCGTCCAAGACGGCCAGCACCAAGCGTGCGGCCCCTAAGGCCAGCGGCGCCAGGTCCGCGCCGGAGGTCCAGTCCCGGCAGCCCATCCGCCGTCAGGCGGGGTCATGGGCGCTGCTGTTTCTGGGGCTGATCGCCGGCATCGGGTACTTCCCGGTGGACGCATGGCTGGTGGCCGGTATACGAAACATAGCCTCGGGCCTGTTCGGCTGGGGGTTTTATCTGCTGCCCGTGTGTCTGCTGGCGGGGGCGCTGATACTGGCGTTTCAGCGGGAGCAGCCCGTGGCGGCGCGGGTGGTGAGCGCGCTGCTGCTGCCCGTGGTGTTCGGCGCGTTCATCCATCTGCTGCTGTTCGCCCAGGACAACGTGTTCTCCATCGGCCTGGGGGACGGATTTCGCAAGCTGTGGCAGTACGGGCAGTATCTGACCGAGTACTGCGGCGGCGCGGTCAGCGGGGCGCTCGGCATCGCGCTGAAGAAGTCCGTGGGCATCATCGGCGGGTTCGTGGTGCTGGTGGTGGCGTTCTGTCTGCTGCTGCTGCAGGCCGCCAATCTGTCCGTGGTGGAGCTCTGGGGCTGGTTCAAGGAAAGGCCCAGGCCGGAGTACCCGCCGGAGGACGATTTCTTCGAGCCCGGCGAGGACGAGGGCTTCGCTGAGGAGGACTATCTCTTCCCCCTGGACGGCGGCAAGCCCATCCGGAAAACCGAGCCTGTAGTCGAGCCCCCCGCGCCCAAGCGTCAGAACAGGGCCCAGAGCGCGCCCAGGGCCCAGCCGGTCCCGGCCAGGGAGCCGACGCCGGCGGATACCCTGACGGCGGAGGAAAAGATCATCCGCCGCCGGAATTTCTACGACCAGAGCCGGGAGCAGGAAAAGGACCTTCTCTTCGCCCAGTTCGACCTGGACCCGGTCCAGCCCGCGGCCCCGGAAAAGCCCAAAGTCCCCAAGGCCAAGGACCGGCCCAGGCCTGTTCCCACGGCCCGCAAGCCCGCCCCCTCCCCTACCGACGACGTGCAGCCCATGACGCCGGAGGAGGCGGCCGACATCGCCGGGGTGGAAATACAGTCCGCGGACATGGACGAGGCCGCCAAGGCCCCCAAAAAGGAGAAGATCGACGTGGCCGCCGAGGGCGCGGCCATCGCCCAGGCCATCGAGGCGGACGCGGACGAGGACAGGCCCGAGTACGTCTATCCGCCGGTGGACCTGCTCAATTCCAGCGGCGACGAGACATACGAGGCCGACGGGGACATCGACGAGATGGAGGCCCAATTGGAGAGCGCCGTGCGCAGCTTCGGCGTGGGCGCAAGCGTGGTGGGCGCGGTGTACGGCCCCACCATCACCCGCTATGAGATGAAGCTGGACCAGGGCGTGAAGCTCAATAAGATCACCAACCTGGCCGGGGATATCGCCCTGAGTCTGGGCGTGAAGAGCGTGCGTATCGCGCCGGTGCCGGACAAGATCTCCACCGTGGGTGTGGAGGTGCCCAACAAGAGCGTGCGGACCGTGTGGCTCGGCGACCTGGTGGACTCCGACGCCTTCCGGGGCGATAAAAACAAGCTGTGCGTGGCCCTGGGCAAGGACATCGGCGGCAGCGTGGTGCTGTGCAACCTGGCGAAAATGCCCCACCTGCTCATCGCCGGTACCACCGGCTCGGGCAAATCCGTGTGCGTCAACTCTATGATCCTGAGTTTGCTCTATAAGTCCACGCCCGACGAGGTCCGCATGATCATGATCGACCCCAAGATGGTGGAGTTCGTGGTCTACAACGGCATGCCCCATCTCTACGTGCCCGTGGTCACCGACGCGAAAAAGGCGGCGGGGGCCCTGCAGTGGGCGGTGGTGGAGATGCTCAAGCGCTACCGGCTGTTCTCCGAATCCGGCGTGCGGGACCTGGCCAGCTACAACACCATCCAGCGCCGGGAGGGCGGGGAGACATTGCCCCAGGTGGTCATCTTCATCGACGAGCTGGCCGACCTGATGATGGTGGCGTCCAAGGAAGTGGAGGAATCCGTGTGCCGGGTGGCCCAGATGGGCCGCGCCGCCGGCATGCACCTGGTCATCGCCACCCAG
Organism: uncultured Oscillospiraceae bacterium; assembly: GCA_947624385.1. Classification (GTDB taxonomy): domain Bacteria; phylum Bacillota; class Clostridia; order Oscillospirales; family Oscillospiraceae; genus CAJOIG01. Next base: position 28,238 of record CANQJZ010000004.1, read on the forward strand.
AGCCCACGTGCCGACGTGATCACGGGCCTGATGAAGGCCAATATCCCCAGCCGTATCGCCCTTTCCGTGTCCGGGCCGCTGGAAAGCCGTATCATCCTGGACCAGCAGGGGGCGGAAAAGCTTCTGGGCAACGGCGACATGCTCTACTCCCCCATCGGCAGCAAGCCGGTGCGGCTCCAAGGCGCCTTCGTCACCGACGAGGAGCGGGAGGAGATCATCAACTTCGTGAAGAAGGAGGCCGAGGCCGAGTACTCCGACGAGATACTGGCGGAGATCGAGAAGGCCGCGGCGGACAAGGACGCCAAGAACGCCCCCGCCGAGGAGGAGTCCGGCGGCAAGGGCGATTACGACGAGCTGCTGCCCCAGGCGGTGGACGTGATATTCGAGACGAAACAGGCGTCCGTCTCCATGCTCCAGCGGCGGCTGAAGCTGGGCTATTCCCGGGCCGCCCGGCTCATCGACCAACTGGAGGAAGTGGGCGTGGTGGGGCCCTACGAGGGGTCCAAGCCCAGGCAGATCGTCATCACCAAGCAGCAGTGGCAGGAGATGCAGTACGCCCAGGGTACCGCCCCCGTGGACACCATCGCCCGGGAATTTGCCCAGGTGTCCGAGAGCGACGAGTTCGCCCAAACGGAGGAAGAGACGCAGGCCGACCTGCCGCCCTTCGACCTGGACGATGAAGACAGTGACGACGCCGGGGAGGATGAAACGCTGTGACGGAATTGACCGCGCCGGTGGACGAGCACGTCCTGCAGGGGCTTGGAACGCTGGAATTGGCGTACGTGGGCGACGGTGTGTTTGAGCTTCTGGTCCGCACGGCGCTTATCCGCCAGGGAGGCGGCCGGGTGGGTGATCTGCACCGCTCGGCGGTGGCCTACGTGGCCGCGCCGGCCCAGGCGGCGGCGCTGGAAAGGCTGCTGCCGACGCTGATGGAGGAGGAAGAAAGGATCGTCCACCGGGGCCGCAACGCCCATGTCCACGGCTGCCCCGCCGGGTGTACCCCGGCCCAGTATCATGCCGCCACGGCGCTGGAGGCGCTGTTCGGCTGGCTGTGGCTGGCGGGCCGGACAGAGCGGGTGCGGGCGCTGTTCGCCGAAATATGGGAGGAAAATCATGCCTCTTGACGCCGTATTTATAACCGAATTGGGCCGGGAGCTTCATGAAAAGCTCGCCGGCAGCAAGATCGACCGTGTCCACCAGCCGGAAAAGGACACGGTCGTGCTCACCCTGCGGGGCAACCGGGGCAACGCCCGGCTGGTGTTGTGCTTCGGCTCCGGGTCGGCCCGGGTGTGCCTGACCCAGGCGGAGTACGAAAATCCCGCCCAGCCGCCCATGTTCTGTATGCTCCTGCGCAAGCACATTCTGGGCGCACGGGTCACGGCGGTGGAGCAGCCGGAAAATGAGCGGATGCTGCTTATCCGCCTGGTGGCCTTTGACGAGCTGGGCCGGGCGGCGGAGAAAACCATCGCCATGGAGATGCTGGGCCGCAACGCAAACCTCATTTTGATCGACGCCGACGGCCGTATTCTGGACGCGGCCCGCCGGGTGGACGAGGAGATGAGCCCCCTGCGCCAGCTTCTGCCGGGGCTTATCTACCGGCTGCCGCCCAAGCCCGCGCCGGGGAAATTCTCCGGCCTGTCGCCGCTGATACGGCGGGAGATGGAGTGGCGGGGCCTGCCGCCGGTGTTGGAGAGTTTGGAAGGCTTGGAGCGGACCCCCACCATGCTGGTGGAGGACGGCAAGGCCGTGGACTTCACCTTTATGCCCATTTTGCAGTACGGGCCGCGCACGGAGAGCGTGAGCTATCCGGGCTGGTCCGACCTGTTGGAGGCGTTTTACGCCGAGAAGGACCGGACCGAGCACCTGAAAAGCCGGGCCCGGAGCCTGGCCAAGCTGGTGCGCAGCGCCAAGAGCCGGACGGAGAAAAAGCTGGCCCTGCGTCTGCGGGAGCTGGAAGCCACCCAGGACCGGGAGGCGGACAAGCGCCGGGGCGATTTAATTACCGCCAATATATGGCGGATGAAGCCAGGCATGTCCAGCGTGACGCTGGAGGATTTTTACGAGCAGGACACTCCCCTGGTGGACGTGCCTCTGGACCCGCGCAAGTCCCCCCAGCAGAACGCGGCGGCGTATTACAAACAGTACGCCAAGAAAAAAACCGCACGGGAACACCTGGTGGGCCTTATCGGGGAGAACCGGATGGAGGCGGAGTACCTCAGCTCCATCGCCGTGGAGCTGGACCGGGCCCAGACCCAGAGCGATTTAGAGGTGATACGCCAGGAGCTGGTCAAGGCCGGTTATGTGCGGGAGGCCAAGGCCAAGGGCAAGCGCCGGGAAAAGCCGGCCCAGCCTCTGCGGTTCGTCACCTCGGCGGGGCTGGAGGTGCTGGTGGGCCGGAGCAACCTGCAAAACGACGAGCTGACGTTCAAAACCGCCCGGCGCACGGACCTGTGGCTGCACGCGCAGAAGCTCCACGGAGCCCACGTGATATTGCGCTGCGAGGGCGCAGAGCCGGACGAGCAGTCCATATACGAGGCGGCCTCGCTGGCGGCGTTTTACTCCGAGGGCGGTCAGGCCGGGCGGGTGGCGGTGGACGTGACCCAGGTCCGGTTCGTGAAAAAGCAAAAAGGCGCCCGCCCCGGCATGGTGCTGTACACGGACCAAAGAACGATCATGGCGGAACCGAGGAAAGAGATATCATCCTAAACAGGGGGGAAAGCATATGGTAACGATTCGACCGCTGCGCCCGGAGCTATGCGAGGATTGGCTCGGGTTTTTTGAAAAAATCGCGTTTGGCGATCATGGGGAGTGGGCGTTTTGCTATTGTCTGGAGGGGCATTTGGATCGGGAGACCGACGACAAATTGACAGAGCCAAATGACCGCAGGAAAAAAGCCGTTGAATTGATCGAAACGGGTGAAATGCAGGGGTATCTTGCTTATTTGGATAATACGGTCGTCGGTTGGTGCAACGCCAACGATCGAAAAAACTATAAATACATTGCCGAAATGTTTCAGAAGATCGGCTATCAGCCAAATGATAAGAAAGACGCAAAGGTAAAGTCGATTTTCTGCTTTGTGGTCGCGCCCGAATATCGGGGGAAAGGGATCGCGCAAAGTCTGCTGGAACGCGTATGTGAAGACGCGGCGCGGGACGGATATTCCTGTGTAGAGGCCTATCCGTTTGCAGATAAAAAATTCGAGTATCAGTATCATGGAACCGCCGGTATGTATGAGAGAAACAGCTTTTTTGAAATCGCGGATCTGAATTATGTGAAAGTCGTGCGTAAAAATTTGATTTGCCAGAAATAACAAAAAACCTGCCCGATGGCAGGTTTTTTGTTTACCGTCCCGTGAGAAGGCCGATGGCGTTGGCCAGAAGCTCCGCCGCGCCGGAGCGGGTGAGCACCGCCTCCACGTCCTCCCAGTCGTAGGGCATGACCCCGGCGGCGGTGAGATTCGCCACGGCCTGGGCCCAGGGCTGGCCGCCGTTTTCCTCCCCCACGTAGGCCGCCGCGCTGACCACGTTGGTCACGCCAAGAACGGCGTTCAGCGTCACACAGGCCTCCTGCATGGTGATGGGCTCGGCCGGGTCATAGGTCGCGCCGGTGGCGGTGGACTGGCCGGTGATATAGCCGTTCATGAGAGCCGTGGCCACATAGGGCTTGAGCCAGGGGCCGATGGACTCGTCGTCCTGAAAGCCGGTGGAGCTGACGCCCTTAAGCACGTCGCAGTCCGCCGCCGTCATGCACATGGTGAGAAACTCGCCCCGGCTCACTTCCGCGTCCGGGTGGAACACGTAATCGCTGCCCACGTTCTCCGCCGTGAACACCCCGGCTTCCGTGAGGGCGATGGCCGCGTACTCACAGCCCTGGCCGGTCAGGTCGGAATAGGTCACCTTGGACTTCTGCTTGATAAGCTTGATGATGACCGTGCCCTCCTGGGAGGCGTTGCCGGCGCTGTCCACGGCCCGGAAGCCGAAGTAGTCCTTGCCCCGCTTGCCCTCTTTGGGGGTGTAGACGAAATAGCCCTGGGCGGAAAGCTCCACCGTGCCCTTCATGGGCTGGGTACACAGCTCGTAGGTCAGCGCATCGCCCTCCGCGTCATGGGCGGAGAGCTGGCCGCCCACGGACACGCCCCGGTAGGTCTCGATCTGCTGGTTCTCCGCCACGGGCGGGGTGTTCTCCTTCCCCGGCTGGGCGGCGTTGGCGTCGGCGTTATTGGCGGCGTAGGCGCCGCCGCTGACGGATACCACCGACTGGCTGGGGCCGATCTGACCGTCGGTCATGTCGGCGTCGGCGGCCGTGTCGGCGCCGGTGACCTTCGTCCAGTCGGTCACGTCCCGGACCGGCCCGGCGGCCAGCGCCGGCACAGCCCCCAGGACCATGACCGACAGCAGTATCCACGCGATCAAAGTTCGTTTCATGTAACGTTCCTCCATATTGATTTGTACCGTTATTCTGTACGGCCCACGTGCAAATTATTCCCAGAGACATCATAATCGCGGGTCCACCCGGTTATGCCAAACTTCTTTCGCGCTTTCGCTTGTAGTTTGCCGCCGGGTGTACTATACTGGAACCATCTGAACAACGAAAGGAGCGCGTTTTTCTATGCTGGACAAAAACATCGCGGCCATGCTGAACGACCAGATCAACAAGGAGCTTTACTCGGCCTATCTCTATCTGGACTTTGCCAACTACTACGCCGACGAGGGCCTGGACGGCTTCGCCCACTGGTACGAGGTCCAGGCCCAGGAGGAGCGGGACCACGCCTTCATGCTCCGCCGGTACCTCATCAACAGCGGCGTGCGGGTGCGGTTCGAGGCCGTGGCAAAGCCCGACAAGAGCTTTTCCGACCATTTGGCCCCGCTGCAGGCCGGGTTCGAGCACGAGCAGTACGTGACCTCGCTCATCACGGCCATCTACCACGCCGCCTTCGAGCAGAAGGATTACAAGACAATGCAGTTTTTGGACTGGTTCATCAAGGAGCAGGGCGAGGAGGAGGCCACCGCCGAGGATATGGTCAAGAAGATGAAGCTCTTCGGCTCCGACGCCCGGGGGCTTTACGCCCTGAACCAGGAGCTGGCCGCACGGGTGTACGCCCCGTCCGCCACCGGCCCGGCCATGTGAACACAGACCGGTAAATTTTATAAGGAGGGACCTGACATGATCGTTGGACTGCCGAAGGAGATAAAAAACAACGAGTTTCGCGTGGGGCTGACCCCCGGCGCGGTGGGCGAGTATGTCCACGCGGGCAACACCGTGTATGTGGAAAAGGGCGCGGGCCTGGGCGCGGGCTTTGCAGACGCCGAGTACGCCGACAACGGCGCGGTATTGACGGACAGCGCCGATGAGGTATGGAACAAAGCGGAGATGATCGTCAAGGTCAAGGAGCCTTTGGAGTGCGAGTATAAGTACTTCCGGGAGGGGCTTTTGATCTACACCTATTTCCACCTGGCCGCGGACAAGAAACTGACCGAGGCGCTGTTAAAGAGCAAAACCACCGCCATGGCCTACGAGACCATCCTGGGTCCCGGCGGGAAGGGTCTGCCCTGCCTGTACTGCATGAGCGAGGTGGCCGGGCGGATGGCCGTGCTGGAAGGGGCCAAGTACCTGGAAAAGACGTATGGCGGCCGGGGCGTCATGCTGGGGGCCGTCCCCGGGTGCGACAAGGCGGACGTGGTCATTCTGGGCGGCGGCAACGCCGGCATCAACGCCTGCCGTATGGCGGTGGGCATGGGAGCGCGGGTGACCGTGCTGGACATCAACCACCAACGGCTGGCATACCTGGACGAGGTATTTGGAAGCCAGATCACCACGCTCTATTCCAGCCGCGCCAATCTGCTGCTGGCGCTGGAAAAGGCCGACCTGGTCATCGGGTGCGTCATGCTGGCCCCCGGCCGGGAGTGCGAAAAGCTGGTGAAGCGGGAGGATCTCAAGCGCATGAAAAAGGGCGCGGTGCTGGTGGACATCGTCATCGACCAGGGCGGCTGCTTCGAGACAAGCCACCCCACCACCCACGCCGACCCGGTGTACGAGGTGGACGGGATCTTGCACTACTGCGTGGCCAATATCCCCGGCAGCGTACCCCGCACGTCCACGGAGGCGCTTGTCAACTCCACCCTGGCCCACGGCGTCCAGATCACAAAGCTGGGTCTGGAAAAAGCCTGCAAGGCCGACCCGTGCCTCATGAGCGGGCTCAATACCTACAAGGGCAAGCTGACGTTCGCGGCCGTGGCCGAGGCGCTGGATATCCCCTACACGGATCCGGATACGCTGATGTAAAAAACGTAAAATGAACAGGGGGCTGTCATGGGACAGCCCCCTGTGATTTATGTGTCTCTCCCCCAGTCAGCGCGGAGCGCTGACAGCCCCCTCGTCAGAGGGGGCCTTTTATATGGAAAAATCATTTAAAAAAGCCTCCCTCTGACGAGGGAGGTGGCGCGGCGTAAGCCGCGACGGAGGGAGAGAAAGCCTTATTTCCCTCCCGCGTTGAACACAAACTTGTCCAACCTGTCCATGGCCTCGGCGACCAGACTGTGCGGCAGGGCGAAATTCATGCGCACGGCCCAGGGGTCGTGGAAATCGGCGCCGTCCTGCCAGGCCACGCCCACGTCCCAGCCGGCGCGCAAAAGCTGCTGGTGGGTAAGGCCCGCCTTTTTGCAAAAGTCCTCGCAGTGCAGGAACATCATATACGTCCCCTCCGGCTTGGCCACCGTGACGCCGGGAAAACGCCGGAGGATGAAGTCATAGGCGTAGTTGATATTTTCCGAAAGCACCTGGCACAGCTCGTCGGTCCACGCCTTGCCCGTGTCGGAGTACGCGCCCATGAGCGCGTACATGGAGAGCACATTCATCTGGTTATAGTGGAAGGTGGCGGACATGTGGTCCATCCTGTCCCGCAGACGGCGGTCGTAGATGACGTGATAGCTGCCCACCAGGCCGGCCAGGTTGAAGGTCTTGCTGGGGGCGTACACGGCGATGGTGCGGCTTTTCGCGTCGGCGCTGACGGTCTGGGTGGGGATATGCTTATGGCCGTTCAGAATGATGTCGGACCATATCTCGTCGGAGACGACTATGCAGTCGTTTTCCCGGTAGACCTCCATGGCCTTTTCCAGCTCCCAGCGCTCCCAGACCCGGCCGCAGGGGTTGTGGGGGGAGCAGAACACGGCCAGGTGGATGCCGTTTTGCTTGAGCCGCCGGTCCATGTCCTCATAGTCCATGCGCCACACGCCCTGGTCGTCCAATTTCAGCGGACTTAATTCCGCCGTGCGGCCGGTGTCCTCCAGCACGTGGGTGAAGCCGATATACGTGGGGCTGTGCAGGAGAATTTTTTCGCCCGGCGCGGAAAACGCCAGCACGGCGCTGGCCACGCAGCCCAGCACGCCGTTTTCATAGCCGATATGCGCCGGGGCCAGACCCTCTACCCCGTGGCGGGTCCGGTGCCAGTCGATGATGGCGTCGTAATACTCCTGGCGGGGCATAAAATAGCCGTACAGGGGGTGTTCCGTGCGCTCTATGATGGTCCTGGGGATGCTGGGGGCCGTGGCGAAATTCATGTCCGCCACCCACATGGGGATGGGGGAAAAGCCATCCTTCGGCGCGCCGGGGGCGTTGCCCCAGGCGCCGTCCTGCCCGATCATGTCCACGGCGGAGGCGTCCCTGCCCCGCCGGTCCCACGCGGTCTCAAAATCGAATCTCATAGCGCCCGCTCCTTGTAGTTTTTTGTCCATTGTACCGGAAACAGGCGGGAAAAACAAGATACTTGCCAGAAGCCGCCTGGTGTTGTACAATACGGTTGCACATTAAGGAGGAAACGTCGATGGCTTTACTACAGATGAACCTGATGAGCCGGATGCTCATGCGCACGGTGCCGGTGAACGTGATATTGCCGGCGGATAAGCTCACCATGCCCGGAGAGCCCCGACGGGAGGACAAACCATACAAGACGCTGTACCTGCTGCACGGGGTGTTCGGCAACTACACCGACTGGGTCTGCGGCACCCGTATCCAGCGCTACGCCGAGGAACACGACCTGGCGGTGGTGATGCCCTCCGGGGACAACGCCTTTTACGTGGACCGGCCCGCCGGGGGCAATAATTACGGCCGGTTCGTGGGGGAAGAGCTGGTGGAACTGACCCGGAAGATGTTCCCCCTGTCCCATGCGCGGGAGGACACGTTTATCGCGGGCCTTTCCATGGGCGGGTACGGCGCCATGCGAAACGGACTGAAATACGCCGACACCTTCGGATACATCGCCGCCCTGTCCGGGGCGATGCACCTGGAGGAGATCGCGGCAAGGACGGACGGGGACAGCGACTTTCTCTCCAGCAAGGGTTTTGCCGAGTCCTGCTTCGGGGACCTGACAAAGCTTTTGGGCAGCGACATGGACCCAAAGGCTCTGGTCAAGGCGCTTCATGAGGCGGGCAAGCCCATCCCCAAGATCTATATGGCATGCGGCACCGAGGACAGCCTTTTGGCCGCCAACCGGGATATGGCGGCGTATCTCAAGAGCCAGGGGGCGTCCGTGACATACGTGGAGGGTCCCGGCGGCCACGAGTGGGATTTTTGGGACACATACATCAAAAAGGCCATCGAATGGCTGCCCACGGAGGGCGCCGGTCTGGGTCTGAACAGCGGCAACGTGGGACTGTAAACAAGGAGGAACAACATGAACGAAAACGCGAAAAAACTGGGCTTCGGGCTGATGCGGCTGCCCCAGCTGGACCCCAACGACCCGGCAAACGTGGACGTGGAGCAGGTCAAGGAAATGGTGGACCTGTTTCTGGAAAAAGGCTTTACATACTTTGACACCGCTTGGATGTACAACGGCTTTGCCAGCGAGGGCGTGGCGAAAGCGGCCCTGGTGGACCGGCATCCCCGGGACAGCTTCACCCTGGCGACCAAGCTGCACGCCGGGTTTTTCGACAGCCTGGAGGACCGGGACAAGGTGTTCAACGCCCAGCTGGAAAAAACCGGCGCGGGGTATTTCGACTACTATCTGCTCCACGGCATCGAGGCGGACATGTACCCCAAATACGAAAAATTCGACTGCTTCAACTGGCTGCTGGAGAAAAAGGCCAGGGGGCTGGTTCGTCACGCGGGCTTTTCCTTCCACGACACCCCGGAGCTGCTGGACGAGATACTGACAAAGCACCCCGAGATGGAGTTCGTGCAGCTGCAGGTGAACTATCTGGACTGGGAGAGCCAGTGGGTCCGGTCCAGGGCCTGCTACGAGATGGCCCAGAAGCACGGCAAACCCGTCATCGTCATGGAGCCCGTCAAGGGCGGGACGTTGGCCAAGGTGCCGCCTCAGGCGGAAAAGCTCTTCAAGGACCATGAGCCTGATATGAGCCCCGCCAGCTGGGCCATCCGGTTCGCGGCCAGCCTGCCGGGGGTGATGATGGTCCTGTCCGGCATGTCCAACCTGGGACAAATGCGGGACAATCTGGGCTATATGCAGGACTTTAAGCCCCTGACGGAGGAGGAAAAGGCCCTGTGCTTCCAGGCGGCGGATATCATAAACGGCAACATCGCCATCCCCTGCACGGGCTGTTCTTACTGCACCGAGGGCTGCCCCCAGCACATCGCCATCCCCCAGTACTTCTCCCTGTATAACGAGGACATGCGGGAGGACCTGCGGCAAAAGGGCTGGACCATCAATTACAGCAACTACGATATGCTGGCCGGCAAGTTCGGCAAGGCCTCCGACTGCATCGGCTGCGGCCAGTGCGAGGGCGTGTGCCCCCAGCATTTGCCCATTATTGACAATTTGAAGAAGGTGGCGGCCCACTACGGCAAATGACTTGCAAAGCGGGACGAAAACAGCTATAATGCAAGCTGTTTCGCGTCGCTTTGTGTCGAACGCGCACAATGATAGTCTTTAGAAGGGATAGCATCCATGCCCCACGCGCCTGAACCTTTTGCCCTTGGGATCGACATCGGTTCCACCACGGTCAAGATCGCCGTGCTGCGTCCTCAGGACGGCCGGCTGGTCTTTTCCGATTATGAGCGCCACCACGCCAATATCCAGCACACCCTCTCCGGCCTTCTGCGCAAGGCCGAGAAGGAGCTGGGCGATATTCCCCTGCGCCCCGTCATCACAGGCTCCGGCGGCCTGACCATGGCGGGGCTTTTGGGCGTGCCCTTCACCCAGGAGGTGGTGGCCGTGGCAACGGCCCTGCGGGACTACGCGCCCCAGACGGACGTGGCCATCGAGCTGGGCGGCGAGGACGCCAAGATCGTCTACTTCACCGGCGGCGTGGACCAGCGCATGAACGGCATATGCGCCGGGGGCACCGGCTCGTTCATCGACCAGATGGCAACGCTGCTGCAGACCGACGCGGCGGGGCTCAACGACTACGCGGCCCATTACAAGGCCATCTATCCCATCGCCGCCCGGTGCGGCGTGTTCGCCAAGAGCGACATCCAGCCGCTCATCAACGAGGGGGCCACCAGGGAGGACCTGGCGGCGTCCGTGTTCCAGGCGGTGGTGAACCAGACCATCAGCGGCCTGGCCTGCGGCAAGCCCATCCGGGGCAACGTGGCCTTTCTGGGCGGACCGCTGCACTTCTTGCCGGAATTAAAAAACGCCTTCGTGCGCACATTGAACTTAACGCCCGAACAGACCATCGCTCCGGAAAACGCCCATTTATTCGCCGCCATCGGCTCGGCCATGACCGCCCAGCCGGAGGCAAAAAGCGTCTCTATCTCCGCGCTTCGGACCATGCTGGAAAACCAGACCCAAATGCGCTTTGAGATCAAGCGTCTGGCCCCGCTTTTTGAGAGCGAGGCGGAGTACGCCGCGTTCCGGGACCGCCACGCCAAGCATAAGGTCCCCGCCGCGCCGTTGGAGAGCTACAGCGGCAACTGCTTTTTGGGCGTGGACGCCGGGTCCACCACCACAAAGCTGGCGCTGGTGGGCGAGGACGGCACGCTGCTCTACAGCTTTTACAGCAACAATAACGGAAGCCCCCTGGCCACGGCCATCCGGGCCATCGGGGAGATCAAAAGCCGTCTGCCGGACAGCGCCCATATCGCCTGGTCCTGCTCCACGGGCTATGGCGAGGCGCTCATCAAGGCCGCGTTTTTGCTGGACGAGGGCGAGGTGGAGACCATCTCCCACTACACCGCCGCCGCCTTTTTCGAGCCGGAGGTGGACTGTATTTTAGACATCGGCGGGCAGGACATGAAGTGCATCCGTATCCGGGACAGGGCCGTGGACAGCGTGCAGCTGAACGAGGCGTGTTCCTCCGGCTGCGGCTCGTTCATCGAGACCTTCGCCGTGTCCTTGGGCTACACCGCGCCGGAATTTGCCAGGGAGGCCCTGTTCGCGAAAAACCCCATCGATCTGGGCACAAGGTGTACGGTGTTCATGAACTCCAACGTGAAGCAGGCCCAGAAAGAGGGCGCGCCGGTGGCGGACATCTCGGCGGGCCTGGCCTATTCGGTCATCAAAAACGCCCTGTACAAGGTCATGAAGATCGCGGGGCCGGAAGATCTGGGCCGACACACCGTGGTCCAGGGCGGGACGTTTTACAACGACGCGGTGCTGCGCAGCTTTGAGCGTATCAGCGGGTGTGAGGCCGTCCGACCGGACATCGCCGGCATCATGGGGGCCTTCGGCGCGGCCCTGATCGCCCGGGAGCGCTGGCAGGGGCGGAAAAGCGCCATGCTGTCCCTGGACGATATCTTGGCGCTTCAATACGACACCCGCATGACCCGGTGCCAGGGCTGCGTCAACCACTGCATGCTCACGGTCAATCTCTTTGACGGCGGAGCACGGCGGTACATATCCGGCAACCGGTGCGAGCGGGGCCTGGGCGAGGAGCGCAAGCGGGGTGACGCCATCCCCAACCTGTTCGCCTATAAGCTCAAGCGGGTGTTCGACTATGAGCCCCTGCCGGAGCGTGACGCGCCACGGGGCACGGTGGGCATCCCGCGGGTGCTCAACATGTACGAAAATTACCCCTTCTGGGCGGTGTTCTTCCGGGAGCTGGGCTATCGGGTGGAGCTGTCCCCTCAGTCCACAAGGGCCATCTATGAGATGGGCATCGAGTCCATCCCCAGCGAGTCGGAGTGCTATCCGGCCAAGCTGGCCCACGGCCATATCCAGTGGCTGCTGCGGCGGGGGGTGAAGTTCATCTTCTTCCCCTGCGTGCCCTATGAGCGCAACGAGACGCCGGGGGCCAACAACCACTATAACTGCCCCATCGTCACCTCCTACGCGGAGAACATCAAGAACAACGTGGAGGAGCTGGCGGACCCGTCGGTGCAGTTCATGGACCCGTTTCTGCCCTTCACGGACGAGCAGGTGCTGACAAAGCAGCTTGTGCGGGAATTTGCCGCGCTCAATATCCCGGCGGGCGAGGTACGCGCCGCGTGCCACAGGGCGTGGGCGGAGCTGGCTCGGTCGCGGGAGGACATTCAACAGCAGGGGGAAAAGACGCTGCGGTACATGGAGCAGACCGGACGCCGGGGCATCGTCCTGGCCGGTCGGCCCTATCATATCGACCCGGAGATCAACCACGGCATCCCGGAGATGATCGCGTCCTACGGGGTGTGCGTGCTGACGGAGGATTCGGTGTCCCACCTGGCGGAGCCGGAGCGGCCGCTGATCGCGGTGGACCAGTGGATGTACCACTCCAGGCTTTACCGGGCGGCCCAGTTCGTGAAGAGCCGGGACGACCTGGACCTGGTGCAGTTAAACTCCTTCGGCTGCGGTCTGGACGCCATCACCACAGATCAGGTCAGCGACATTTTGACCCGCTCCGGCAAGCTCTACACCGTGCTGAAGATCGACGAGATGAACTCTCTGGGCGCGGCCCGTATCCGGGTACGCTCGCTGCTGTCCGCCCTGCGCCTGCGGGAAAAGGCCGGCGCGCCCCGGCGTATCGCCTCCGCCGGGTATGAGCGGACCGAGTATACGAAAGCCATGAAGGACGCGGGCTATACCATTTTGTGCCCCCAGATGTCCCCCATCCACTTCAGGATGATACAGGCGGTCATCGGCTCCTTCGGCTATAACATCGCCCTGCTGGACACGCCCCGGCAAAGCTCGGTGGACGTGGGGCTGAAATACGTCAACAACGACGCATGCTACCCCTCCATGCTGGTGGTGGGCCAGATCATGCAGGCGCTTCTGTCCGGCAAGTACGACACCCACCGGACCGCCGTGTTCATCACCCAGACCGGCGGCGGCTGCCGGGCGACGAACTACATCGGCTTCATCCGCCGTGCATTGGAAAAGGCCGGCATGGGCCACGTGCCCGTCATCTCCATCAGCGTCCAGGGGCTGGAGAGCAACGAGGGGTTCCACTTCACGCCCACCATGATCTTAAAGGCCGCGCAGGCGCTGGTGTACGGCGACCTCTTCATGCGGGTGCTGTACCGCATGCGGCCATATGAGCTCGAACCGGGCTCCGCCGACGCGCTGCACGAAAAGTGGGAGAAGATATGCGTGGACGCGCTGGGGGACCATTTCTCCATGGGCCGGTTCCGGAAAAACGTGGAGGGCATCGTCCGGGAATTTGACGCCCTGCCCATACACGAGGACATGGTAAAGCCCCGCGTGGGCGTGGTGGGCGAGATACTGGTCAAGTTCGACCCGGAGGCCAACAACCACCTGGTGGAGCTGTTGGAGAGCGAGGGCGCGGAGGCGGTCGTGCCCGATCTGGTGGACTTTCTGCTCTACTGCTTCTATAATTCCAACTTCAAGGCGGAGCATTTGGGGCAAAAACGGTCCACGGCCCGGCTTTCCAACCTGGGCATCGACGCCATCGAGCACATGCGGGCCCACGCCCGCCGGGAGCTGGAGCGCAGCCGGCACTTCACGGCCCAGTCCCGCATCGGCCAGCTTGCCGGGTACGCCAGGGATTACGTGTCCCTGGGCAACCAGACCGGCGAGGGCTGGTTTTTGACCGGGGAGATGCTGGAGCTCATTCACTCCGGCACCACCAACATCATCTGCACCCAGCCCTTCGGGTGTCTGCCCAACCACATCGTGGGCAAGGGCGTCATCAAGCAGCTTCGCGCCAGCTTCCCCCAGGCCAATATTATCGCCGTGGACTATGACCCCGGCGCCAGCGAGGTCAACCAATTGAACCGTATCAAGCTCATGCTGTCCTCGGCCCGGGAAAAGGAAAAAGCCCGGACGGAGAGCGTGTCGTGATTTACAGGGCCGTCAAAAAACTTTCAGCCGGGGAGGCGCGTGACCCATGAAGTTCAAAGCGTTTCTGGCAAGGAAAAATATCGAGATATCCGTACGCCGGTATCTGGTGGACGCGCTGGGCGCCATGGCCCAGGGACTGTTCTGCTCGCTGCTCATCGGCACCATATTGAACACGCTGGGCCAGCAGCTGCACATCGGGTTTCTCACCGTGACCGTGGCCAACATAAACGGCACGGACTACACCGTAGGGGGCCTTGCCTCCGCCATGGTGGGGCCGGCCATGGCCGTCGCCATCGGCTACGCCCTGCAGGCGCCGCCGCTGGTGCTGTTTTCCCTGATACCCGTTGGCATCGCCACCAACGCCATCGGCGGCGCTGGCGGTCCGCTGGCCGTGCTGGCGGTGGCCATCCTGGCGGCGGAGCTGGGCAAGGCCGTGAGCAAGGAGACAAAGGTCGATATTCTGGTGACGCCGCTGGTGACCATTCTGGCCGGTCTGGGCGTGGCCTGGCTGATCGCGGCGCCCATTGGCAGGGCCGCCAGCTGGTGTGGCAGGGTCATCATGCTCGCCACGCGGCTGCAGCCGTTCTGGATGGGCATCGTCGTGTCCGTGGTGGTGGGCGTGCTGCTGACGCTGCCGGTGTCCTCGGCGGCCATATGCGCCGCTCTGAGCCTGACCGGCCTTGCCGGCGGCGCGGCGCTGGCCGGCTGCTGCGCCAATATGATCGGCTTCGCCGTCATGAGCTTTCGGGAGAACCGCTGGGGCGGGCTGGTCAGTCAGGGCCTGGGCACCAGCATGCTCCAAATGGGCAACATCGTCAAAAATCCCCGGATATGGCTGCCGGCCATCGTCACCAGCGCCATCACCGGTCCCATTGCTACCTGCGTGTTCAAGCTGGAGATGAACGGCGCGGCAGTGAACGCCGGCATGGGCACCTGCGGCCTGTGCGGGCCCATTGGCGTGTGGACCGGCTGGGTGACCCCCTCGGAGGCCGCCGTGGCCAACGGCGCCGCCGCCATCGTCCCGGGCGTTATAGATTGGCTGGGTCTGGCGCTGGTGTGCTTCGTTCTGCCGGGGCTTTTATGCTGGGCGCTGGGCCTTGTGTGCCGCAGGCTGGGCTGGATACGGGAGGGGGACCTGACGCTGGAGTGAGCGACGCGCCATAATTCTTGACATATCCGTCCGGCTTGGACTATAATATGAACTGTAAGAGGGAGTAGTTTGCGCGGGGCTTATCCCCGCGTCCGGCGGCTCGTCAGTACGGTCCCATGGGACCCGGGCCGCCGCAGAAGACGGTTCTGAAACGAGACTTTTACCGCGTCCAGTCATGCGGTAAAAGTCTTTTTTGATGACGGAAGGAGTTTGCTTATGTCCGTATTGGCCCTGGTCCTGTTCATCCTCACCTACTGCCTGATGATCGCACTGCCCAAATTCCGGCCCTGGGTGGCCCTGTCCAGCGCGGCGCTGTATGTGATACTGGGCTTCGTGTCCCCCGCCGGGCTGGGCGACGCCATCGACTGGAACGTGCTGATGATGCTGTCCGGCACCATGGGCACGGTGAGCCTGTTCATCGAGTCGCGCATGCCCAACCGGATGGCGGAGGTATTGCTCGCCAAGACGCCAAACGTCATGTGGGTGGCGGTGGCCATGAGCCTGTTCGCCGGGGTGGTCTCCGCCTTCGTGGACAATGTGGCGACGGTGCTCATGCTGGCGCCGGTGGGCCTCGCCATCGCGAAAAAGCTGAACACCAGCCCCGTGCCGCTTTTAATCTGCATCGCCGTAAGCTCCAATCTGCAGGGGGCGGCCACCCTGGTGGGCGACACCACCAGTATCATGCTGGGCGGCTACGCGGACATGGACTTTCTGGACTTCTTCTTCATGGACGGCAGGTTCAGCATCTTCTGGGCCGTGGAGCTGGGCGCGCTGGTGACGGTGCCCATCATCATGTGGATGTTCCGGGACCAGCGCTCGCCTGTCAGCATCCCGGACAGGACCGAGGTCACGAACTACGTGCCTACATACCTGCTGCTGGGTACGGTGCTGCTGCTGATCGCCGCGTCCTTCATCCCCGGCAAGCCCACCATTACCAACGGCCTTATCTGCATCGGCGTGTTTCTGGTGGGGGCGGTCCACTCCCGGCTGCGGGAGAAGAGCTGGCACAACGTGAAGGCCGCGTTTTTGGAGATCGACTACCAGACCCTTTTGCTGCTGGCGGGGCTGTTCGTGGTCATCGCGGGCATCACGGCCGGCGGCGTCATCGATGCCATCGCGGCCCTGTTCGTCCGGGTGGGCGGCAGCAACCTGTTCGTCATGTACTCCATCATCGTGTGGGGCTCGGTGCTGTTCTCCGCGTTCGTGGACAATATACCCTATGTGGCCACCATGCTGCCTGTGGTCACCGGCATCGCCGCCAGCATGGACTGCTCGCCCATTTTGCTGTACTTCGGGCTGCTCACCGGCGCGACCCTGGGGGGCAACATCACCCCCATCGGTGCGTCCGCCAATATCACCGCCATCGGCATTTTGCGCCGCCAGGGCTACGAGGTCAGCACCAGGGACTTCATGCGCGTGGGCGTGCCCTTCACCCTGGCCGCGGTCATGACCGGGTATCTTTTCTGCTGGTTCGTGTGGAAATGAACGGCTGACACCGGCGGGCAGCGAAAGTCAGGACACGGCGCGTCTTTTCCGCTACACTGTGTCCAGCACGGAAGGAGGCGGAGCCATGGACTGGGCCACCGGCATCCAGCGGGCACTGGACTACATCGAATCGCACCTGACGGCGGGTGACCTGGACTACGGCGAGATCGCACGGCAGGCGGCCTGTTCCCCCTTCTACTTCCAGCGCATTTTCGGGGCGCTGTGCGGCATGAGCCTGGGGGAATACATTCGGGCCCGGCGGCTGACCCTTGCCGGCAGGGAGCTGGCCGCCGGGGGCGCAAAGGTGCTGGACACGGCGCTGAAGTACGGCTATGAGAGCCCGGAGAGCTTTGCCCGCGCCTTCGCCCGCTTCCACGGCGTGACCCCCTCGGAGGCCAGACGGGACGGCTCCCGGCTGCGGTCCTTCTCCCCGCTTTCCGTGCGACTAACACTGAAAGGCGGTACGATCATGGACTATAAGATCGTGGACAAACCCGGCTTCACCCTTTTGGAAAAGGTGGAGCGCCACACCATCGCGGACAGGGAGAACCTGAACACCATCCCGGACTTCTGGACCCGGGCCCAGGCCGACGGGACCATCGAAAAGCTCCTGGCGCTGGCCTCGGACAGATCCTGTGTGCTGGGCGTCTGCTACGGCAATCAGCCCACGGACGACAAGACCTTCGACTACGCCATCGCGGTCCAAGCAGACCCGGAGACCCCCGTCCCGGAGGGCTTTCGGCGCACCGCTATCCCTGCGCGGACCTGGGCGGTGTTCGACTGCGCCGGTCCCATGCCGGACGCCATCCAAGCTCTCTGGCATCGGATCATCACGGAGTTCTTCCCCGGCTCCGCCTACGAGCCCACCTGTGAGCTGGACATGGAGGCATACCCCGACGGGGACATGACGAGCGAGGACTATCACAGCCAGATCTGGGTCCCCATCACCAGAAAATAAAAAACGGAGGCACGGTCGCTTGACCATGCCTCCTTGATTTTACCGCCCTCAAAGCTCCGCACGGAGCTCAAATTCCCGGGCCTGACGGCGCTTTCGGTCGTGGGTATAGTACACCGCCACGCCCAGCGCGGCCAGCGTCAGCACAAAGTGCAGCGCACAGCACTCCCGCGCCGTGGGCAGTCCGCCCAGGGGCACCGCGTCCTCCCGGACCACCACTTCTTCCGTTATCGTATAGCCCTTGTCCGGCTCTTCCGCGGCCAGCGCCGTGACGCCCAGCGCGCCAAAGGCCAGCACGAAAGCCAGCGCCAGCGCCAACAACCGTCTTGTCCTGTTCATGATACCCATCATCCTCCCGGTCCGCCAATGGCGGTCTCCATGATAGTAAGACGGGCAAAGGCGCAAAAACGGCTCACTTTTCCGAAAAATTTTCAAAATCTGTATACCGCTTGCTCATCGCCCCGTAGCGGAAGCGGGCCATCTCGTTCTTGGCCAGCACGTCCGCCTCGCTGCCCCGGTACTGGCAGCGGATGCAGTAATACTCTTGTTTATCCTTGTCGTAGAACATGTCGATGTCCAGGTCCCGCATGAAGCAGGACGGGCAGCGGTAGTTCAGTCTGCCCTTTCCAGCTTGAGCCATGTGCTGAACGCCTCCTTTTCTTTCAGGGTACCCGTATAGCCCAGGGTGAACATGGGACTGAAGGCGTAGCCCTCCCGGACGTAGCCCGTCTTGTCCCGGCCATCGCAGGTCATGGTCACCTTCGTCTTGATGGGCGGCAGGGTGCAGTTGGCTTCATCCGCCCCGGCCAGGGACGCCTCCCGACACCGGTAGGCATAGGGGATGATCTCTTTCTGCTGCCCAGCCTGCACCGCCAGGGTCAGGCTCGTCATATCCTCCGGGTACTCGGTGGTGCCGTAGCACGCCACCATGTACTCGTTGACGGTGACAGCCGCGGCAGGGTCGCTCATGGACAGCACTCGCCGCTCGATCTTGACCTGGCCCGTGCCCTCCGGGAAGGTGAGCACCGTCTGCAATTTTACGGTCAGGTCGGAAAACTCGATCTCCACCGGGTCCAATGTCAGCACCCTGTCGCTGCCTTCTTGCGAGAAATGGCCGTGGGTGCGGCAAAGGCACAGGTCCACTTCCTCCCCGTTGTGGCATATCTTGGCGCTGCGTATGGTCCCCTCCCCGGCGTAGTGGGTGAAGTACCCGGCACGGTATTTCTCCTGAATGAGAAACGGGTAGCTGGCGTCCTGGACATGGGCCGTGCCGATGCCCACGGGCCACTCCAGCTTGGCCACGTATGGCCGCAGGTCCACGATAGCCCCGCCCTGGTCCATGTTCACGCACACACGCATGTACGGGTCGCAGTACCAGAAAAGCTGCTTGTCGCTGCCGTACAAAATATCCCGCCACAGGGCGCACTCCGGCTCGGTGTAGTGCTTATTCTCCCGGTAAAAGTCCGCGAACTCGCTCATGGTCATGTCCGTGAGCTTGCCCTCTTTTTTGAGCTTGCCATAGTACGCGCACCCGTCCTCGTAGGACTTCTTCAGCAGCTCGTATGGCGCCTCCCACCGGCCCATCTTGTTCATCCAGCCGGGACCGACGAACATCATGTTATAGGCATAGCCGTTGTTGAACTTCGCCAGATACCGGTACTGGTCGATGAGGTTATAGAGGTACGGGTATTCCCATGTCTTTGTGTCGTAGATCATGCCCCGCAGAACGTTTTGCGGGTGGGTGCCAAAGTTGGAGCCGTTGCCGTCGTAGCAGGCCAGCAGGTCCCGGCTCAGGTGGGGTATAGCCACGATGCCGCTGTCCTCCGCCTCGTTGGCGGCGGGCGCGTGGGTATTCTGCTTCGAGGGTATCCATGGGGCCCAGGGCCCGCCGTCCATGAAGGTGTACCAGGAATTGTTGCAGGTGTGGTAGGCCTTGGGGCCTTCCTCCCAGCAGGTTGCCACGGCGCACTTGACGGACGGGTACTCCGCTTTGATGAAGTTAATGAGGTCCGCGTCCATGTAGTAGGACCCGGTGGACTCGGGGTAAAAGCCGAACCGGTCGTAAAACTTGCCGAACACATCCCGGACGATGGTCTTCTTTTCCTCCATGGAGAACATCCAGATGCAGAAATCCTTTGTCTGGTACTTCTCCCGGAACTGCTCGCAGGGCAGCCCCAGCAGGCTCAGAGATATCTCGTCGCCGTACTTTTCGTGGTGCTCCTTTGCGATGGCCACGGCCTCGTCGTTGAAGAGGCTGGCGTAGGTCATTTGGATGGTGGTCTTGAGCCCGTTTTTGTGGGCGATGGCCTGTTGTGTCTTGAAGATGTCCAGGCTTTCGGTCAACAGCGCCCCGCGGCCGATGTCCTCCGCCTTACCCTGGCCCGTGACCTTCTCGGCGTACTCCGGCACCATCTCCGGCCGGTGGACGATGTTGACGATGAACCGATCCATAGACAGTCTCTCCTTTCATCTTGGGAATATCTGGTGTATAATAAAGTCCTACCATGTTATATCAACAAATCATTCACTCGTCAAGCGGAGGGTTTGCCAATGACAGAAAAATTGCTGTACGGCGCGGCCTATTACGCCGAGTACATGCCCGTGGAGCGTATCGACAGGGACATGCAAATGCTCGCGGACGCGGGCTTTAACGTGATACGCGTGGCGGAGTCAGCATGGAGCACCTGGGAGCCGCGGGACGGCCAGTTCGACTTCTCCCTTTTGCTGCGGGTGCTGGACGGGGCGCAAAAGCACGGCATCAGCGTCATCGTGGGCACGCCCACCTACGCCATACCCCCATGGCTGGCCAACAAATACCCGGACATTTTATCCGACACCCACGCCGGCCCATGCCGCTACGGCCCCAGGCAGAATTTCGACATCACCCACCCCGGCTACCGCTTCCACGCCGAGCGCATCATCCGAAAGCTGGCGGAGGCGGTCAGCGGCCACCCAAGCGTGATTGGCTGGCAGCTGGACAACGAGACAAAGCCATACGACACCTGCTCGCCCCGGGCTCAGTCGCTGTTTAAGGACTGGCTCAAGGACCGTTTCGGCACGGTAGAGGCGCTCAATCAGGCCATGGGCCTTGCCTACTGGTCCAACTCTCTGGGCAGCTGGGACGATCTGCCCGACGTGCGCGGGACCATCAACGCCAGCCTGGGCGCGGAATACCAGGCGTTCCAGCGCCATCTGGTGACGGAATTTCTGCTGTGGCAGCGGTCCATTCTGGACCAGTACAGGCGCCCGGACCAGTTCGTCACCCACAATTTCGACTACGCCTGGCGGGGCTATTCCTACGGCTACCAGCCGGACGTGGACCAGTTCGACGCCGCCGCGGCCGTGACCGTGGCCGGGTGCGACATCTATCACCCCGGCGCGGTTAATCTGACCGGCGCGGAGATCGCCTTCGGCGGCAACGTGGCAAGGGGGCTTAAAAAGTCCAATTACATCGTCCTGGAGACGCAGGCCCAGGGCCCCTTTGGCCGGCTGCCCTACCCCGGCCAGCTGCGCTTGCAGGCCCTCAGCCACTTAGCCTCCGGCGCGGACGGCATAGAATACTGGCACTGGCACAGCATCCACAACGCCATAGAGAGCTACTGGAAAGGCGTTTTGAGCCACGACCTGGCTCCCAACGAGACATACCGGGCGTGCGCCGCCATCGGCGCGGAGCTCAAAGCCCTGTCCCCTCACCTGCTGCACCTGCAAAAGCGCTCTCACGTGGCCGTGATGGTCAGCAACCGGTCCCAGACGGGCCTGCAGTGGTTCCCCGCCGCGCCCATGAACACCCAGCCAAAGCGGGACTACAGCGACTATCTGCGCTGGCTGTGCGACAGTCTCTACCGCCTGAACGTGGAATATGACATCATTTCCGACGCAGAGCGGGACTTCTCCCGCTATGACCTTCTGGTCCTGCCCTGCCTGTACGCCGCGCCCGAGGACCTGCTGCGGGCGGTGGACGGCTACGTGCGCCAGGGCGGGCACATTCTGGTCACGTTCCGCACGGGCTTTGCGGACGAAAACCTGAAAATTTACCACGACGCCCAGCCCCATATGCTCACGGACTGCCTGGGGCTGACCTACGACCGGTTCACCTACCCCGAACCGGGCACAGAGCTTGCCTCCGACAGCATAAAATTGCCCGCGCACGTGGCGGTGACGGACTGGATGGAGCTTTTGGAGCTGCGCGGCGCCGAGGCGCTGTGTACGTATCAGCACCCGGTGTGGGGCGGCGTGCCCGCCGTGACAACGCACGGATATGGAGCCGGTCAGGCCGCCTATCTGGCCGCGTACTTTGACCCGGCGGGTCTGGATGCGGTGCTGGAAGCGTTGCTGCCCCGGCTGGGGGTAAGCGTGCCAAATGAGCGCTTCCCCCTCGTCGTCCGCCGGGGGACGAGCGCAAAAGGGCGTGAGATCGTGTTTACCATGAACTTCTCCGGCCAGAGCGTGACCGTGGAAAAGCACCCCGCCGGGACGTTCCTGCCGGAGGGCGAGACGATCGGCGAAAACGTGCCGTTCACGCTCCCCGCATGGGGCGTGCGTGTGATGGAACTGGCCTGACGAGAGGCGCAGACAGTACAACGAACCGCGTCACCGGGACGCTTGTTTTTGGCGAAAATCCCTCTTGTGCGCATTGGCGGGGACAGTGTACAATGCGCGGTGAACGGAAGGCCTCGACAGGCCAGGCCAGAAAGGAAATCCCATGCAAACTTCCTACTATTCCGAGGCGCTGAAGCTGGCGCAAAAAGAATTTCACCGCTGCACCGCCGCGGGCGAACACCCCTACCCCGCGGTGCTGGACGCCTTTGTGCCGGCGGAGCGCCTTTCCGGCGGGGTGGACCTGGGCATCGTGTCCATCCCCATGGACTTTGTGGTGGGTACCCGCACCGCCGCCAGGACCAACGCCTTTGCCCGTAACTTCCTGCCCCTGCTGCCTGTGGACTCCGAGTTCGCCTCCAAGTGGAACAACCTGTGCCAGGCCCACCTGGACGAGGGCATCCGGGAGCCCGTCAAGGTCTACGAGTACCTGAACCGGTACTATGTGGAGGAGGGCAACAAGCGCATCAGCGTGCTGAAATTCTTCGGCGCGGAGGCCGTGGAGGCCCATGTCATCCGGGTGATGCCCGAGGCACGGGGCGACGCGGAGACGACGCTGTATTTTGAACTCATCGACTTTTACCGGCTCAGCCGGACCAATTTCATCGAATTTACAAAGCCCGGAAGCTGCGCCCGCCTGCAGCAGCTTTTGGGCAAGTCCCCCGGCGAGACCTGGTCGGACGGCGACCGGGCCGGCTTCCGCTCGGCCTACTGCAACTTCCGCCAGGCGTACGAGGCCAACGGCGGCAAGCGCCTGGCCTCCACCGTGGGCGACGCGCTGCTGGCCTATGTGGAGGTCTACGGCTATCAGGTCCTGCGGCAAAAGTCCGGTGCGGAGCTTAAAAAGTCCGTGGCAAGCGTGTGGCAGGAGATCACGCTCCAGCAGGAGAGCACCCCCATCGACGTGAAGCTGGACCCGGCGGCGGAAAAGCCGGAGAGCCTGCTGGCGAAAGTTTTGCCCAAGGCGGAAAAGCCCCTGCGGGTGGCCTTCATCCACGACAAGGACCCCAGCCTTTCCGGCTGGACCTTTGGCCACGAGCTGGGCCGCCAGCACGTGCAGCGGGTGTTTGGGGACAAGATCGAGACAAGGGCCTATTTCAACGCCCTGGACGCGGACCCGCTGGACGTGATACGCGAGGCGGCACAGGACGGCTATACGGTGCTGTTCACCACCTCCCCCCGGCTGCTGCCCGCCAGCTTACGGGCCGCGGTGGACGACGCCAGGCTCACCATTTTGAACTGCTCGCTCAACATGTCCCACCGGTATATCCGCACCTACTACGCCCGGATGTACGAGGCCAAGTTCATCGCCGGCGTCATCGCCGGGAGTTTGGCCGGGGGCAACGACGTGGGCTATATCTGCGACTATCCCATATTCGGCCAGGTGGCCGGTATCAACGCCTTCGGTCTGGGCGTGCAGGCCGTGAACCCCCTGGCAAAGGTCCGGCTGGAGTGGTCCTCCGTGGGCGGGCTGAACAGCGCCATGGCGCGGCTGAAGGAAAACGGCGTGCGGCTGGTGTCCTCCCAGGACCTGGCCCGGCTGCGGGACAATGGGCACACCCCCTTCGGCCTGGCCATCGTCACGGACAGCGGCACGGTGAACCTGGCCCGGCCCGTGTGGCAGTGGGGCGTGTATTATGAGACCATACTGCGCCGTATCCAGGACAAGAGCTTCCAGGCCGAGGCGGAGCGCAGCCCCCGGGCGCTGAATTACTACTGGGGCATGTCCGCCGGGGTCGTCGAGATGCGCTATTCCGAAAAGCTGCCCGAGAGCACCCGGAAGATGGCGGAATTTCTGGGCCGGAGCTTCCAAGCCGGCACGTGCGAGCCCTTCCGGGGGCCGCTGTTCGACCAGTCCGGCCGGCAGGTGCTGGAACGGGGCGAGACCCTCACCCCGGACAAGGTCATCGATATGAGCTGGCTCAACGAGAACATCGTCGGCGCCATCCCCGCCTGGGAGGATCTGGACGAAACGGCGAAAGACACGGTGGATATCGTCGGTATCATGTCGTCGAAACAAGCTGAATAAAATCCCCCAAGACAGAGAAAAGAGGTGATCCCGTGCGGATACTGGCCGTGTCAGACGTGGCTGCTCCCCGCTATTACGATTATTTTCAGGCCGGCTCGCTGGACGGGTTCGACCTCATTCTGGCGTGCGGCGACCTGCGGCCGGCGTACCTGGAATTTCTGGTGACCATGGCCCACTGCCCGCTGGTGTACGTCCGGGGCAACCACGACGACATGATGCTTACCCATCCGCCGGAGGGCTGTATCTGCGCGGAGGACGATATCATCGAGGTCAAGGGCGTGCGTATTCTGGGCCTGGGCGGGTCCTACCGATACCACCGGGAGGGCGAGTGCATGTTCACCGAGCAGCAGATGCAGCGGCGCGTCCGCAAGCTGTGGCGCAAGCTGCGCAAGCACGGCGGGTTCGACATATTGCTGACCCACGCCCCCGCCAGAGGGCTCAACGACTTCGACACCCTCTCCCACCGGGGGTTCGAGTGCTTTTTGACGCTGCTGGACAAATACAGGCCCAAATACTTCATCCACGGCCATATCCACCGCACCTACGCCCACAACGTCCCCCGGCGGGACCAGTACGGCGACACCGCCGTCATCAACGCCTATGAGTATTGCGAGATAGAATACTGATAACGAAAGGCAAGAGCATGCGCACTGCCGACAAAAATGAACTTTTCCGCTCCGTACCCGTGTCGCGGGCGGTGATCGCCATGTCCATCCCCACGGTCATAAGCCAGCTTATCAACCTGGTCTACAACGTGGTGGACACGTTCTTCATCGGCCGCACGGGCAATTCCTATATGGTGGCGTCCGTGACCGTGGCCTTCACCGTGTTCATGATGACCGTGGCCATGGGGAACCTGTTCGGCATCGGCGGCGGCAGTCTGCTGGCGCGGCTGATGGGTCAGGGCCGGACCGACGACGCCAGACGGGTGTGCGCCTTCAGCTTTTACGGGGCCATCGCCATCTCCCTGCTGTATTCGGCGCTGGTGGGCGTTTTTCTCCATCCGCTGCTGGATATCCTGGGCGCTTCGGACGCCACGGCGCGCTATGCGGTCCAATACCTCTGGCTGACCGTGATAGTGGGCACGCTGCCGGTGGTCCTGTCCGCCGTGTGCGGACATTTGCTGCGCAACGCGGGCTACTCCCGGCAGGCCAGCATCGGCCTTTCCAGCGGCGGGCTTTTGAACATCGCCCTGGACCCGCTTTTCATGTTCGTGCTGCTGCCAAAAGATTGGGAGGTATTCGGCGCGGCGCTGGCCACGCTGCTATCCAACATCGCCGCGTGCGCGTACATGCTGGTGACGCTCAAAAAAGTGTCCCGCACCGCGCCGCTGAGCATGCGTCTGGCCGACGCACGGGCCATCCGGCGGGCGGATAAGCGGGGCGTGTTCGCCGTGGGCGTACCCTCCGCGCTGCTGACGGCTTTGTTCGACGTGGCCAACGTGTTCCTGAACGCCCTGATGGCCGCCCACGGGGACCTGCCCCTGGCCGCCATCGGCATCGTCATGAAGGCGGAGCGGCTGCCCAACGCCATCTGCATCGGCATCTGCCAGGGCATGCTGCCCATCGTGGCATATAATTACGCCTCCGGCGACCGGGCCCGCATGCAGGACACCATACGCTTCGCCCGGAACATCGGCCTGATCATCACGGTTTTTTGCGTGGCCTTCTTCCGGCTGTGCGCCGGACCCATATGCCGGCTTTTCATCAGCACCTCCGGCTCCCACGCCCAACAGGCCCTGGAGACCGTGACATACGCCACCGCCTTTATGCGCATCCGGTGTCTTGTCTCGCCGGTGCAGTTCATGAACTACCACACGTCCTACTGCCTGCAGGCCATGGGCGACGGGCGGGACACCCTGGCCCACTCCGTGGTCCGGCAGATCGTGTTCTATATCCCCTTCATGTTCCTGCTGGACCGGCTCTTTGGCCTGACCGGGCTTGTCAGCGCCGTCATCGCAGGAGAGACATGCGGCGCGGTCTTCGCCCTGTGGCTCCTGCGCCGGTGGCTGAAAAAAGTGGGGGAATGAAAAAATCGGGGCTGTTCAAACAGCCCCGGTTTTTTATTGTCTCTCCCTCCGTCGCGGCTATCGCCGGAGCCACCTCCCTCGTCAGAGGGAGGCTTTTTTAAGGAATTTTCCTATTTAAAAAGGCCCCCTCTGACGAGGGGGCTGTCAGCGCCTTTGGCGCTGACTGGGGGAGAGAAAAACCCCCTTAATACAATCCCGCGATGATATCCACGCACTTGTCCACGCCAAGAGTGCCGCTGTCCAGGGCGATGTGGTAGTGTTGGACCTTGCCCCACTCCATGTCCGTGTTATGCGGGCTTATGGCCACCTTGACAGACCGCATAAGCACTATTTCTTAATTACAAATGTTTGTTGGGACTAAAGTATATTCCCTATGTAATAGAGTAAGATAATGTGCAGCGGATAAAAAACATAGAAAAGATATTTGACCTTTTTGCCGCGAGTTCCGTCGTATGCAACTATAAAAGGAAGTGCGAGGATTAGCATCCATTGATAGTTGACGGTAAAGGCCGGACCGCCCACTTGCATAGGATGGAAACCGAGTAAATCCAGCAGCAACTCTGCAACATTACTCAACGAACCAGAAGATCCAAACAAAAATATTTCTAATCTAGTAATTACAATCATCCCACGGCGTATGAAAGACGTTGTGTTAAGGATAAAGAAGATTAAAGAAAAGGCCAGATAACTAAAAATTAGTTTTTTCTTGTCATGCCGTGTTATATACATTAGCAATCCTAAAAAAGTGTAGATCAATCCACCCTCTACAAAGACAGCACTGCCCAAAACTGGCATGACGAGATACATGGCGGCTTGGTCGCCAAAACGACCAGCTACCATAACGCCTATAATCCATGATGACACTTGCCACACAAGATAAACGAGCAAGTATTTCCAAAAAGATTTTCTATTTTCCCGTGCTAAATCGGATAAGCCAAACCAGCAACAGACACAGTATATTTGGCGAAAAAAGTTGTTGTCTATGTCGAGAATATACTGTACGACACCCATAAAAACGCTCGCGGTATATAACCTTAACAAGTAGTGCTTTTTATTCCTAGTGTTTCGCCATCCTTCAACTGCGGCAAACAGAAAAAGAGGCGCGGCTATTCTCCCTATCCAGCGCATGACAATAGGTGAACCGGTTATAAAGCTGCCTATATGGTCACTGAGCATTGAAATCAATGCTATAACTTTAAGTGAGAACAGACTCATGATCCCCTCCAGAAAGGAAACTTCATGTGTAGAAAAAGGCAATCTCTAAAACATGAACTTGCGCCAAATAGCAAAAACTATGTATTCAATCCATAGTTATCCTCCTATGCACTGATTTCATCAAGGCAACCAGAAATGCCGCAAACAATTTGGACGTTCTAAAACTCTTTGGTAGGGTAAGCGAATCCATACGTAGTATGTCCATAGCGTTCGAGGACTTGAGAAGTCAAGGTTACTCGTCGTTCGAGGTGCTTAGGGGCGCAATCAAAAGCGCAACGTCTTCCTTGGGTATATTCCCCAGCGTTGCTACTGGCATAGGCGCTATCATCGGCATTGTCAAGCTCATTGACAAGTACACCGTCACATTCAAGGGCGCGAAAGGGTTCTTGACGCCGACCGAGGACAAGCATGACTGAGGGATTGTCACCGAAACTGGTAACAATCCCTCCGACGTCTCAATACAATCCCGCGATGATGTCCACGCACTTGTCCACGCCAAGAGTGCCGCTGTCCAGGGCGATGTGGTAGTGCTGGACCTTGCCCCACTCCATGTCCGTGTAGAACTGGTAATAGGCGGCGCGGCGCTTGTCCTTGTCCCGCAGGCGCTTCTCCG
Source organism: uncultured Oscillospiraceae bacterium (assembly GCA_947624385.1). Classification (GTDB taxonomy): domain Bacteria; phylum Bacillota; class Clostridia; order Oscillospirales; family Oscillospiraceae; genus CAJOIG01. The sequence goes on from CANQJZ010000004.1 coordinate 56,477, forward strand.
GGCTGTCGCCAGTCTCGCCATAGAGCTTCACGATGCGCTCGGCCCGCTTTTCCATGGACGCGTAGACGAACACCTTCAAAAGGTCCTGTTTCCCGTCCAGGATATAGTCCGCGCACCGGCCCACGATGACGCAGGACTCCTTGGCCGCGATCTCCAAAATGAGCTTGCGCTGCACGGTCCAGAGGTAGTCCTGGATGGAAAGGCCGTTGACGGACCGGTCCGCGAACGCCGTTGCCAGCCAACCGCCCCGGGGCGTATACTCGCCCCGCTCGGCTATGTACTCCTTGGCAAGGCCGCTCTCCTCCGCGATCTTCTCCAAAAGCTCCTGATCGTAGCAGGGGATGCCCAGCTTTTCCGCCAGGTGCTTGCCCACCGTGCGGCCGCCGCTGCCGAACTCCCGGCTGATGGTGACGATCCTGTTTGCCATAGTTATTTATGCTCCTTCCTCCGGCGGGCGTTTTTGCCCCGCCGGGCCATTTTCCAACGTTGCATGATAGCATAAAATGAGGTTTTCGTCAACCGTCAATAGCCGCCCGGACCACGGGGCACGCCGCCCGATACCCGGCGTCGTTGGGGTGGAGGCCGTCGTCGGAATAGCGCCCGTCCAGCCGGCCGTCCGCCGTTTGCAGCGCCGCGTACACGTCCGCGTACGTATACTCCAGCTCCGCCGCCATAGAGCGCAGGGCGTCGTTGACGGCGCATATGATGTCCGTATAGTAAAGGTCCGGGCTGTCCGCGATGGGATAGATGGACTGGACCACGATCCGGGCCTTTGGCAGGTTTTCGTGGATATTCTGCACGATCGAACGCAGATTGGCCGTGACCTGACCGGCGCTGTAGCCCGAGAGCAGGTCGTTGACGCCGCCCAGGACCACCACGACGGACGGGTCGGCCGCGTATACCCGGTCCATGCGCTCCAGCATACCGCCGGTGGTGTCCCCGGCGATGCCCTCGTTGACGGTGCGCAGACCCGGATAATAGGTTTGCAGGTCGCAGTACTCCGTGATGCTGTCGCCGAAAAACACGGCCGTCTCCCCTTCCCCCTGGGCCTCCCGGCCCGCTCTTGGTCCGGCCCAGAAGATGGCCGCGGCCATACCGGCCAGCGCGGCCGCCGCCAGCACCCGGATAGTGACGCGCCCACGGCGCTCGCCCCGCTTCATGGGTCCTGCCTCCTTTCGGACAGACGTTCGTACAGGCCCGACGCGTCGGACGCGCCGCCGCCCAGCAGGTACACCGTCCCGTCCGTCATGGTCACCTTGAGCCACGGTCCCGTCCGGGGGTCCAGACACAACGTGGCACGGCCCCACGGGGTGGTGAAAGCGCCCTTCAAAATGCTGTCCGCCCCGGTGCCCAGCACCTGCGTCATGCCCTTTGGCAGCGCGTCCAGGACCTCCGCGTCCGCGATGTCCTCCAGGGGCAGGGCGTAGTCCCTCCCAAAGCTCTCGGCCAGCAGCATGCCTTCCTCGATGCGCAGCGGCTCCGGCGCGGCGCACATGGCATCCACGCAAAGGCCCATGACGGGCAGGGCCAGCAGCAGCGCCAGGGACAGGACCATGAACGCCTTGCCGCCGGGCCGGGCCAGGTTCACGGTGGAGTTGACGCCGGTGCGGGCGTTGATGATGGTCCGGCTGTCGTTGGGGTCATAGTAAAACTGCCCCCAGAGCCAGCGATCGTCCTCGTCTACATAGAAGCCCTGGCCGCTGGCGGCGGTGAGCTTTTCCTGCACGTGCCGGACCCGAAACTCGATGGCCACGGCCGCGGCGCACACGCCCACCGCCAGGGCGATCGTGAGCAGGAGCACCGCCCCGCCCCCGGCGGGAGAGAGAGCCTGGCTGGCCCACACGCCGATGTCGAGGGCCGCCAGCGTCCAGGCGCACAGCAGCCACACCCGGTCCCACGCCCGGCGGCGGACCCGGGTCAGCGCCGCCGTCACGGCCTCGTTCTCGTCCACCGCCTCCGCCCGGTTGCGGTAGAGAACTTTCGCCCCCAGGCCGCAGCCAAAGGCCACTGCCCCGTCCAGAATATACATCCACCACAGCTCCCGGTCAAATAGCGCCGGGACCGCCGCGATCAAAGCCGCCGCCGCGAACCACCAGAGGCTCGCCCGTTTGACCGGCTCCGCCGCCGCGGTGACGCTGGCGGTCCGGATGGTGGGCACGGCCCAGCCCCTGGCCTTTTTCACCGCCTTCAGCTTGCCGTTCCACCGGGCGGTGCAGGCAAATTCCCCCACGATCAGCAGGTCGAACCAGAGAAACAGCAGGCAGAAGTTGATACCCGGCCAATAGAGCGCCGCGAACAGGGCCGCCAGCGCCGCCAGCCCTAAGCAAACCAGCAGCTGCGAGCGCTTATAGCCCTTCAAAAGGCCCAATACCTCCGGGTCCGCCCGGCCCGCAATGGGGAACGTGACCCCCACCACGATGTTTTTCTTGAACTTCGCCTCGTTGGCGTTCAGGGCATACAGCACCGGCAGCAGCACGATGCACGCGCCCCAGGAGATCAGCGCCGTCATTTTGTCCCCTCCTTATAAAGCTTTCTGCACAGCGCCACGGCCTCGTCCTCGTCCAGCCCCGCCAGACGAAGCTCCCCCAGCCGCAGCCGCAGGCCCTCCAGCGTGTCCCTGGATGGGCCGGCGTTTTCCGTCCGACTGGCCATCACCGCGCCGCTTCTCCGGTCCGTGGCGATAACGCCCTCCTGCCGCAAAAGCTGATAGGCCTTGCTCACGGTCATCATGTTCACGCCGCACTCCTCCGCCAACGCCCGGACCGTGGGCAGCCGGTCACCCGGCATAAGCTCGCCCCGGGCCGCGGCCAGGACGATCTGGTTTCTTATCTGCATGTAGATCGGGACATCCGCGGCAAAATCCAGCTTCAGGAGCATTGGTCTCACCTCTGCATTGTTTGTATTAGTCAGCATAATACAAATAATGCAGTTTGTCAACAACTTTTTTGCCCCGTCTGTGATAAAGATATTGCAAATGGCCCTGGGGTGTTTTATAATGAAAATCAATAAAGCGTGGCTGACGCCAAAACGGGGAGTTGCAGCGAAAGGCACGGTCCAGCGGAGCGGCGGCTCCGCCGTTGGCCGCGCCGGTTTTTGGCGCGGCGGCGTTATTGTAAGGGGAGAGAGAAAGCTATGATGGTAACACGCGTTGCCGTGATCGGCATCATTGTGGAGAACACGGACAGCGTTGAACAGCTCAACGCCATATTGCACCGCTATTCCGGTTATATCCTGGGCCGGATGGGGATACCTTACCGGGGCCGGGACATCAATATCATCAGCATTGCCGTGGACGCGCCCCAGGACGTGACCAACGCCCTGTCCGGCGAGATAGGAGCGCTGCCCGGCGTCAACGCCAAAACAGCCTATTCCCACGTGATTTCCCGGCCCTGACCCGAAAAGGCCGGACAGGCGGGAAAGGCATATGAAAGGGGACCTTTCCATGAAACGCCTGTATGCCACCCTGCTGGCCCTTGCCCTGTGCCTGAGCCTGTGCGCCGGAGCGTGCGCCAGCCAGGCCCGTATCGACGAGGACCTGGCCGTGAACGTGATGGTCCTGAACGGGACCACCGGCTTCGGTATGGCAAAGCTCATGGCGGCGAGCGCCGCGGGCGACGCACAGCTCAACTATTCCTTTTCCGTGGAGACGGACGCCAGCAACGTGACCGCCGCGCTCATAAGCGGCGGGTGCGACATTGCGGCTCTGCCCACCAACGCCGCCGCGGCGGTGTACAACAAGACCCAGGGCGGCGTGCGCCTTCTGGCGCTGAACACCCTGGGCGTTTTGTATCTTGTGGTGAACGGCGAGGCCATGACGGTGCAGTCCCTGGCCGATCTGGACGGCATGCGGGTCTATGTCCCGGCCCAGAACCCGCTGTTCCTGTTCCAGGCGTTGTGCGGCGCGGCGGGCGTGGACGTGACCATTGACGACACCTATGCCCAGCCCGCGGACCTGCGCACGGCCCTGGCCGCCGGCGAGGTAGACGCGGCGGTGCTGCCCGAGCCCATGGTGACCATCGCATGCGCCGCCAACGAATCGCTTATCCCGGCGCTGGACCTGACGGAGCAGTGGCAGAACTATTACCCCGAGAACAGTCTGGTCCAGGGCTGCGTGGTGGCGCGGACCGAATTTGTCGATGAGCACCCGGCGGAGGTAGACGCGTTTTTGGAGGAATACGGCGCGTCCATCGCCTACGCCCGGGAGCAGCCGGCGGACGCCGCCGCGCTCATCGAGCAGACCGGGGTTTTCACCAATGCGGCCGTGGCGGAAAAGGCCCTGCCCCGCTGCAACCTGTGCTTTATCACAGGCGACGAGATGCAGACGGATATGGACGGATTTTTGCAGATCCTCTATGGCATAGCCCCCGAATCCATCGGCGGGGCCGTGCCCGACGAGGCGTTCTATTACAAAGGTCAATAGCATGAAAAGCCGGAGAATACCGGGAAAAGGGATATTCACTCTGGCTTTCTGGCTGGGAGTGTGGGCGCTGGTCGCCGCGGCCGTGGACCGGGAGCTCTTGTTCCCCGGTCCCGTCACCGTGGCCCGGCGCCTTGCGGCATTGGCCGGGGAGGGCATGTTCTGGCGCGTCACCGCCGTAAGCCTGCTGCGCATCATATGCGGCGCGGCGGCGGGCATTTTCGCCGGGGCGGTGCTGGCCCTGGGGACGGACAGGTCCAGGCTGCTGGACGCGCTGTTCGCGCCGCTGATGGGCGTTATCCAGGCGGTGCCCGTGGCCAGCTTCATCCTGCTGGTGCTCATATGGGTCGGGCGGGACATATTGCCCACGGTGATCGTATTTTTGATGGTGCTGCCGGTGGTCTGGTCCAACATGTCGGAGGGGTTGCGCTCGGCGGATGGCGAATTATTGGAGCTGGCCCGGGTCTACGGCTTTTCCCGGTGGAAGACGGCCCGGCTGGTTTACGGCCCCTCCATCGCGCCATATTTCCTGTCCGCGTGCCGGGCCTGTCTGGGGCTGGCGTGGAAATCCGGCGTGGCGGCCGAGGTACTGACGGTCCCGGCCCAGGCCATCGGCCGGGAGCTTTACGAGGCGAAGCTGTACATGAACACGGCCGATCTATTCGCCTGGACGGCGGTGGTGGCGGTGTGCTCGCTGGTCATCGAATACCTGCTGGATGCCGCCATCGTGCGGCTGGGCCGGCGGCGCCGGATGGGAGGCGACGGGCCGTGATACGCTTTGAGGACGTTTGCCTTTCCTACGGGGACAAGCAGGTTTTATCCGGCGTGACGCTGCACGCCGGGCCGGGGGAGCACATCGCCCTGATGGGCCACTCCGGCTGCGGCAAGACATCCCTGCTGCGGCTGGCGGCCGGTCTGGTGCGGCCCACGGCCGGGATGGTCACGTGCCGCGCCAAGCGGCTGGCCTACGCCTTTCAGGAGCCGCGGCTGCTGCCCTGGTTCACGGCGGCGGAAAACGTGAACGCCGTGCTGGACGGGGGCCGGTCCGGCATGCCGAAGGCCCGCCAGTGGCTGGCGGAGGTAGGGCTGGCCGACGCGGCGGACGCGCTGCCACGGGAGCTCTCCGGCGGGATGGCCCAGCGGGTGAACCTGGCCCGGACACTGGCACGGGAGGGGGACCTGCTGCTGTTGGACGAGCCGCTGAAGGAGCTGGACGAGGCCCTGTGGGAGGATATTTTGGCCCTGCTCCAGCGCCACGCGGAAGGCCGGACATTGCTGGTGACCACCCACGACATCCGCGCCGCACGCGCCCTGGCCGACCGGGTCTATACGTTCCGGGAGGGAACGTTTGTGCCGATAGAGTGATTTTCTCTCCCCCAGTCAGCGCCAAAGGCGCTGACAGCCCTCTCGTCAGAGGGGGCCTTTTTATATGGAAAATTCATTGAAAAAAGCCTCCCTCTGACGAGGGGGGTGGCGCGGCGCAAGCCGCGTCGGAGGGAGAGACAATAAAAAACCGGGGCTGTCGAAAGACAGCCCCTTCTTTGTTTTTATGCTCTCAGTCTCTCCTGCTCGCGGAAGGACGCCAGGACTTCCTCGGTGTCCAGGACCACGGGCGGCTGGATATCCTCGCCCTTGTGGGCGCAGACCGTGGCCAGATATTCCCCGTCCAGCCAGAACTCATGGAACTGCCAGCCCTCGGGGCCGTGGATCACGTCCTCCTGATCCAGGCGGAGAAGCTGGTTGCGGCTCACCGCCTTGACCCACGCTTCTTTACGGGTCCAGATGCGGAAGAAGTCCCGGTTCTGTTCCTCATGGGGCTGCTCCGCCAGCCAGTCCCGCTCCCGGAAGTGGAACCGGCGGGCCACCGACATGTGTACGGGCCGTATCTGCTGCACGTCCGCGCCGATCTCGTGGTCGCTGATGGCGCACATGGCGTATGGCCCGGAGTGGGACAGACTGAAGTGCAGGTCCTCCCGCCGGGCGAACACAGGCTTGCCCGCCTGCAAAAACCGCACCGGTTCCTCCGGCTCCACGCCGTGCTTCTCCACCGCGTACCGCCACAGCAGGCCCGCCCCCAGGCTGGCCTCACGGGCCGGGGCGTAATGCAGCCGCTCCATCCGTCTGCGCCGCCACCGGGGCAGGTAGTACGTCCCTTCCTCCGTCAGGGACTCAGCCGGGTTTTTCAAAATGAAGATCTCTGTCATTTTTTCTCACCAACTCGCGTTATACCAGTAATGATAGATGGCGTGATTCAGGATGTGGAACAGGTCCAGATCGGCGTGCCGGTACTGGCGGGCATCCTCCAGCTCCACATCGTAGATCCAGTCCGTCCCGTCCTCCGGGATGACCACGAAGGAGTGGGGCGCGAACCGCTCGTTGACCTCGGCCGCCACGATCTGGGCGTTCTCCCCCAGAGCGCGGGCCAGCAGGCCAAAGGTCGCGGCGTAGCCATAGCAGGTGCCGCCGCCGTACTTGAAAAACCGGGCCGCCCGCTCGTTGATCCAGTCGGTGCTGCCCACGGTCTCCGGGTACAGGTCCTCGGGCACGTGCTTGTACTCAAAGTTGTCCTTGACGTAAAGATACGCCGCCTGCAGGGCCTCCACGCCCTCCAATTCATTGGCGCCGCTGGCCGCCAGCGCCTGGGTGAGCTTTTCGTCCAGGTCGATGTCGCCCGTCGTATAGCGCCCGTCCGGGCCGAAGGCCCAAACGCCGTCCGTCGTATCCCGGACAAGCTCGCCGTTTTCGTCCGCCTCGTACAGCCACCCGTACATACGAAATACGCCCGGCTCCCGCACGGGGATGGCACCGGAAAGACACGCGTCGGCCATATAGGGCCACGCCCAGTCGTCCTGGCTCACGTCCGAGGGCATCAGCCCCGCGGTGAACAGCGCCTGGCTCTGGGGCTCCGGCTCACGCCCGGCCAGCCGTTCCAGAACGATGGCGGCCTCCCGCCTGGCGATGATCTGGGCGCTGTCCGCCGTGGACGGGTCGTCCAGCAGCGCGCCCTCGGACACGGCCGTGGCCACGGCGCGCACCCACGCCTGCTCATCGCCCTGCATTAGCAGGCCCAGCCGGTCCAGGGTCTCCGCCAGGTCGGCGCGGGTCACGCCCGCGTCCGGCTGAAAGGTCACGCCCGGGTCCAGTATGCCCGCCTGGATAAGCCCGGCCGCGCCGCGGTACATGCCCTCCCGGCCCGTCTCGCCCAGCCACATGGCCGACGCGGGCTGGGGCAGCCCGTCCGCCAGGGCGTTGGCCGCTCGCGCCAGCTCCCCCCAGGTGAGCGCTTCCTCCGGATGGAACGCCCCGTCCCTGCTCCCGTCCAGCAGCGCCGGGTGATCGGTCCGGTCTGACAGCGACAGGGTATAGGGGGGCTGCTCTGGCGCCGGCGCCTCGTCGGCCCGCCCCACGGGGCACAGACCGGCCAGCGCCACGGCCATCGCCAGGGTGGCCAGGGACCCTCGGACAAGCTTCCAGAACTTCCTCATAGCCAAGCGAGACGCCCCGTTCCGGTCAGAACGGGACGTGCAGTCCTTTCTCTCTATTGCTGCACGCACACCGGACCTTCCGCTGGCTGTTCACACGGCGGAGTTCCTCAAAGTGCGCGTACATCCTGTGCTTTCTCTTACGTACAGTTTACAATATCTGTAAAATAAATGCAAGCCGTCACATACTGGCAGTTACGACGAAAGTGTTCCCACTGCTTTTAACTTTTTGCACGAAAGAGCCGTCCTTTTGCCAAAAAATCCGGAAGCTCTCTGTAAAATACGGCTAATTGTTTCCAACTTGTCTGGTTTGCCCGATTACATCTCCAGATCCCGTATATAGACGATCTTGCTGCGGGGGTCGGACTTATCCTGCCGTTCCTCCACCTCGAACCTGTCGATGGCCTTCACCATGCCGGACAGCTTGGAGTAGCCGTAATTGCGGCTGTCAAAGTCCGGGCGCTTTTTCTGGATGAGCTGGCCCACGGCGCCGAGAGAAACATAGTCCTCGTCGGCCGTGCCGGACAGGTCCAAAATGGAGTCCGCGATGAGCCAGACCACGCTGTCCGGGATGGGCTGGTGGCCGGACACGGCGGGCCGGGGCGCGCTTTCCTGCTGCTCCGGCTCCGGTTTTTTGGTCGGCTCCGGCTTTTTGGCAGGCTCGGGCTTTTTGGTCTGCTCGGGCTTTTTCTTCCGGGCCGGCTGGGCCGTTTTCGCCGTCACCTTCACGGCCTTTTCCCGGATGACCTCGATGTAGATGAACCGGTTGCAGGCGGCGATCAGGGGGCTGGGGGTCTTCTGCTCGCCGATGCCGATGACGAACTGGCCCGCCTCCCGCAGACGCCGGGCAAGGCCCGTAAAGTCACTGTCGGAGCTGACGAGCACGAACCCGTCCGTGTTGCCGGAATAGAGGATGTCCATGGCGTCGATGATCATGGCCGAGTCCGTGGAATTTTTGCCTTTCGTATAGGCGAACTGCTGCACGGGCGTGACGGAATTGTCCAGAAGCGTCTGCTTCCAGCCGGAAAGGTTGCGGGTGGACCAGTCGCCGTAGGCCCGTTTCAGGTTGGGGGTGCCGTAGATGGCGACCTCCTCCATGACGCCCTGCAAACAGTCCCTGGGCGCGTTGTCCGCGTCAATGAGCACCGCCAGACGCAGGTTTTTGTCGTTGTCCGTTATGGGCATATTCGAACCCTCCGTTTCATCCACAGTATACAGGAACCTTTTCCATTTTGCAAGAAAACCGGCGCGGGAAGTCAAAAAGCAAAAAAATGATTTCCATATCTTTGCAAAAAAACTTGAAACGGACGGCGGCTTGTACTATAATATCACAGTCTGATTTCAATAAAGCGCAAGAGGTGTCAACATGAGTGCTTCCAAAGACAAGCGTATCCGCAGGGAACAGATCGCGGCCGGGACGGACAGGCGTTCCAACGCCAGAGCCGAGGAACAGAAAAAACAGCGCAAGTCCACCATCACCTACGCCATCGTCGGTATCGTGGTGGTGCTGTTCGTGGCGTTCGTGCTGTTTTATAACTCCGCGTTCATGGTCCGGCATACCACGGCCGTGACCATCGACGGCCAGGACTATTCCGCCGCCCAGCTGAACTACTATTATTCCACCAGCTATATGAACTTCTATAGCGCGTACAGCAACTATATCACCATCTTCTTCCAGCCGGACCAGAGCTTGGCCGACCAGACCTGCTCCTTCGACCAGAGCATGTCCTGGCGCGACTACTTCCTGGACAGCGCCACCCACGATATGGCCCAGATCCAGATGCTCAACGACCAGGCCGAGGCCGCCGGCTTCACCCTGAGCGAGGAACAGCAGGCGAACTACGACGAGCAGATGGAAGAGCTGCACACCGCCTGGGAGGACCTGGGCTACTCCAACCTCCAGCAGTACCTGAACCTGAACTTCGGCAAGGGCGTGGATGAAGAGCTGGTCCGCCAGGAGATGTATAAGGCCAGCGTGGCCGCCGCCTTCTCCGAGTACCAGCACGACAGCTATGAGTACTCCGACGAGGAGCTGGACGACTACTACGCCGAGCACGCCGACGAGCTGGACGTGATCGACTACGCCTATTACTCCATGCCGGTCCCCACGCCGGAGCCTACCGAGGAACCCGCTGAGACGGACGAGGCCGAGGCCACGGAAGAGCCCGAGCCCACCGACGAGCCCGAGGCCGTCAGCGAGGATGCAGAGGCCGCCGAGGACGAGACCGAGGCCGAGGAAGTGGAAGAGGAAGAGCCCGTGTACACGCCCTCCGAGGACGCCGTTGCCATCGCCGAGGCGGTGGACGGCCAGGACGAGGAAGCTTTCACCGACTATCTGGACGAGGAGAAGGACGGCGCCGAGCCCACCCACCAGACCATGCCCGGCAGCCAGCTTTCCGAGATCTATTCCGAGTGGCTGCTGGACGCTGACCGTGAGGCCGGTGACGCCGCCGCCTTCGCCACGGAGAGCACCGAGTATATCGTGATGTTCCTGGGCCGTGATACCAACGACTATCCCGCCGTGAACTTCCGGCACGTGCTGATCGAGGCCGAGGATACCGACGGCGACGGCGAGTTCAGCGAGGAAGAGATCGACGCCGCGAGAGAAGAGGCCGAGAGCGTATACGACGAGTGGAAGGACGGCGACGCCACGGAAGACTCTTTCGCCGAGATCGCCAACGACCACTCCGACGATACCGGCTCCAACACCACCGGCGGCCTTTATGAGCACGTGGCCAAGGGCGATATGGTGGAGCCCATCAACGACTGGATCTTCGACGCGGCCCGCAAGGCCGGCGACACCACGGTCGTGTCCTATGACGGCAGTAACTACACCGGCACCCATGTGGTCTATTTCGTGGGCGATGACGACATGTCCTACGCCCACTACCAGGCCGACGCCGCCCTGCGGGACGAGGCCTATGAGACCTGGTCCGAGGACCTGATGGAAGCTTACGAACCCACCACCGCCCATTTGAGCATGTGCGGGAAAAACCACTAAGTCGAAATGCTCCTGAAGACGATGGGGACCGGTAAAACCGGTCCCCATTCGTCGGTCAGGGCTGTTCTTCCTTTTTCCCAAGAGAGCAGTTGTCAAGGGTAATATTGATGAATAGAGAATAGATGCAAAGAGAGGCGACCCATTTCCATAATGGGCTGCCTCTTTTTGTATGGAGAAGAAGATCAAGAGTGGACGTAGCAGCCAAAAGCTGTTCAGTTGTTTATTCCCTTTTCAAAATACTCCCGCGGAGAAACATGATAGTATCCCCGGAATGCCCGATAGAAGTTGCTGGTGCTGCCATATCCCACCATGGCGGCCACATCCTCTATGGAAAGGGTCGTTGCTTTCAGCAGCGCGAGAGCCCGGTCCATCCGCTGCTCCAGCAGGATCTCGGAGAATGTCCTTCCCGTCTCCCTGCGAAGAAGCGCCGAAATATAGGTTGGGTGGTAGGAGAAATGCGCGGCGATCATCCCCAAGGTCACGTCATCCACATGGGATCAGAACGCCGATGATCACTATGTCCTGCTCCGAGTCGCCGCGGATGGCATAGCCGCTGAAGGGCTGGCCGATATAGCACTCGTTTTCCCGGACTGTCACCAAGTTGTCCAAACTGGCGCTGAGGGCCTGATAGTCCTGCCGGTAGGCGAAATTCAGAAAGAAAAAATCCTGGCGGTGGAACTGCTCGTTCACATGACGCTCTTTCAGTACGCAGACCAGTACATCCTCCTCCGGCTCTCCCAGCCAATAGGACATGATCTCTTCGTTTTCCCGTATGCTCTCCGGCACAAAGGCCCAGTTCAGATCCGGAAACTCACGCCCCAGTTTTTCGATCGCGTCATCAACTGTCCTAGCCCACACTCCTGTCCTGACCAGTATAACGCAGATATTAAGATAAGTCACCATATTTCTTAAGTTTTACCGCTGTTTTTCCCTGCCTTTGCGTGTATCATTTACTCATAACATATAGAGGGAGAGAAAAACTATGGACTTCAACGCGGACTCATTCAAGATCTTTGATAAGGAATGGGCGCTGGTCACAGCCGGCACACCGGAGCACTACAATACCATGACCATTTCCTGGGGCGGCCTTGGAACGTTATGGGGCAAGCCGGTGGCCACGGTCTATGTGAAGCCCATCCGGTACACCCACAGTTTCCTGGACGCCAACGACTATTTCACCGTCAGTTTTTATCCTGAGAAATACCGGAGGGCACTGCTGACCCTGGGCTCCCTATCCGGCAGGGACGGGGACAAGGTGGCCAAGGCCGGGCTGACAGCCAAAGCGCTGGAGGGCGCCGTCACCTTTGAGCAGGCAAAGATAACGCTTCTGTGCAAAAAGATCTACCGGCAGGAACTGGATACCGCCGCCAAGGGCGGCATCTCCGCCCTGACCCATGCCTTGGCCGTGAGCCTCGCGGGAAAGGTGCGGGTCAACTCCATCTCTCCCGGCTGGATCGACACGGGTTATACCATGTCGCACGGTTCCGGCGTTAGCCGGGAGCGCGACCGGGATCTTTTGGGTGTAACAGCGCGCAGCGGCTGTTACATCGTCTATGAGGGCCCCGACGCGGCCCAGCACCCGGCTGGTCGGGTGGGCGTTCCGCTGGATATTGCCAACATGGTCCTGTACCTTTGCTCTGACAAGGGCGGCAAGTGGTTCACCGAGATGAGCATGGGCGCGTCTCTGCCCACCTACGATTCCATGGTGGTGTTGACCCACTTTAAGGGCCACGTCATGGGCGGCTTCGGCGGCTCCAACAAAAACATCGGCATCGGCTGTGTGGACGGGCGGATCGGCAAGAAGATGCTCCATTTCAAAGACGGCGACGAGTGGGGCGTGGCCCAGGAGGAGCTGATGGAAAAGATCAGCGAATCCACGACAGCCACCATTGACCACTTTGGCAAGCGCGTCACCTATCAAGGAGAAACTGCCGTCCGCATTTCGCGGACGGCGGTCCGCCGGAAGGAGTGGCGTGTCGTGAGATTTACAGCTCTGCAAAGCGCGGATGACATCATCCGCCTTACACAGCAGATCGGATTCCTCCCGTTTTTCAAAAACGGCATACCCGGCTTTTCCGTTGAGGAACACTGCCCGCCGGAGCTGTGGTTTGCAGACGATGTGGACGGTCCCTGGGAGTGGAAGGGCCCCATCGCCCGCAGCGGTCGATGCGTCTATGGGAAGTTCTTTGCCGGAAAGGCGGGTTTTGTGATCCGGGAGTGGTTTCCGGACTTTGCCAACCTCCGCAGGGATGGCTACGACTTCGACGCCCGGTTCGACGACGGGCTCGCCTCTTACAAAGATAAGGGCATCTATGATACGGTCGCGGCCCGCGGCGCGTTGCTGTCGAAGGAGCTGAAGGACCTGTGCAACTACCGCAAGGGCGGAAACAAGGGCTTCGACACTGTGATCACCCGGCTGCAGATGCAGACTTATGTGAGCATAGCCGATTTCGTCTATATGCAGGATAAATACGGCCAGACCTATGGCTGGGGTGTGGCGAAATACTCCACGCCGGAGGCGCAGCTGGGCCATGACTGTGTGACGGCTGCATACGGGCGCGAACCGGCCAGATCCTGGGAGCGGATCGCAGAGCATATGCAGAGCGTTCTGCCGGATGTCCCCGCCGAAAAGCTCCAAGCCATTTTCGCAGTGCGCTCTCATCTTGCGGTATGAAGATACCAATGGAACGAAAGAGATGGGGGTCGCCGCGGGAGACCAACATGACCGTGGGAAAGCCGTGGCGGCCGATCGTCACATTTCCAGCTTCCGAGCGTAGCGGACCGTGGCCGCTGTGCCGCCGCGCCACTCACCGTTATAGACCGCCAGCAGATAGGCCGCGTGATCCACCATGTAGCGATTGCGCTCCATCATGCAGCCATCGTGATAATCTTCGCTGATGTAAGTCACCGTATCCGCCCTTCTCAAAATCCTCTTATAAAGCCTCCGCGCTGAAGCTGTCCACTTGTCTGCCTGTCCCTCGAACGGCACGACACAGTGAAGTTTCAGCGCGGGGTTTGTTTTGCGCAGTTCAAGAACGATCAATACCGCCCAGGTGTCCGTTCCCTCCGCCATGCCAGAGTAGAAATCTGTCACGCCAGCCTCAATCAGCTTTTGGATTTCCCTCTTCAGCACCGCTTTCAGTTCTACGCATCTGCTGTCTGACTCGTCGTATCCCCACGGGAACTTTTTTGGTCGGTGCCCGGTAAATGCACAGCAATTGTCGATCATCAAAACTCCCCCTTCTATATGGCTAAATAATAGCCATATGCCATGGCCATTATATCAGCCATAATAGGCAGTGTAAAGAAGGGGCTGATCGTATGATTCGCTATGCGCCGCTGTGGAAAACCATGGCTGAACAGAAAGTCACAACCTACACCCTGCGCTTCAAATACGGCATGAGCCACGCAACTGTTCAGCGGCTTCAGACCGATATGCCTGTGTCAACGCACACGCTCAACAAGCTCTGCACGATCCTGAACTGCCAACTGGCAGACATCGCGGAATACATCCCCGATAACCAATGATCGGAGTCAAAACCTCCGGCGAAGCCGGAGGCTTGAATAGGCCCTAGAAGGGCCTGGTACCGGCAGGCGTCTCAAGACGCATCGAATTTTTACCGCTTGCATCGCTTGCCCCACAGCCCGTAAACGGGCGATCCCTTTTCCCGGCAGTGCTCTCGTTGATTAAGTTTTTTTACTTGTAGCTCGCTTCGCTCGATGCTTGCAGCTAAAGCTTTTTGCGAGACGCCTCCACTGGCATAGCCAGTGGTTTCCGAAACCAATGAAAAGACGCCTTTGGCTTTCTTGCCAAAGGCGTCTTTTGGGGCTATACTGTTTGTCAGTCGTAGACCAGTTTCTGAAGGACGATCTCCTCTGCGCGGTCCTTGATGTTGTTCATTCTGCGGACCCATTCCATTTGGTCTACGGCTTTGAGCTGTTCTGTGACGCCCTCCTGTTTGGCCATAGCGGGGATCAGGATGTCCAGCCGTTCACGGCAGGCGGCGTCGATGTCCGCAATATGCTTTGCGAGCGTCTCGTTCGTGAGCATAATGTTAAACAGCACACTGCGGTGCTCCTTCAGGTATCGGTGGCGCATACGTCCATACTTGCCTACATGATAGTCAGTGGTGTCTGACAGGACCAGGTCGGGGATCGCCGTCCATGTCAAGGCGCGAAAACTGCTACGATAATGCAATGGCTGAAAACTTCTTCTCCATCCTCAAGGCAGAGTGCATTTACAGGCACAAGCCGAAAACCTTCCGAGAGGCCAATGATCGCATTGACAGCTTCATCCACTTTTACAACCATGAGCGCATCCAGCTAAAGACTGGAGTGGCGCCGCTCTCGCTGCGCCACTCACGCTGCGTCACTCCGCTTAATTCCAATTTCCTGCTCAGGGGCCTCTTCTTTTCCCTATCCAGTTTTCCTGGGGCTGTACACACGCACAAGAGACCCTTCTCTATCTATTGATCTTTCGGTCCGTCGTCCTTTTGGCTGGCGGCGTATTCCTCCGCCTGGCGCTCATGCAGGTCGCGGATGGCGTTTTCCAGGTCGAAGGTCCGGTCCAGGTGCCGGTATATCGCCATAAACCCTCCGGACAGGGGCAGCCACAGGTTGGTGATGACCACCACCAGCATGCTGACCGGCGAAAAGACAAGCGCCGCGCCCAGATACGCCAGACATAGCAGCGCCCCGCCCAGCGTAGACAGCGGATGGGCCAGCGTCAGCAGGAGCGCGTTTTTCGCGATGGACAGAAAGGGCTGGTCAAACAGGGGTATCAGCGCCCACATCCACAGGAAAAACCCCGTCGTCACCACCGCGCCCACCAGCAGCAGGACCAGAATGAGCATCCCCGGCCCGCCGGGGGATACGTGGCGGAGGATGAAGTACTGCGCGCCGTACACCAGCGCATACAACACGCCGGGCAGCAGACTCTGCCGCCGGTTTTTCCGCAGCGCCTCCCGCCAGCTGTAGGACCACATCAGCGGCTCGTCCCGCAGGCTCCGCAGCAGCGTGTCCGCCAGCGCGCTCCAAAACGGGCCGGCCAGCATCCCGCCCACCAGGCATGCGGCCGCCAGCGCCAGCAGCAGGTGGCTCTCAACGGCAAAGTACATGCCCAGAAAATAGGGGATCATGACCAGCAGCGCGATAAAGCCGCTGATCCAAAAGGCCCCAAAGTCCCGGCCCGAAACCTCCGCCCAGCGGGCAAAGCCCTTTTTCCGGGGCGCGTTCGGGTCCACGCCGGGCCCGGGCCTGTCAAAGCGCATAAAAGGGAACAATGCCGCCGTCACCTCCGTTTCAGGCATCCAGTATACACCATATCCGCCCCGGCCGCAACAACGATCATCTGACGGCGAAACGCCAAAAGGAAAGGGTTCGAGCTATGCCAAAGTACCATCTTGCCATTGACATCGGCGCGTCGTCGGGCCGGCACATCGTGGGCTGGCTTGCGGACGGCGCGCTGAAGACGAAAGAGGTCCACCGCTTCCCCAACGGGGTCCAGGAGCGGGACGGCCACCTGACCTGGGACATAGCCGCCCTGCTGGCGGAGGTCCGGGCGGGCATTGAAAAAGC
Source organism: uncultured Oscillospiraceae bacterium (assembly GCA_947624385.1). Classification (GTDB taxonomy): domain Bacteria; phylum Bacillota; class Clostridia; order Oscillospirales; family Oscillospiraceae; genus CAJOIG01. The sequence continues at coordinate 72,954 of CANQJZ010000004.1, forward strand.
CCGGACGGAATTTGGACAGATCGCCACCCTCGCCATCGACACCTGGGGCGTGGACTACGTGCTGCTCCGGGGGGACGAGGAAGTCCTGCCCTGCTGCGCCTACCGGGACGGGCGCACCGAGGCGGCGATCGAAAAGGTCCACGAAAAAATGCCCTTCCCGGAGCTCTACCGCCGGACCGGCTGCCAGTTCCAGCCCTTCAACAGCATCTACCAGCTTTACGCGGACAAGCTGGCCGGCCGGCTGGAGGGCGTCACGGACATGCTGATGCTACCGGAGTACCTGCTCTGGAAGCTCTGCGGTGTCAAGGCCCGGGAGTACACCAACGCCACCACCACCGGCATGGTCAGCGCCCAGACCGGGGAATTTGACCTGGGCATCGCGGACGCGCTGGACCTGCCAAGGGCGCTGTTTCCCAGGCTCACCAGGCCGGGGACCAAAGGAGCTGTGCCCGGACACGCCCTTTCCGGAGATCGTGAAGCTGGCGGAGGCCAGCGCCTGCGCCGCCACCGTGGACGCCAACGCGCCCGCGTTTTTGGCCCCGGAGAGCATGAAAGCGGCCTTTGACGAGGCTTCCGGCAACGCCCTCCAAACCCCCGGCGATTACTTCCGCTGCGCCTATGCAAGCCTGGCCCAAAGCTACCGGGACGCCATCCGGGAGCTGGAACGCAACACCGGCAGAACATACGAAAAGCTCTACATCGTGGGCGGCGGGGCGAAAAACGCTTTTCTGAACCGCCTGACCGAACAGGCCACGGGCCTTGCGGTCGTGGCTCTGCCCATCGAGGCCACGGCCCTGGGCAACTTAAAAGTACAAATGGAGGCAGCATCATGTTAGTGGAGACCAAAGCGAGAGTGGGCGTGTTCGCCATCGCCCTGGGGGCCTATCTGCCCCAGTTCCCGTCCCTGGTACCCGAGTTCGAGGGCCAGTACGCCGACTTCAAAAAACGCATCCCAGACACCGTGGAGCTCATAGACGGCGGCCTCGTCACCACCAAGGAGCTGGCCATGGCCGCGGGAGACAGGTTCCGGGCCGCGGACGTGGACCTGGTGATATTGCAGCTTCTCACCTACGCCACCAGCTACAACATGCTCCCCGCCGTGCGAGACCTGGACGTGCCCGTGGTGCTGGTGAACCTGCAAAAAAAGCGGGCGCCGGACTACGAGCACACCGACACGGCCACCTGGCTTGGTACGCTGTACGCCTGCGGGGCCGTGGGCGAGATGGTGGCGGACCTGGAGCGGGCCGGCAAGCGCCACGCGGTGATAACCGGCGTGGTGGAGGGCGGCGACGAGCATGCCCAGGCGGAAATCGAGGACTGGTGTAAAGCCGCCCAGGTGCGCCGCCGCTTCCGGGACACCAACCTGGCCCAGATCGGCCGGCCCTATCCCGGCATGATGGACCTCTATATCGACGAGACGAATCTCTACCACCGCATGGGCCTGTACACCAAGCAGTTCGATTGGGAGAAGATGTGGGCCATCGCGGACGACGTGACCGACGAGGCCGCCATCCGGGCCAGGGCGCAGGATATCCTGGACACCTTCGACATCGAGGGCGGCGGGACCGTGGAAAAGGTCTGGGATATGGCCAAGTACGTGGTGGCCTTCGAGCAGTGGGTGAAGGACGAGCAGCTGGCCTTCGTGGCCTCCCACTACGACGGCTTCGCCCGGGGCGTGGCCGGGAAGCTGGACAGCATGCTCATCCCCGCCTTCTCCATGCTCATCAAGCAGGGCACCGCCTGCGCCGTGGAGGGGGACATCAAGGTCGCCATGGCCATGAGCATCCTCAAAACCATTTCCGGCACGGGTCAGCTTTCCGAGATGTACTCCATCGATTTTGACGAGGATATCTGCATCATCGGCCACAGCGGCTCCGGGGACGCGGACATCTCCCAGGCGCGAAAGCCCACCATGAAGATCGTCCCCGTGTTCCACGGCAAGACAGGCGGCGGGTACCTGACCCAGTTCTATCCCCCCACGGGGCCGGTGACGTACCTGGGCATCACCCAGGACCGGGACGGCCATTTCAAGTTCGTCGTGGCCGAGGGCGTCAACGAGCCGGGACCCATCTTCACCTTTGGCGACACCAACATGCGCACCCGCTTCGCCTGCGGAGCCCGGGAATTTTGCGACAGGTGGAGCGAGGCCGGTCCCACCCACCATATGGCCGCCGCCGTGGGACGGCATATCGAAACCATCCTGAAAGTCGCTAAAATCTTCAACGTACCGGTCGATATCATAACGAGATAAGGAGAGATACCATGAAAGACATCCTCACCGCGCCCTTCATGACCGAGATGATCCGCACAGCCACCAATATGTACGCCCACACCTGGGACGAGCGCAACGGGGGCAATATAAGCCTGCTGCTGGACGAGGCGGAAGTAAGCGATTATGTAAACTTAAACACCGTCGTCCGCACCCTCCCCACGGGGTTTGAGGCCCCGGAACTGGACGGGAAGTACTTCCTCGTCACCGGCACAGGCAAGTACTTTAAAAACGTGCAGTACGCCCCGGACGTGAACCTGGGCCTGGTGCGTCTGGCGGACAAGGGCGCCACGGCGGAGCTTCTCTGGGGCTTCACGGACGGGGGCAGAGCCACCAGCGAGTTCCCCGCCCACATGATGAGCCACGCCGCCCGGCTGGCGGTAGACCCGGAAAACCGCGTGGTCATGCACTGCCACCCGGCGAATTTACTGGCCATGACCTACGTCCACGACCTGGACGAGCGGGCTTTCACAAGGACCCTGTGGCAGATGTGTACCGAGTGCATCGTGGTGTTCCCGGACGGGGTGAACGTGCTGCCCTGGATGCTGTGCGGGACGAACGAGATAGGCGAAGCTACTGCCGAGAAGATGGGCACGGCCCGTCTGGTGGTCTGGGCCCAGCACGGCATCTACGGCGCGGGCAAGGACCTGGACGAGACCTTTGGCCTCATCGAGACGGCGGAGAAGGCGGCGAAAATCTGGATGAAGATCGCCCCCCTGCCCATCAAGCAGACGCTCACGGACGACCAGCTGCACCTGCTGGCGGAGCACTTTAAAGTGACCCCCCGGGCGGGGTATCTGGCGTAAGCGGCCCAAACCAGAAACCACGGGGAACGTCTCGTCCATGATCCGCACGATGTCCGCGACCGTATTTTTGCCGTTCATATTTTCCCATACGACCGTGCCGTACCTGTCCAGCGCGATATGGCTCACAGGCGGCTTTTTGAAAAGCTTCTGGGCGACGCGGTCATAAAAACCGTTGTGCGCCATATCGACCTCCGGCGGCACCCGCGCCGCGCCGCCGATGAAAGCGCATTGACGGATAAAGTGCGGCGGGATATAATACAATAAGATCCAGTGCGAAAGCGGGTGGCGCGGATGAAAAAGACGGATGAGCTGGCGCAGGGCGAGGAGCTTATCATGCTCGCCCGGTCCCGATGGACCAGCTATATCCTGCCGACGCTGCTGGCCGCCGCCTACGGCTGCGGCTGGCATCTGGCCCGGAAAAGCGGCGAGGACTCGCTCGTCTTCCACCTGCTGATGACCGCCATCGCCCTGTGGGGTATACGGTTTTTCGCCCGGCGGCTGTCTACCCGCCTGATGCTGACCAGCAAGCGGGTGTACGGCGAGGCGGGGGTGTTCGTGACAAAGACGCTGGACGTGCCCCTGGACCGGGTGGGCGGCGTTTACGTGGAGGAGAGCCTTTTGGGAAAGCTCACCGACCGGGGCACCGTCACCATCACCACGGCGGGCAGCACCTTCGCGTTCCCCTATATCCCGTCGGCGGTCAGGTTCCGGGACGCGCTGATGCGGCAGATCGAGCTGACAGAGGCGGAGGAAAAAAAGCAGCAGACGGAGGCCCTGGCGAGAGCCATCGTCCGCGGCATGCGCCGTGGCAGATAACAGGTAAATACCACAGGAAAACCCCCGGCTCGGGTGAGCCGGGGGTTTTTGGCGGTCATCAGTTGTTGGGCGTATTGCCGCTCTGGCTGGCGGCGGCCGCGCCGCCGGCCGCGATCACGCCGGATTCGTTCTCCCGGCGTATCTCCCGCTCCCGGATGATGCGCTCCAGGGCCACGTACACGGACACGATCTTGTCCAACTGGCTCTCGTCCAGCACGTCGATGTAGTACACGTCGTGCAGGGACACCCACTTCTGGTGGGTCCGGGCCAGTACGCCGCCCAGGGAGTTGACGAACTCATAGTTGTGCTGGAGGATGTCGCCCCGCATCTGCCAGCCCAGGCCCTCCAGGTCGATAACGTCCTGCATCACATGGAAAAGCTCGGTGCGGACCTCTACCTCCTCCCCGTCGGCGAACTCGATGACATGGGTCTCGTGCAGGGAGATGGGCTTGTGCCTGATGGTGGCGACGGTCTCGCCAGCCGCGTTGCGAACAGTGGTGGTGTCATGGATGGAAATGGCCTTGCTCTCCACGGTGTACAGCACCTGGTCGGCCTCGTCCATGATCTCCATTTTCTTGTGGATGGAGAGCATCTTGCTCTTGGCGTGCAGAAGCATATTTCGTCCTCCTGAATGGGTCGGCTCAGTCCTTCGGGCCCTTGAACGCGCCGATCGTGTACAGCACCGGCAGGATCAGAGGCGCCACGACGGACACGACGATGGCCAGCGCGCCGTTGGTGGTGGAGATGCCGGACACGGCGCTGATGATGCCGAACACCAGAAGGATGATGCCCAGGACCTTGCAGCCGGTGAACTGGCCCTTCACGCCCAGGATACCGGCCACCAGGCCCAGCACGGACCCGCTGCCGAGCATGACGGCCGTGACGCTGCCGGCCACCACGCCGACGCTGGCGCTCTCCGCCGCGGCGCCAAGCACCGCGCCGCCCATGACGGCGGTCAGGATCGTCAGGACGATGCCCAGGACGCACACGACGATGTAGATGATGCTGACGACTTTCAGAAGCGTATTGGGTTTGGTCATAGTTGTTCTCCTTTTTTGTTTTCCAGAAAATTCCGGGTCATAGGTATTTTACCACATAAGCAGGAATAATACAAATTTTTTAATTACTTAATATCAGGCCCGGCTCAGGACTGGACGGTGGTCTCCAGGTCCTTGCCCAGCGCCCGCTGTTCCTCGGCGAACTGCTCCGCCTTGCGCTTTTGCCACTCGGTGGCCTCCTTGAACTCCACGGGCTGGTTGAGCACCACCTGCGGGAAGGGCACGTTGATCTTGTACTTGTCGAAGATCAGCTTCATCTCCCGGTTCAGGTCACGGGCCATCTGGATGCGGTCGCCCTCGGCGCACTGGGCGACGATCTTGATGATAACGCCGGAGTCGGCCAGCTCGGACACGCCCTTATAAAACGGGCCGTCGGTGATCTTGGGCAGGCGCTCCCGGACGTGGGGCAGCTCCTCGGCCAGGATGGCCTCCACCCGCTCCAGGCTCTCGCCGTACTCGATGCCCACGTCGCAGGCGGCGAAGGACTCCTTGCGGGTCATGTTGATCACGTTGGAGATGGCGCTGTTGTTGATGATCTTGATGTTCTTGCCCGGTTCCTCGATCTTGGTGGTGCGCACGCCGATCTCCACGACGGTGCCCCGCCAGTCGCCGATGGTCACGATATCGCCCACGCGGAACTCGCCCTCAAAGATGATGAACAGGCCGGCCACGATGTCCTTCACCAGGTCCTGGGCGCCAAGGCCGATGACCAGGCTCAGGATACCGGCGGAGGCAAGGAGCGTGGCGGTGTCCACGCCGAACATGGCAAAGCAGAAGTACAGCGCCACGATCACGGCTGCGTATTTGACCAGGTTGTTCACAAGACGTATCACCGTCTCGCCCCGAGCGCCCATGCTCCGGCTCAGGAACTTCAGGATGGTGCGCAGCAGCATGCTCACCACGCTGACCACGCACAAAATCATGACGCTGGCGGTGATGGCGAACACGTTCACGCCCTTTGTCCAGGTGCCGTCCAGCACGTAGCGGAACACGCTGGTGCGGGTGAAGGCGGTCTCCTTATTGGCAACGGCTACCACGATGAACAGGGCCAGAAGGCCCAGCAGCACCTTCAGCACCATCATGGTCTTCTGCTCGGCGGTCATCTCGCCCCAGCCAAGGGCCTGGTTGCTCCATCGGCTGAAGGCGCTCTCCGTCTTTTTCACGGTGCCGTCCGGCATGACCACGTCCACCATCCGGGCCCGCTTGCCGGCGCTCGCCTGCTGCGTGGGCTCGGCAGGTTCGGCGGGCGTCTCCTCCCCGGTCTGCTCGCTCTTATCGTCCCGCCGCCGCTCCAGGCTCAAAAGCAGGCACATCAGCGCCAGGCACACCAGGCTCACCCCGGTGGTGCTCAGGCTCAGAAGCACCCGGTCGCCAAAGAGCTCATTGGCCGGAATGACCACGTATACGAACGCGTCGTCCGTCTCGATGGCCGCGCCGTAGTACTTGTCCATGCCCAGGGTGAGGTAGCCGCTGTCCCCGTCCCGGAACATGTCCTCGCCCATGCCGTAGTCCGCGGCGCTGCGGCCGATGTACCGTTCCTCCGGGTAGTAGATGAAGTTCCGGGTGTCCCGGTCCACCGCGAAGGCGAAGCCGTTGACGCCCACCCGGATGTTTTGCAGCACCGCGCTCAGGCTCAGCTGCTCCACCGCGTTGGCCAGCAGCTCCGGCTGGACGGATACCTGCACGAAGCCGTTGGCGCTGCCGTCCTCGTCCCGGATGGTGACGCCCACGTACTGGCGGTACACGCCCACGTCGTCCTTCTGGGCCGGCTGGACCAGATAGGGCACGCCCTGCAAAAGCTGCCGGAACTCATAGGACTGCTCGGTGGGGTCCTCGCTGAGGGTGAAGTTGGTGTAGGGCGAATCGGTGGAGACGATCTTGCCGTTGGCGTCAAAGACGAAAAGATATTCCACGCCGATGGCCCGACTGAGCTCGGCCAGCCGCTCCCGGTCCTCAAAAATATCCGGCCGCTGGCTCAGGATATAGGCGGCGGTCTCGCCCTTGCTGACGTAGCTGTTGTTATACTGCTCGGTGAGCATGTCCACGTTGGCCTGGTACCGGCCCATGGTCATCTCCACCTCTTCCAGGCGCTGGGTGTTTTGCAGCGACGCCCGGCTCATGCAGTAAAGGGTCTGCATGTAGTAGGATATGACCAGGATGCAGATAAGGCCCACGGAGGAAACGGTGACCAGCTTCCGGCCCACACGCCGGTGCCAGCGGAACGCGCCCGCGTCCTTGTAGTTCTCGGCCCGCTCCTCCTCGGTGGCGGCCTCGTCCCGGGCCTGTTCCTCCTTCAGCATCACGATGGCGTAGAACACCACCACCGTAATGGCGGTGAAGAACACGAACAGCACGATGATGACGGTGATGGCGTTGGCGGAGTTGATCTCGCCCCTTGTCACCGCGCAGATCACGTATACGTCGTCGGCCTTGACCACGCCGCAGTAAAGCTCCTCGCCGTTGACGGTCATCCAGCAGCACCCGCCGTCCTCCAGGTCCTCCACCCGAATGCCCGCGTCCAGCGCGTCCAGGCCGATCATGGCCTCGTCCGGGTGGTAGAGGAAGGTGTAGTCCTTGGCGGAGATGACGAAGGAATAGCCGTCCAGGCCCACGCTCACGTTCTCCAGAACGCTCTTCCAGGAGGAGGTCTCCTCCGTCAGCCTGTCCAGCTCCGCCGGGTCCTGGGCAACCACGGCCATATGGCCCCGGTCGATCATGGCGCCGTAATAGCGCAGCTGGCTGTCCCCCGTGTCCACCTCGAAGGCCTGGGAGGGGTCGTCCGTGCCGAACACGGTGCGAAGCTGGTTGTAGCGGGCGCGGGTGAAGTCGGTCCTGGCCGGTTTGGCCTTATAGAGAACGTTGCCGTCCATGTCCAGGATAAACACATTGTCCACGCTCAGAAGGTCCCGGTAGCCCAGCATCACGTCGTCGTTCAGCTCCGGGTCCACCTTCTCCCGCACCATGTACGCCAGGCTCATGGCCTTGGACTGGTAGATGCCGTCCACGGTCTGCTTCAGGCGCTGGGAGGACTCGCCGGCGGACTGGACCAGCTCGCGAAGCTGCTCGATCTTCTGCTCCGTGTCCCGGCGCTGCTGCTGCTGGGAGAGATAGTTCTGCATGGTGGTGAGGTACACGCCCAGGCCGACGAGGCAGACAAGCTCGATGACGATCATGACGATCGCTTTTTTCGTCAGTTTTTTCATGGCGCACCCCTCAGTCCCACTTGTCGATGTAGTCCTGGACGGTGCCGTCGGAGAGCATCTCGTCCATGGCCGCGGCCACCTGCTCGCTCAGATCGGAGCCCTTTTGGGTGGCCACGCCATAGTACTGGGTGGCCAGAGAACCGGGCAGATAGACCCGGTCCTCGTTCATATACGCCTGGGCGATGCACCCGTCCATGCAGACCGCGTCCACGTCGCCCCGTTCCAGCGCGTCGGACAGGTCCTGGTAGGTGTCCATTTCCGCAAGCTGCACGCCCTTGTGGCTGTACTGCTTCATGGTGTCGGTGACAAGCTCGCCGGTATTGGACCCGGCCAGCACGCCCACGGTCATGCCCCCCAGGTCCATCCACCGCCGGAAGCAGGACGAGGTCTGGACCATGAAGACCGTATCGTCGCTATAGTACGGCTCGGAGAAATCGAACAGCTCCTGCCGCTCGTCGTTGATGGAGTAGCAGGCGATGAGGCAGTCCACCTGGCCGTTTTGCAGCACTTCCTCCCGGGTGGTGGGGGTCACGGTGACGAACTCCACCCCGTCCCGGCCCAGCCGCGTGGCCAGCTCCTTGGCCAGGTCGATCTCCAGGCCGTAGTATTTGCCGGTGGTCTCGTTGAGAAAGCCGAAATTCACGATGTCATCGCGAACGCCTACCACAAGAGGCTGTTCCTCCGCCAGGGCATGCTGCCCGCCGGCAAAGACGTTCACGGCCAGCAGGACAAGCAGCGCCAGCGACAACGCACGGATCTTCTTCATCTGCACACCTTCCCTTCGACAGAATAACATCCAACTTTTTATATTATAATATAACATAGTTTCACGGGCTTGTCCACTGTTTTGCGTGTTTATTCGCCGTCAGGACGGGTTTTTCCCGGAAAAACAACTCCCTTTGCGTGCGACAACCCCCCGACCGCTTTTGGCGGGCACCCCCCTTTGACAAAGGGGGCTTCAATATAACAAAAAAGCACTGCGCATGCGCAGTGCTTTTTCGCTGGAGCGGGCAACGAGATTCGAACTCGCTACCTCCACCTTGGCAAGGTGGCGCTCTGCCAAATGAGCTATGCCC
>CANQJZ010000005.1 GCA_947624385.1 uncultured Oscillospiraceae bacterium
GATTTGATGCTGTATCCACAGAACGCCTTGCCTTGTAACCTTGTTCTACATCAACCGTCTGGCGGTATCTAACTGATCAACAAAACTGCAAGGGGCTGTGGTCGGAGCCTTTCTGAAACCGTCTCGCGGTAGGAGGTGAAAACCGATCCACAGCATCCCTTCCAGTGTAGCACATGACCTTGGAGAGGGTCATTAATAACTACTACTCTATAATACAAGGGGTGCGTGCGATGAACATCTCCCTGGGCGCTATCCGGTATTTTGTGACGGCGGCCAAGTATGAGAACTTCTCCAAGGCCGCCAACGAGCTGTACACGGCCCAGCCCAATCTGAGCAAGCGGATCGCCGAGCTGGAGCGGGCTATCGGCATACGGCTGTTCCAGCGCATCGGCAAGCAGGTGCGCCTGACGGAGGCGGGACGGCTTCTCCAACAGGAGTGGGCCGAGGCGCTGGACAAATTCGACCAGTCCCTGGCGGCGGCCAGGGCGATGCAGCTGGAGCAGGACAACGTGCTGTCGCTGGGGGTGTTGGAGGGCGTGGACATCTCCGCGTTCGTGCCTCGCATGCAGGCGTTTCAGCACGAGCACCCCAATGTGAGACTGCGGCTGGAGCGGTGCGGCATGCACCGGCTGTGGCAGGAATTTGACGCCGGCGGTCTGGACATGATCGTCACCAGCGAGGCCAGCGGCACAGCGCCCGTCACCCCCCCGTCTGTGGCCCGGTATGTGGCGGGCACCAACCGGGGCATGATCGCCATCAACGTCAGCGACCCCATGGCCCGGCACGCCACGGTCACGCTGTCCATGCTCCGGGAGGAGAGCTTCATCGCCCTGGCCCAGGAGGCGACCCCCCAGGGCTATCTGGCGCTGCAGGAGGCGTGCCGCCGGGCGGGCTTTGAGCCGCGCATCATCCGGGAGACCGCCTCCATCGAGACGATGCTCCTGTACGTGGAGGCCGGCATCGGCATATCGCTGGTCTCCGGAAACAGCCGCTTCATCTCCGACCCGAACATCCGGCTCGTGCCCGTGGACGACCTGTATTTCGACGATGTGGTGTACTGGCGCACCAACCCGCTCCACCCCGCTGTCCAGGCCGTCGTCGGCTCCTTCCTCGGCGACAGCGCGCATTAAAATTGAATAAGTGTTACAAAAGTCCGTTTCGATTTTGTTAAAAATGACAGCCCTCTTACAGGAGGGCTGTCATTGGTTCTGTCACGGCGCCGTACAGAGCCGGCGGCAGGTCCATTTCCGTCAGGGCGGCCAGCGCGTGGGCCAGGTCCGGTCCGCGCCGCACCGCCTCATAGATCTTCCTCTTCGTCTCATAGCCGATCTGGGCCCGGTCCAGGATGTCATATACCGCCTCTGTCGGGTCCGGGTCGGCCAGTCGGGCGGAAAACGTTGCCGTAAACCCGCCCCGGCCCGCCGTAAGGTCAAAGCACAAGGTGCTGCTGGCGGCGTCATAGCGCCAGCCATCCGCCGACACGGCCTCCGGCTCCGCCACGCCCGTCACGCGCACGCGATACCGCCGCCCGGCGGGGATGCAGGACGCATCCCCCTCCACGGCCGCCGTGAGCCGGGCCGTCTCTCCCCAGGACAGGGCGAACCGGGTCACGGCCGGCTCCGCGCCGTACACGCCGCTGTCCTCATACAGATCGAAGCTGCCGTCCGCGCCGGGCCAGACCCGCAGCTCGATCACCTCCGGGTTTTCCACGCCGTTGCTCTCCCCGTCCGCGTCCAGGGGCACGATGCCGCCGGCGGGGACGAGCACGGGGATGGCGGAGATGTCCCGGTACAGCTTCAGTCTCCGGCCGCCGGTGTACCGCCGGCCGGTGAAGAAGTCGTAAAACGTCCCCTCCGGCAGCCACGCGTCGAAGCAGCCCAGCAGCGTCTCCCGGTCGGCAGGGCTGGTGATGGGACAGGCGATCATCCGGGTACCGAACCAGTACTGATTGGGTACCAGATAGGCCTCCGGGCGGTCGATGTCGTAATACATGGGCCGCGCCAGGGGCAGACCCTCCCGGTTTGTCAGATAATTCATGGAATAGAGGTACGGTATGAGCTTCCGGCGCAGGCGCATGAACTGCGTCTGCGCCCGCTCCGCCTCCATGCCGCACTTCCAGGGCTCCTTCCCGGCGAAGGCGTTGGCGGTGCTGTGCAGACGCATGATGGGCGAGAACACGCCGAACTGCACCCAGCGGGTCTCCAGCTCGTCGTCCTTTCGTCCGCCCTGGTGGCCGCCGATGTCGTGGCTCCACCAGGTGTAGCCGATATTGGCGGCGGTGGCGGTGAAACGGGGCTGGAAGTCCAGGGACTGCCAGGTGATGAACGAGTCCCCGGAAAAGCCGATGGGGTACCGGTGACTGCCCGGTCCGGCGTACCGGGAGAAGGTCATGGGCCAGCGCCCGTCCCGGCCGCTGTCCAGCCAGTGCAGGTGGTTGAGCATCCACAGCGGGTCGATACCCGGCGCCGCCGAGTGGGTACCCTGCTGCCAGTCCACCCACCAGAGATCCACGCCCTCTTCCTCCAGCGGATGGTGGAGATATTGAAAATAGGCGTCCATATACGCCCGGTCCGTGGCCTCGAAGGGGATCCGCTCCCCGGCCGCCGGGTCCTGCCCCAGGGCCCGGGCCATCTGGGGATAGGCCCGCTCGTGGGCGCCCACGCCCTCCGACGGATGCACGTTCAGCGTCACCCGCAGCCCCATCTCGTGCAGCCGCCGGAGAAAGCCCGCATGGTCCGGGAAAAGCTCCTCGTTCCAGGTGTACCCGGTCCAGCCGCTGCCACAGCGGGGCGGCAGCTTCGTCAGGTGCCAGTCCATATCCACTACCGCCACGCTCAGGGGGATCCCGCGGGCGCGAAACCGCTCCATGAGCGCCAGATATTCCTCTTGGGAGTACGCGTAAAACCGGCTCCACCAGTTGCCCAGGGCGAACCGGGGCAGCAGCGGCGCCTGGCCGCTCAGCCGGTAAAAGTCCCGCAGGCAGCCCTTATAGTCGTGGCCGTAGCCGAAGAAGTACAGGTCCTTCCCGCCCTCGGGCCGGGGCTCGGCCCACAGGTCCTCCGTGATCAGGGCCGTGCCGCTGTCGTCCAGGACCGTGTAGCCGTCCAGGCTCATCAGCCCGCTCTCCAGCTCGATGGGGCCGTCCGCGCCGTCCAGGGTCCGGGCCGTACCGCCCAGATCATGTGTGCCGTCCCCATACCGCCAGCAGTAGGCGAAGCCGTGGGCCGGCTCGCTCATCTCGATGCGCAGCCCCTCCGGGGAAAAGGGCTTTCCGTCATAGAACAGCCGCAGCTTTCCCGTGTTGACGACCACGCCGCCCCCCTGCCTCTCCGCCGTGAACGCCGGCACGGGCAAATTGCGGCGGATCACCGTCTGGGTGGCGCTGTCGGTAAAGCGCCCCGCGTCGTCGTATTCCAGCCGCAGCAGCCGGTCCGTCAGCACCGTGACGCGCCATTTCTCTCCCCGCACCACGGCCTCCGGCCGGGCTATGGGGTCCAGTTTCAGTCCCGTACGCCTCATATCCGTTCCTCTCCTGTCATCTCATCCGGCACATCGATCGTGCAGCTAATTTTTCTCACATTATACCAATCGCACGGCCCCGGCGCAAGCCGGGAGCGCGCCCGGTACCTGTGCAAAGAGCAACCACGCCATCCCGCCCCTTTTCTTTTTGTATCCACCGTGGTAAAATGATGAAAAAACAACAGGGGGACCCGTTATGCTGCAAGACGACAAGATCCTCGTGGGAAAGGGCGACGCGCCCGTCTATCTTCTGCCCAGCATGTCCACCCGCCACGGCCTGATCGCCGGCGCCACCGGCACGGGCAAGACCGTCACGCTGAAAGTGCTGGCCGAGGGCTTTTCGGACATGGGCGTGCCCGTGTTCCTGGCGGACATCAAGGGCGACGTGTCCGGCACGGCCCTGGCCGGCACGGACAGCGAAAAAATGCGCGAGCGCCTCAACAACGCAGGGGTTGACCCGGCTACGTTTAAGTACGCGGGCTATCCCTGTCGGTTCTGGGACGTGTTCGGCAAGGGCGGCATCCCCGTCCGCGCCACGGTGACGGACGTGGGCCCGGTGCTGTTGAGCCGGCTTCTGGGCCTGACCGACGTGCAGGAGGGCGTGCTGAACATCGCCTTCCGTGTGGCGGACGACAACGGCTGGCAGCTCATCGACCTGAAGGACCTGCGGGCCATGCTGGCCTGGCTTGGCGAGCACCACGCCGATTTCGTCAATACATACGGCAACGTGACCAGCCAGAGCGTGGGCGCGGTGCAGCGCTCGCTTCTGGCCCTGGAAAACGACGGCGCGGCGGACTTCTTCGGCGAGCCCACATTGGACATCGACGACTGGATGAGCCCCGCTCCTGACGGCCGGGGCACCGTGAATATCCTGCACTGCGTGGAGCTGGCCCAAAAGCCGCTATTATACGCCACATTCATGCTGTGGATGCTCTCGGAGCTTTTCGAGGCCCTGCCGGAGGTGGGCGACGGGGCCAAGCCCAGGCTGGTTTTCTTCTTTGACGAGGCCCACATGCTCTTCTCCGACGCCCCAAAGGCCCTGGTGGAGAAGGTGACGCAGGTGGTCAAGCTCATCCGCAGCAAGGGCGTGGGCGTTTTCTTCATCACCCAGAACCCCGCCGACATCCCCGACCAGGTCCTGTCCCAGCTGGGCAACCGCATCCAGCACGCCCTGCGGGCCTACACTCCCGCGGAGCAAAAGGCGGTGCGCGCCGCGGCCCAGAGCTTCCGGGCCAACCCGGCCTTCAGGACCGAGGACGCCATCGGCGATCTGGGCACCGGCGTGGCGCTGGTGTCGGTGCTGGACGGCGAGGGCGTGCCCACGGTGGTGGAGAAAACCACGATATGCCCGCCGTCGAGCTCTCTGGACGGCATGGACATGGCCGCCCGGGCTATGATCGTGGCCAACGACGCCCTTTACGGCAAGTATAAAGACGCGGTGGACCCCCGCTCGGCCTATGAGATACTGACCGAGCAGGCCCAGGCCGCCGCCCAGGAACAGGCCCAGGCGGAAGCCGCCGCCGAGGCGGAGAAGCAGGCCAAGGAGGAGGCCAAGGCCCAGGCCGCCGCGGAAAAAGCGGCTCTGGCGGAGCAGCGGGCCGCCGAGAAGGCCGCCCAGGAGGAGGAGCGGGCCCTCCAGGCCCAGTACAAGGCCGAGGGCCGGGACAAGTATGGCCGCACCAAAATGGAGCAGAGCATCGTCAAGGCCAGCCGCAACACGGCCAAATCCATGGGCCGTCAGCTCACCCGCAGCATCACCCGCGGCCTTCTGGGCAATTCCAGCAAGACCGTCCGCAACGCGGCCAGCCAGTTTGCCGGCAACATGGTCAGCGACCTGATCGGCGGATTTTTCAAATAATTTTTCTGACCCCCTGCAATAAAAACCCCTTCCCGCGCATTACTTGATCGACAGGAGACAGCGAGGCAATGGACATGGGAGCGAGAACGGAAACGGACTCATCCGCGGAACAGACGGTCCTGCGGGAGCTGTTGGCAAAGACGGCCCTTGGCGACCGGGAGGCGTTCGGCCGGTTATACGCCGCCACTCGAGGGGCGGTGTACGCCATGGCTCTCAGCGTTCTGAAAAACGCCGAGGACGCCGCCGACGTGACCCAGGAGACCTTTGTCCGGGTCTGGTCCGTGGCCGGCCAGTACCGGCCCGACGGCTCGCCCATGGGTTGGCTTCTGACGGTGGCCCGGAACCTGGCCCGCATGAAGCTCCGGCAGGAAAGCCGCCGCACGGACCTGACCGAGGCGGAATGGGACGCCATTCCCGCCAAGGCCGATATCCCGGCGGAGGACCGGGCGGTGCTGCAAACGGCCCTGGCCGCGCTGGACAACGAGACGCGCCAGATCGTGCTGCTGCACGCCTCCGGCGGCTTGAAGCACCGGGAGATCTCGGAGCTTCTGCAAATGCCCCTCGCCACCGTCCTGTCCAGATATCACCGCGCACTGAAAAAAATGAGAGCCAAACTGGAAGGAGGAGACGCCCTGTGACGGACCAGGAGCTTATGCAGCGCCTGAAGAGCGCGCTGGAGGCCACGGCCCCCGACGATTTTGGGGACGTCCTCTCCCGGTGTGAGGCGGGAAAGGGGACTGTGATCGACATGACAAACGCGACCAACAACAACACCAACAACGGCAAAAAGCCCTGGAAACGGGCCCTTATCGCGGCCTGTCTGGCCCTGGTGGTCCTGGCGGGCGGCGGCGGTGGAATTTTCTACCAGCAGGCCCACGCCGTGGCCTCCATCGTGAGCCTGGACGTGAACCCCAGCATCGAGCTGACCGTGAACAAAAACGAGAAGGTCCTGACCTGCAAGGGCCTGAACGCGGAGGCGGCCGTGGTCCTCATGGACATGGACGGCGGCCACGACCTGGAAGGGGCCAAGCTGGACGTGGCGGTGAACGCCATCGTGGGGGCCCTGGTCCGCAACGGCTACCTGGACCATCTGGACAGCGCCATTTTGATCTCCGTGGAAGACAAGGACGCGGCCCGGGGCGAGCGCATCCAGCAGGAGCTGACCGAGGCCGTGGGCGGCACGCTGCAAAGCGCGGCCAACAGCGCCGCCGTGCTGACCCAGACCGTGGCGGCCGACAAGGCCCTGGACGCCCAGGCCCAGCAAAACAACATCTCCACCGGCAAGGCGTATCTGGTCGAGCAGGTGATGGCCATCGACCCGGACCTGACCTTTGAGGGTCTGGCGGCCCTGAGCGTGGAGGAGCTTCGCGACCTTATCACGACCGGCGTGCCCGGTATGCCCATCGGCCGGGACGCGGCCCTGCAAGCCGTATTGGACGGCCTGGGCCTGACCAAGGCGGACGTGTCCGGCATGGAGGTGGACCCGGAGCTGGACGATCGCACCCCCTGTTATGAGGTGGAGCTTCTCATCGACGGCCGGGAACAGGAATTTGGCGTACACGCCTACACCGGCGAGGTGCTCCGCGGCCTGGATGTCCAGACCGCCCCCGGTCCCGCTCTGCCCGCCTCCGGCGACGATATCGGCGAGGACGCGGCCTATGCCGCGGCGCTGGCGAAAGCGGGCGTTACCGAGAGCGACGTGACCTGGTCCAAGGTGAAGCGGGACTACGACGACGGCCGCCTGGAATATGAAGTGGAGTTTCGCACCGTGGGCATGGAATACGACTGCACCGTGGACGCCGCCACCGGTACCATCCGGGATTGGGACGCCGAGCGCCTCCCCGGCGCCATGACCGGCCCCGGCCCGGTCGTGACCCAGGCGACGAACGCCCCCGCGGCCACGAACGCCCCGACGGCGGCCCAGACCGGCGACATCGGCGAGGACGCTGCCTACGCCGCGGCGCTGGCGAAAGCGGGCGTTACCGAGAGCGACGTCACCCGCTCCAAGGTGAAGCGGGACTATGACGACGGACGGCTGGAATACGAGGTGGAGTTCCGCACGGCCGACACGGAGTATGAATGTACCGTGGACGCCGCCACCGGCGACGTGTTTGAGTTCGACAGCGAACGCGCCGACAACGACTGGTTCGACGATTAAATGACCCAACAATAACACAGCGGGCAGGTCTGACATTGACCTGCCCGCAACAGCATGATAAGAAGGTGACCGGGATGACCCTGCGGCAGCGGAAAAAGCGCATATTCGACATCATCCAGATCGGCAAGCGGGACGACTGGCCCAGCCGGCTATTCGACCTGGCGCTGATCTTCATGATCCTGCTGAACCTGTTCATCGCCATTTTTGCCACCTTCGAGGCGTCCCGGCCCTACCACGGCCTGATCGCCCGCATCGACCAGGTGACGGTATACGCCTTCACGGCGGAGTATCTTCTGCGGGTGTGGACGGCGGAGTTTCTCTATCCGGGCACGGGCAAGCTGCGCGCCTCGTTCCGGTACATGACTTCCTTCAACGGCGTCATCGACCTTTTGAGCTTCTTCCCCTATTACCTGCCCGTCTTCCTGCCCCAGGGGGCGGTGGCCTTCCGGATGTTCCGGGTAGTGCGCATCTTGCGCCTTTTTCAGATCAACGCCTACTATGACGCCCTGAACGTGATCGGCGCGGTCCTGCGCGGCAAGCGGGACCAGCTTTTGAGCTCCATCTTCATCATTCTCGTGCTGATGACGGCCTCGTCCCTCATCATGTACGGCCTGGAACACCAGGCCCAGCCGGAGGTATTCAAAAACGCCTTTTCCGGCATGTGGTGGGCGGTGTCCACCCTGCTCACCGTGGGCTACGGGGACATCTACCCGGTCACACTGGCGGGCCGGGTGTTCGGCATGATCCTGACCTTTCTGGGCGTGGGCATGGTGGCCATCCCCACCGGCATCTTATCCGCCGGCTTCGTGGAGCAGTACCGGCGATTGGAACAGCTGGAGGCCACGGGCCTGGACGTGCGCTTTGTGCGCCTGGAGCTCGGCCCGGACCACCCCTGGACGGGCAAAAAGCTCTCCGACCTGCCCCTGCCCCCGGACCTGTTTCCGGCGGTCATACAGCGGGGCGACGACGCCCTGACCCCCAGGCCCGACACGGTCCTGCAAGCCGGGGACGATCTGGTCCTGGGGTCCCAGACCGGCCAGGACGAGCTGGGCATCGACTTAAAGCGGGTGGTCCTGCGGGGCAAAAATCCCTGGGTGGGCCAGCGGGTCCGGGACCTGGACCTGTCCCGCCGGAGCCTCATTGTGACGGTCACCCGGGACGGCCATTCCCGGGTCCCCGACGGCGACTTTGTATTCCAACCCGGCGACGCGGTGCTGTTGTACACCAAGCGCCGCGTCCGCAACGCCAAAGACGTGAGCGTATGACAAAATCCTCCCCTGCACAGGGGAGGATTTACCATATCGAAAGCCTCCCTCTGACGAGGGAGGTGGCGCGGCGCAAGCCGCGACGGAGGGAGAGATATTTTAAATCCTCTTCCTTATCGAAAGCCTCCCCTGTGTAAGGGGAGGTGGGCGCCGCTTGCGGCGCTCGGAAGGGTTGTCTTATTCAAAACACCTTCTCATAACACACCCGCACCGGGTCGTGCTCCACCGTGTCCGTGAGCGTCACCCGCCCGCAGTATCCATAGCCCCGCCGTTCCAGCAGCCGCCGCATGGCGGCGTTGTCCGCGTGTGTATCGACCCGCACGCTGCCATACCCCCGGCCCAACGCCAGGTCCTCGCAAAGCTGCATCATCTCGTCCGCCAGACCCCG
This sequence comes from uncultured Oscillospiraceae bacterium, assembly GCA_947624385.1. Taxonomy (GTDB): domain Bacteria; phylum Bacillota; class Clostridia; order Oscillospirales; family Oscillospiraceae; genus CAJOIG01. The sequence goes on from CANQJZ010000005.1 coordinate 9,189, forward strand.
GCCCCGGTAGGCGGCCTTCACCGCCGTCCGATGCACGGTGGCGTAGGCGGCGTCCTCCGCGGTTTTCCACGCCCCGTCGATGGCGGCGTAATCCGCCTCCGACCGGAGATACAGCGTGATCACCCCGGCGGGCTTATCCTCGTGGGTGAACAGCCAGCATGACCCCTCGCTTATATCCCGGCGAAATACCGCCTCGTTGGGAAAATCGTCCTGCCACTGGTCCACGCCGCACGCCTTCATGTACGCGCTGGCCTCCCCCGTGATGGCCAGCAAGTCCGGAATGTCCTCCACCGTGGCCGGACGGCAGTCGTAGCGGAGCTTTTCCCGCCCGGTGAGCCGCGCCACGGTCGCCTTATCCGCCTCGGTCTGGGGCTGGAACGCCTCAAAGAGATCGGGCCGTCGCTCTTTTGTGCGGATCAGCTGCTGCTCCCGCCGCCAGACGTCCACGTCCTTATGATCGCCCCGGCGCAGCACCTCCGGCACCGCCATACCCTCCCACACGTCGGGCCGGGTGTATTGGGGGCACTCCAACAGCCCCTCCCAGTGGCTCTCGCCCATGTAGCACGCCGGGTCGGACAGCACACCTGGCACCATGCGGCACACGCTGTCGGCGATGGCCATGGCCGGTATCTCCCCGCCGGTGAGCACGAAATCCCCCACGCTCAGCTCCTCGTCGCAGCACTTCTCGATGAACCGCTCGTCCACGCCCTCGTAGTGGCCGCAGACCAGCACCAGGTGGTCGTAGTTATTGACCAGCCGTCGGGCGTGGCTCTGGTCGAACCGCGCCCCCTGGGGGGACATGTAGATGACCCGGCGCTTGCGCTGGCCGGCCTGCTCCGCCACCCAGTCCAGGCAGGATTTTAACGGCTGGGCCATCATGACGCAGCCCCAGCCCCCGCCATAGGGATAGTCGTCCACCTGCTGCTGCTTATTGTCGGTGAAATCCCGTATCTGCACGCAGTTTATTTCGATAAGGCCCTTTTTGGCCGCCCGGCCCAATATAGACGCGTCCATCATGGGCTTTACCGCGTCAGGAAACAACGTGAGGATGTCGATACGCATAACGCACTCCGAAAATCTTAATTTCCTTATTGACGGCCCCCCTGTGTAAGGGGGGCTGTCACGCGAAGCGTGACTGGGGGGTTGTCCTCAGGTCTGTCAACAACCCCTCCGACCCGGCTACCGCCGGACCGCCTCCCCTTGCACAGGGGAGGCTTTCAAAGCGGTTTAAAACATCTCTTTCAATCTCAAACTCGCCGCATACAGCTCATTTTTGCTGTAGGTGTTGGCCTGGTCGGCCAGCACCGTTTTTATGGCGTCCTTTGCCCGGCAGTTCTCCCGGACCATGGCGTCCACCAGCAGCGCCTCCGGGCTCACCACGTGCTCCTGCTTTGGCGTAAGATACTCCTCCGCCAGCTCTACCACCAGGCAGAACTCGCCCTTTTCAAATTCCCCCTTTGCCAGAAGCTGGTCCCGGACCTCGCCCGGCGTACCCCGGAACGCCGCCTCATGCAGCTTTGTAAGGTCGTTGCAAAGGCACATCTGGCACGGCACCGCCTCCCGGATGAAGTACTCCACCGCGTCCATGACCCGCTTTGGCGACTCGTAAAACACCTGGGTCCGCACCGCGCCCCGGCGCATCTGGTCCAGCAGCCTCCCCCTGTCCGCGTTTTCCCGTGGGAAGAACCCCCGGAACACGAACGCGCTCAGGTCGAACCCGGACACGGAAAGGGCCGTCACCGCCGCGCAGGCACCCGGCACGCCCACCACATGCACGCCCTCCGCCACGGCGCTTTTGATGAGCTCGTTGCCCGGGTCGGAGATGCAGGGGGTCCCCGCGTCGGTTATCACCGCCACGCTCTGGCCGGATTTCAACAGGTCGATGAAATACCGCGCCTTGCCGTGCTCGTTGAACTTGTGGTTGCTGGCCAGCTTCCCCGCCCGGATGCCCAGTTTATTTAAGAGCACCACGCTCCGGCGGGTATCCTCGGCCGCGATCACGTCCGCCCGCTGCAAAATATCCATGCCCCGGGGGCTCATGTCCCGTGCGTTGCCAATGGGCGTCGCCACGATGAACAGCACGCCATAGCCGTTTTCCGTTTGCATTTTATCCATAGTTCATTCCTCCGCCCCGCTGCTGTCCGTTTTTTTGGACTTCCAACGGGGTATCCTGCTGTCAGTAACCAAAAGGAGGGTATTCCCGATGTCAAAGAAAAAGAATGTGCTTGATCATGTGATCTTCTGGGGCGTGCTGGTGCTTGCTTTCACCGCCGAGGGCTGGATGGATCTGATCTGCAAGGTGATTTACTGATCGTATAACCCCGCCAACGCCCTCACATGGTCCCGCATAGCCTCCGCCGCCGTGGCGGGGGCTAAAATTTTTGCCCGTGTGCCGAAGCCCCCCAGCCAGCCGAAAAACTGCACGTTCACCGCCACGTTCACCGTGACGGAGAAGTGCTCGTCGTCCAGCGGCGCCAAATGCGCGTCCGCGCCGAACTGGTCCACCACCGGTCCCGCCAGGGCGTTTTCAAAGCTGAGCCGCACGGTCTGCACCTGCCCGGAGAACATGCCGAAGTGGCTGTTGGAATAGGCGGCCATGTCAAGCTTTTTGAAGGCCTCCGCCCCCTGTCGCGGCTGGTCCGTCTGGGCGATGGCGCTCATCTTGTCCACCCGGTAGTGGCGGATATCCCCGGCCTGGGGGTCATAGGCGATGAGATAATAGTTCTCGTTGTCCCACATGAGCGCCCAGGGGCTGACGGCGTAGCGCTTGCCCTCTTTGCGCCAGACCCGCTTTTTGTCCACGCCCCAGTCGAAGTACCGGAACGTGACGGCCCTGTCCCCGTCGATGGCGGCGTGTATCTCGTCCACGTTGTAATAGATGGACTCGTTCATGGTCTTTATCCGCCCCCGGACGTACACCTGCCGGTTCAGCTCCCCGGCCTGGTGCTCGCTGGCCAGCCCTTCCAGCTTTCCGATGAGTTCCAGAGACTTCTTCTCCGTGATGAACCGTGACGACTGCACCGCGTCCACCAGCAGCTTCAGCTCCGGCAGCTGAAAATCCCGCTGGCCGATGAAATACCCGGTGGCGGACCCCACCCGCACGGCCTGCACGTCCAGGCCGAACAGCCGCAGGGCCTCCATGTCGTCGTACACGCTCTTGCGCTCGGCGGCGATATCCTGCCTGGCCAGATACTCGATCATCTGCGCCACCGTCACCGGGTGGTCCTCGTCCGACCGGCGCAGCAGATACCGGCACAGGTACAACAGCTTCAGCTTTTGATTGGCCGACTTTGCCATGACGCCCCTCCTAAAACCGCCCGATGTCTATCTCGTCCGCCCGCTCCATTTGCCAGCCCAGAAACGCGGCCCCGTGGCGGGCGAAGTCCGCAAGCCGGGCGCTGCAAAAAAACCGCCTTGACCCGGCGCTATTTTTATCCCCCAGCGCGTCCCGTTCGGCAAGCGCCGCCAGGAGCGTGCCCACGGACGCGGCCCCGGAATCAATGAGCGCCGTACCCGGCGCCAGCGCCGCCTCGATGGACGCTCTCACGATGGGGTAATGTGTACAGCCCAATATCACCGTGTCCGCCCCGGCAGCCCGCACCGGCCCCGCGTATTCTCGCACCGCCCCGCATAACTCCGGGTCACCCGGGTCCGTGTGCCCGCCCTCGATAAGCGGCACCAGCCTGGGGCACGCCACCGCCGTGACCTCCGCCTCCGGCCGCAGCTCCTGTATCGCCCGCTCATAGGCCCCGCTTCGCACCGTGGCGGCCGTTGCCAGCACGGCGAGCTTGCCCGTTTTCGTCGCCGCCGCGGCCTCAGCCGCCGCCGCGTTTATCACGCCGATCAACGGCGTCCCTCGCGCCTGGCGCACCATGGCGTCCATGGCGTTGGACGTGGAGGTATTGCACGCCACCAATATGGCTTTCACGTCTTGTGCCAGCAGAAACCGGATATTGTGCCCGGACAGCTCCGCCAGCTCCGCGGGCGTCTTGTCCCCGTAGGGCGCGTTGGCCGTGTCGCCAAAATAGACGAAGCTCTCCCAGGGCGCGGCCTTTACCAGCGCCCGAACGGCGGTGAGCCCGCCCAGGCCGGAATCAAATATGCCGATGGGCCGTGTGTCCATAGACCATTCCTTTCAAACAACATCAAATCACGCTTGACGTTCGCCCCCGCCGCGCCTAAAATAGGAACGTATTCACGCAAGGGGGAGCTCGAGGGGGGCGGGAGCCCCGCCTCGAATGGGATCTGACGCCCCGCGCTTGCGCGGCGAGCGGAGCGAGGACTTTTGCGCCGCTTGCGGCGCGAAAGTACCGGCGTCATTAAACAGGAGGCGGAAATATGACGAAAACGGTGGGCATCATCGGCGGCATGGGACCTGCGGCCACCTGCGACCTGATGGAGAAGATCGTCGCCCTGACGAAGGCCGCCCGGGACCAGGACCACCTGCACGTGCTGGCGGACGTGAACACCGCCATACCCGACCGGACAGCCGCCATTTTACACGGCGGGCCGGACCCGGTGCCGGAGATGACGAAAAGCGCCCAACGGCTGGTGTCCGCCGGCGCGGAGCTGCTGCTCATGCCCTGCAACACCGCCCACTATTTCTATGACGACCTGGCCGCGTCCGTGCCCGTCCCGGTGCTGCACATGCCCCGCCTGACGGCGGCCGCGCTGCAAAATGCGGGCATTAAGACCGCCGGCGTTCTCGCCACGGACGGCACGGTGCAAAGCGGCGTTTACGACGCCGCCCTTTCTGCCGCCGGCGTCCGGGCCGTGTACCCCGACCAGGCCATGCAGCGCCAGGTCATGCGCCTTATCTACGACGGCGTGAAAGCCGGCGCCGTACCCCTTTCGGCCATCCCCGTGGAAAAAATACTGGCCGACCTGCGGGCCCGGGGAGCCCAGACGGTGCTGCTGGCCTGTACGGAGCTGCCCATCGCCTTCCGGGCCCTGGGCCTCACCGACGGCTGCCTGGACCCCACGCGGGTGCTGGCCTTCGCCGCCGTGCGAGCCGCCGGAGCCCAGACCACCGCGCCGGACCCCTGGTGAGGTACGGCGAACATTGTAGCACGTTCCGGCGCTTTATGCAACCTGACCTGTCCCATTCATGGGACAGCGAAACTATGAGAAGGAGAGCATACATGTACCAATTGGGATTTATCGGCGTTGGCAGCATGGGCGGGGCCCTGGCCCGCGCCGCCGTGAAGGCCACCTCGCCCAAGCGCATCGTCCTGGCCAACCGCACGCCGGAAAAGGCGGCCGCTCTGGCCCAGGAGCTGGGCTGCGCCGCCGGCGACGCCAGGACCGTGGCGTCCACGGCGAAATACATCTTCCTGGGCGTGAAGCCCTACGATATGGCCGCGTGCCTGGAGGAGATAGCCCCCACGCTGGCCCACCGGGAGCAGGACTATCAAAAGCAGGACCACTTCGTGCTGGTGTCCATGGCCGCGGGGCTGGACACCGCCGCCATCCAGCGCCTGGCCGGCCACAACTGGCCGGTGATACGCCTTTGTCCCAACACCCCCGTGGGCGTGGGCCGCGGCCTGGTGGCCTGGTGCGAGCGTGATACCCTGCCCGAGGACGCCCCGGCCCTGATCGCCGCCATGGCCGGCGCGGGTGTCTGGGACGCCTGCCCGGAGCATTTGATGGACGTTGCCAGCGTCATCGGCGGGTGTACCCCGGCGTTTACGTATATGTTCATCGAGGCCCTTTCCGACGGGGCCGTGGCCTGCGGCATGCCCCGTGCCAAGGCCCTTGCCTACGCCGCCGCGGCGGTAGAGGGCGCGGCCGCCCTGGCCCAGGCCGACGACCGCCATCCCGGCGCATTGAAGGACGCGGTATGCTCTCCCGGCGGCTCCACCATCCAGGGGGTACTGACCCTGGAGCGCTCCGCCTTCCGCGCCGCCGCCTCCGACGCGGTGATCTCCGCCGTGGAAAAAACAAAAACTATGGGAAAATAAAAGGTGTCCCCGGCTTACGCCGTGGACTGCGTTGGATTTTGATGTTTCTCTCCCTCCGTCGCGGCTAACGCCGCGCCACCTCCCTCGTCAGAGGGAGGCATATTCTCCGCCGCAGGAAAGAATCCGGCACCCTCTGACGAGGGGGCTGTCAGCGCTTTGCGCTGACTGGGGGAGAGAACAATTAAATCCCTTTCCCTATGCAAATGGCGCGGCCGTTTTGGCCGCGCCATTTCTTATTTCGCTATTTTCCCTCACGCGTCCGCCGTCTCCGTCAGGTCGGAGGCGCAGTGGGCGCACTTTTTCGCGCCGTAGGGGATCTCGGACAGGCAGAAGGGGCAGATTTTGGTCGTCGGCGCGGCGGGCGCTTCCTCCTTGGGCTTGCGCAGGGAGCTTGCCCGGTTCAGGGCCTTGACCATCAGGAAGATGACGAAGGCCATGATGACAAAGTCGATGACCGCGGAGATGAACGCGCCGTAGTTGAACGTGGTCACGCCCAGCTCCGTCGCGGTGGCGAGGCTTGTGACCTGGGACGCCTCCACCCCCTCCGGCAGCCGGAGGATGACAAACGCGTCGTTGAAGTTGGAGTTGCCGGTGATGAGGCCGATGAGCGGCATGAACAGGTCGTTGACGGCGGAGGTCACGATCTTCTGGAACGCCGCGCCGATGATGACGCCCACGGCCAGGTCGATGACGTTGCCCCTGGTGGCAAATTCCTTGAACTCTTTGAAGAATTTTTTCATTTGTCCCACACCTCTTTGGTAAATATTTTTTTAACGGCTCAATGATACCATGTCGTGCGGTTTCGCGCAAGCGTCTGGTGGATTTTTTGCGTCCGGCGACGCGCTTCGACCCCCTTCGCCTCCCGTCTGCGTCATTCTATAGACAGCACGCGGGAAAGGCAGTCTGTCAACATGCGAAAACGTATGACAAGCAAGGGGGAGCTCGAGGGGGACGCCAGTCCCGCCTCGAAAAAACGCATGCTAAGCCAGGGGGAGCTCGAGGGGGGCGGGAGCCCCGCCTCGAATGGAATAAAAGAAGGACAGGCCATGCGCCGGACATTATTGCTGCTGCTGACGGCCGTACTGGCGGCGCTGATAGTTGCCCGCGGCACGCTTCCCACGCCGGAGCCGGCGGCGGAGGCGATGGCAGCCGCCGCCTGGGCCCCGACCGCCTACAACGTGCTGGACCTGGACCTGGCCGCGCCCACCGAGACGGCGGGCAGCGCCCGCATCGGGCAGATGACGGACTATTTTCTCTCCTGCCGGCCCACGGCCAAACACGCGTACACCGGCGCGCTGGCCGGGGATAACCTCATCGTGCTGCTGGCGGAGGACTGGAAGCCCCTGGGCGCGGACGCGGGCAGCGCCCCTACGCTTGCAAAGCTCCGGTCCGAGGGCGTCCGCTTCGCGGACGTGTACGCGCCGGACTGGTACCAGGGGACCGATGGCCGCATATTCGCCCTGCTCACCGGTCTGACGCCCACCAACGTGCAGGGCATGCCGTCCCTGTCGTTCCTGGCGAAATACGGCGGCGATCTCCCCTTCTCCCTGGCGGCGGCCATGACCCGCTCGGGCTATACCTGCCTGGCCTGTCCCGCCTCACAAGAGCTTGCCCCGGCCTACGAGGCCCTGGGTTTCGGCTCCGTCGCCGCCGGCGCCGCGCCGGAGGACCAGCTGGAAGAGCTGCGCAAAACCGGCCCCTTCCTGCTGTACGCCGAGCTTCCCGGCGGCGCGGAGGAAACGCTGGAAAAGCTCATGCGGGCCCTGGACGACATGTCCCTTCTGGCGAACACGGCGGTGTGTCTGGTGACTGGCGGCGCCGAACCCCTGCGAGGCGGGCTCTACCTGTGGGGAGACGGGCTTTCCGGCCTGGCCGTGACGGCCCCCTGTTCGGAGCTGGACGTGACGGCCACGCTCCTGGACCTCTGCGGCGCGGCCTACGACGCCCGGTTTCTGTCCGGCCGGGACCTGCTGGCGGACGGTCTGGACGACCGGACCACGCCCCCGGTGCCCCTGGCCGGCAGCGCCTACGCCGCCTGGGTCTCCGACGCGGGCCGTTACGACGCCGCCCAGCGCGCCTTCACCCCCTCCCACGATCTGGGCGGGTCCGAGCAGGCGGTGCAGTACTACGTGGTCCAGACCCGCCAACAGGTCTACGACCGTTACGTTTATTCCCGCCTTTTGCTGGAGTGCGGCTATTTCGGCCAGGTCCTGAAACAGTAACAAAAAGTTGCATTTGGCCGCAAAACGTCGTATAATGGCGGCGAAAGGGGGAACGCGTCATGAAAGTCAAGAGGATCGCGCTGCTTCTCGTGGTGCTGGCGCTGGTGATCGCGCTGGAGGTCGCACTGATGCACAGCTGCACCAGGGACGACGCCGCTGCCAATCCCACGGCAGCGCCCGAGCCCACCGCGGAACCGGCCACGGAGACCCCGACGCCTCTGGCCACGAACATACCGGAAGCCCCCGGCTTCACCAGCCCGCCGGGCGGCGGCGGCAGCACGGCTCCCACACGGCCCCCTGCCACCAACGCGCCCGCCCCGACCCAGGCGCCCGCGACCCAGGCGCCCACCGACCCGCCTGAGCCTCCCCCTGTGGCGACGAATATCCCGCCCGACCAGGTAGGCGGCACCCTCTCCGGCGGCAGCTTTGCCTCCAACACGGGCACGGGCCTTAACATGAACGTGAGCTGGTCTGCCCTGAACCAGGGCAACGGCACGGCCCGCATCACCGTCACCGGCACCGTCAACTCCTACGCCCTGAACGTGTCGGCCCTGCCCGTCACCATCACCTACGGCAGCTACAGCACCACGGTCATGGGCAAGAGCATCCAGGTCACCAGCAGCGCGTCCATATCCAGCAACACCCTGTTCACCGCCACGCTGGACGTGCCTGCCGACTCGGCGGACACCATGACCGTCGCCTGGCACTACAACGGCACCTACAGCGAAGTGGCCCTGGACGACATCACCGCCAGCGGCTACGTATACACGTGATGACCAAAGGATAAAAACGTCCCGGACGGCGCCCGTCCGGGACGTTTTTCATTTGATCTGTTCTTGGAACCACCGAAACACCCCCGCACCGTCGGCGGTATCGCTTCGGGCGTGGGCGAACGCCATCCGCTCCGGGTGAAACTGCACGGCGAGCACGGGCAGACTCTCATGCTCCGCCGCCTCGACCACCCCGTCCGGCGCCAGCGCCGTGACGCGAAGCCCCCGGCCCAGCGCACCCAGCCCCTGGTGGTGGGCGCTGTTGACGATCGCGGACCGCCCGTAAAGTTTGCTTAATATGCTCCCGGCTGCGATCTCCACCGCGTGCAGGCTGTCCGCATGCCCGCGGGCCATATGGTCCTCCGCGGTGGGCAGGTCCTGGACCAGCCCCCCGCCGAAGTACACGTTCACCACCTGGTGGCCACGGCATATGCCCAGCACCGGCTTACCCGCCCGGACGAACCCGTCCAGCGCCGCCAGCTGCACCGCGTCCAGCGCCGTATCAATGTCCCGGGACCCGTTGTTTTCCTCCCCAAACCGGGCCGGGTCGATGTCCCCGCCGCCGGGCAGCAGCAGCCCGCCGCAGCGGACCGCCTCAGCCGGGTCCAGCGTCACCACCGGCTCAATGCCCACCGCTTTCAACGCGGCGATATAATTGTTCACATTCCCGGCCACGCCCACGATGGCCGCCGTTTTTCCCTCACAGATCATAGGCCGCCACGTCCTCCGCCGTCTCCCGCCGGATGATGAGCCGGGACTGCCCGCCCCGGACAGCCGCCATAGGCGGCCTTGGCGCCCGGTTATAATTGGATGCCATGGAGTAAGTATAGGCCCCCGTGGTCAGCACGGCCACCGTATCGCCGGTCCTGGGCCTTTGCAGCGCCACGTTCTCCCCCAGCAGGTCCCCGCTCTCGCAGCACCGGCCCGCCAGGGTGACGGCGCAGTCCCGCCTCTCCCCGGCCCTGTCCGCGACCAGCGCGCTGTGCCGCGCCCCGTAAAGGGCATAGCGGGGATTGTCCCCCATGCCGCCGTTCAGGGCCACGTAGCACGCCCCGCCGGGCGCGTGCTTCACGTTCTGCACCGTGTACAGCGTGAGGCCCGCCGCAGCCACGATGCCCCGCCCCGGCTCCATCAGCACCACCGGCGCGGGATAATCATACTCGGCCCATCTCGCCGCCAGACGCTCCCCCACGGCCCGTACCATCCCGGCGCAGTCCGGAGCGGTATCCGTTTCCTCATACGCCGCGGCAAAGCCCCCGCCCAGGTTCAATATCCCGGCGGTGTAGCCGGTCATCTCCCGGACCCGTGCCAGAAACGCCGTCATCACGTCCGCCTCCAGCAAAAACGGCCCCGCCTCGAATATCTGGGACCCGATGTGGCAGTGAAACCCCGCCAGGTCGATGTTTTGAAGCTTCAGCGCCCGCTCCGTCACGGCCAGGGCCCGACCCGTTGGGATAGGCTCGCCGAACTTCACGTCCAGCACGCCGGTGTTCACCGCCGCGAACGTATGGGGATCGATGCCGGGGGTCACCCGCAGCAGCACCCGCTGCCGCACGCCCAGCGCTCCCGCCAGGGCGTCGATGCGCACCAGCTCTTCCTCCCCGTCCGCGGCGATGAGCCCCACGCCGCTTTTTATGGCGTAGCCTATCTCCGCCTCAGTCTTGGCGTTGCCGTGAAAGCATATGTCCGCCGGGTCAAACCCCGCCGCCAGGGCGGTGTACAGCTCCCCGGCCGACACCACGTCCAGCCCCATGCCCTCGTCCCGCGCCATCCGGCACAGAGCCTTGCAGCACAGGGCCTTGCTGGCGTAATAGGGCCGGCTCCCGGCGGGCATGTGATCCCTCATCGCGGCCACGTACAGCCCCATCCGCTCCCGGACCATATCCTCGTCCAGCACGTACAGCGGCGTGCCATATTCCCTCGCCAGATCGAGCGTATCCACGCCGCCCACGGCCAGGTGCCCGGCGGCGTTCACGGTCAGATTTTGCTGGTGCAGCATGAGCTCTCCTTTTCTGTAGACAAGACGCACGTAATAATGTTACAATAATAATATCCAATATATTACAGCGCACCGGCCCGGAATGCAAGAGGGAGGGACCTATGAAAACACCGAAGGACATCGCCCGCGATTATCTGGACATCGGCGCGGCCAAGACGGCCCAGAGCGTTCCGAAGGCGTTTTTGCTGGCGGCGCTGGCGGGGGCGTACATCGCCCTGGCCGGCGTGGCCGCCACGCTGGCAACGTCGGTGGGCGGCAGGCTGGCGGGAGCCTGCATCTTCCCGGCGGGCCTTGCCATGATCGTGCTGGCCGGCGGCGAGCTCTTCACCGGCAACAATCTTCTGGTGCTGCCCCTGTATGCCAGGCGCATCACGCCGGGGGCGCTGCTGCGCTCCTGGGCGGTGGTATATCTCGGCAACCTGGCCGGGGCCGTGCTGATCGCGGCGCTGGCCGTTGTGGGCGGCAGCCTGGACGGGGTATCCGACGCGGTCCTGTCCACGGCGTCGGCCAAGGTCAGCCTGCGCTTTGCCGACGGGCTGGTCCGGGGCGTGCTGTGCAACGTACTGGTCTGCGCGGCGGTGTGGATGACCATGGCGGCGGACAGCGCCGGGGGCAAGCTTGCGAGCCTCTACCTTCCCATCGTCACGTTCGTATTGTGCGGCTTTGAGCACTGCGTGGCCAACATGTTCTATATCCCCGCCGGCCTTTTTATGGCCATCCGCCAGGGCGGCGGCCCGGAGGGGCTTGATTGGGCCGCGTTTTTCCTGAAGAACCTCCTGCCCGTAACGCTGGGCAACATGCTGGGCGGCTGCGCCCTCGCCACCGCCCTCTGGACCGCCTATCGACCAGTTAAAGAGCGGGTAAAATTCTGATAAAACTGCCTCCCCGCCCGGGGCGGCAGTCCTTATCGAAAGCCTCCCCTGTGTAAGGGGAGGTGGGCGCCGCTCGCGGCGCTCGGAGGGGTTGTATATTTACCCCACCCTATCCTTCTCAGACAGCGCTCGTACGACCCGGCATGGGTTCCCCGCCGCCAGGCTGTTCGGCGGGATATCCCGCGTGACCACGCTGCCCGCTCCGATCACGCAGCCCGCACCGATAGTAACGCCCTGCAGCACGGTCACGTTCGCGCCAAACCAGCAGTTATCGCCAACGCGGATGGGCAGCGCTTTTTCCAAGCCTTTGTTCCTGTCTGCAAAATTCAGAGGGTGGCTCGCGGTGTAAAAGCCGCAGAACGGACCGATAAAAACATTATTCCCGATGGCGATCGTGCCGCCATCCATAAAATAACAGCCGTGATTGACAAAAACGCCGTCGCCAAAATGCGTGTATGTGCCATAATCAAAATAGACCGGAGCAAGCACGGTAAGCCCCTCGGGAATCTCAACGCCCAGCAGCTTTCTCAGGGCAGAAAGCTGCTGGGCACTTCCCGGCCTGGACATATTGAGATCATAGCAGAGCAATTCCGCTTTCTGCCGTTCCTCCAGCAGACCCGCGTCAAAATTGGCGTCGTGCCATTCGCCTTGCAGCATCTTCTCCCTTTCCGTCATAGCGCATACCCTCCAAATGATCCGCTTTGAGATCCTCACGCCAGATCCAGCCTATAATAATGGGCGTCGAACCAGGTCTCTTCTCCCCATTTTTTATAGCGCGTTTTTCTGTCCCGGGAAAACCCGAATTTGCGAAGAAGCGCGACCGACGCAAGATTGCCGTCCGCCACCTCTCCCGTGACGGACCTGCCGCCTTCCGCCCTGACCCAGCGAAGGATGGCCTCGACCATCTCGGTCCCAAGGATGGCCTCGACCATCTCGGTCCCCAGGCCCTCTTTCCAATGGTCCTTTGCGATGCAGTACCCGATGTCGTAATTGCCGTTATTTTCCGGGAATATGCAGCAGGTACCCACAGGCGTGCCGTCCTCTTTCCATGCGGCGACCAGATAATACCCCTCCGGGTTATCTTCCATCGCATCGACACATTGGAGATACGCCTCGTCCATGTTCTCCCGGGCGGGGTCGCTCATATACCTTCCGTTTTCCCTGTCTCCCCACAGAGCCAGCGTAAAGCCCTTATCGGCCCTCCGCCAGGAACGGATGGTCAACCTTGGCGTTTCCAGGTCCTTGCTAAGAAGCATCGTGCGTTTCTCTCCTTTTGCTCCGCGGCGGGATCACCCCAGCACCCTATACCAGTTGTTATAGAAGATGTCCTCCAGGGTGGCCCGGTCGTAGCCGTGGGCGGCCAGGGCGTCCCACAGTTGGGGCAGGTCCTGTATGCCATGCCACCCGGCCAGCAGCCTGCAGCCGTCCCAATCCCCGCCCAGGGCCACGGTTTTCGCCCCGTCCAGGGCCATAAAATGGTCGATATGACGCACCGCGTCGGCCACCGTACACGCCCCGCCGAGAAACGCGTCATACATGTTGATGCCCACAACGCCGCCGCTGTCCCGGATGGCCCGGAACATGTCGTCCGTCAGGTTCCGGCTGTTGGGGCACAGGGCCCGGGCGTTGGAGTGGCTGGCAATAAGCGGCCCCAGACCCATCTCCGCCAGGTCCCAGAACCCCGGGTCGGACAGGTGGGACACGTCCGGCAGCATCCCCAGCCGGACCATCTCCCGGACAAATTCCCGGCCCCGGTCCGTCAGGCCCCGGTCGGCCGCCTCCGCGTTGGTACCGGCGAGGGCGTTGACCCGGTTCCAGGTGATGTTTATGAGCTTCACGCCCCAGAAAGCCGCTGTTTCCAGCCTCTCCGGGTCGCAGTCCAGCAGCTCCCCGCCCTCCACGCTCAGCAGGGCGGCCGCCCTGCCGGCGGCGTTGGCGGCGTCGATCTCCGCCGCCGTCCGGCACTGGACCGCCAGGTCGGCGTTGGCCGCCAGCGCCGCCAGGAAGACCTCATGCTGCCTCCGGCACTCGGGCCAGAGGGCGCCGGCGGGGAAGCGGGCAGCGTCGGCGAACAGGGCGAACACCTGCGCCGCCTTTTGAAACCGGCCCAGGCGGGTGAAGTCCAAATGGCCCGCGTTGCGCCGGAAATGTCCCAACATGTCCCGGTCTTGTCCCACATTGGGCCAGTCATGTCCCACGTGGGACACAAAACGGGCGTTTGCGCTCACCGTGTCGCAGTGGCCGTCAAAACAGGGTATATCCCGCATGTCCGTAAGCTTCATGGTCCCGACCTCCCTTTCCGGGAAAATTATATTACCGCCCGGGTGTGCTGTCAATGCGCGGTCCCGCCGACCGATGACATGTGGTTCATAATTTCCAAATAACTGGAAATTCTTTTGGTGATTATTTCCCCCAAAGTTTTTTCACAAAACGCTTCCATTTAGTGGTAGCGTTTGTTATAATGCTGACGGAGAGATAATATGACAATTACATATTGCATATAAAAATATTGCCGTTCGGCAGGGGGTACTTTATGATTTCCCACGGAAAAGAGATCAAAGTCTTCACCGGCAACGCCAATCCCGCACTGGCACAGGGCATCTGTGACTGCCTGAACATCTCCATGGGCGACGCGTCCTGCGCCCAGTTCGCGGACGGAGAGTGCTCCGTTTCCGTGTACGAACCCGTCCGGGGCGCGGACGTATTTCTGGTCCAGTCCACCTGCAAGCCCGTCAACGACAACCTGATGGAGCTGCTGGTGATGATCGACGCCATGCGCCGGGCCTCCGCGGGGCGCATCACCGCCGTCATCCCCTATTTCGGCTACGCCCGGCAGGATAGAAAGGCCAAGAGCCGGGACCCCATCTCCGCCAAGCTGGTGGCGAATTTGATCACCCACGCCGGCGCCGACCGGGTGCTGACCATGGACCTGCACGCCAGCCAGATCCAGGGCTTCTTCGACATCCCCGTGGACAATCTGGCCGGAGGGAGTCTGTTCGCCTCCCACTACAAAAAGCGCTTCGATCTGGCCAGCGGCGATTATATGGTCGTATCCCCGGACGTGGGCAGCGTGGCCCGTGCCCGGGCGTTTGCCATGAAGCTGGGCGTGGGCCTGGCCATCGTGGACAAGCGCCGGGAGAGGGCCAACCAGTCCGAGGTCATGAACCTCATCGGCAACGTGGAGGGCAAGAACATCATCATCCTGGACGATATGGTGGACACGGGCGGGTCCCTGGTGGGCGCGGCCAAGGCCATCAAGGAGATCGGCGGGGCCAACAAGGTCTACGCCTGCGCCAGCCACGGGGTGCTGTCCGGCCCTGCCCTGGAGCGCATTGAAAACAGCGCCCTGGAGGAGCTGCTGCTGTTCGACACCATCCCCTACCCGGCCGACAAGCCCAAGGTGGAGAAGATACGCTATCTGTCCGCGGCGCCGGTGTTCGCCGCGTCCATCCACCGCATTTACGAGGACGAGTCCCTGTCCTCCCTGTTCGACTGATGTTCGGCAAGGGCGCGCCGGTCCGATGGCTGGCCGTGTTTCTGGGAAACCCCGGCCCCCGGTACACCGGCACCCGGCACAACGCGGGCTTTCTCGCCGCCGACGCGCTGGCAAAGGATAAGGGCCTGAGCGTGACCCGGCTGCGGTTTCAGGCGCTGACCGCCCGGTGGGACCTGAACGGCCAGGGCGTGCTGGTGATGAAGCCCCAGACCTACATGAACGAGTCCGGTCAGGCCGTGGGGCAGGCCGCGAGATTCTATAAAATCCCCCCGGAGCGGGTGCTGGTGGTGTCCGACGACATCAACCTGCCCTGCGGCCGGCTGCGGGTCCGGGCCAAGGGCTCGGCGGGAGGCCACAACGGCCTCAAGAGCATCATCGCCCATTTAAGCTCGGAGGACTTTCCCCGCGTTCGCATTGGCGTGGGCGCGCCGCCCCACGGGGGAGACGAGCAGATCGACTGGGTCCTGGGCGTGCCGCGAAACGCCGACTGGGACGCCTTCTCCGCCGCATGCACAAGAGCGGCCAGGGCCGTGGAGGATTATATTCTGGTGGGTGCGGAGAAGACGATGGAGATGTATAATGGGCAGTAAAAGCCCCCCTTGTCAAAGGGGGTGGGCCGCCGCAAGGCGGCTCGGGGGGATTGCTGTTAGACGAAGGACAATCCCCCAGTCATGCTGACGCATGACAGCCCCCTTTAACAAGGGGGCCATAAGAGGTAGGTATCTATACGCGCCTCGGCGGGGCGCGAGAAGATATCAATACTTTATGTAAGGAGGTTCGCCAGTGAAGAAAGAATGTATCGCCATGCTTCTGGCGGGCGGCCAGGGTTCCCGGCTGTACGCCCTGACCGCGAATGTGGCAAAGCCCCATATCCCCTTTGGCGGGAAGTACCGGATCATCGACTTCCCCCTGTCCAACTGCGCAAACTCCGGCATCGACACCGTGGGCGTGCTGACCCAGTACCGGCCCATGAAGCTCAACGCCTATCTGGGCACCGGCCAGCCCTGGGACCTGAGCGCCGACGACGGCGGCGTGTTCGTCCTGCCCCCCTATATGTCCGCGGGGGAAAAGGGCAACTGGTTCTCCGGCACGGCCAACGCCATCTACCAGAACATCGACTTCATCGACGTGCGGGACCCGGAGTACGTGCTCATCCTGTCCGGCGACCACATCTATAAGATGGACTACGCCGACATGCTCCGGGAGCACAAGGAAAAGGGCGCCGCCGCCACCATCGCCGTCATTCAAGTCGGCATGGAGGAGGCCAAGCGCTTCGGCATCATGAACATCGGCGAGGACGGGTATATCAACGCCTTCGAGGAAAAGCCCGCCCACCCCAAGAGCGACACCGCCTCCATGGGCATCTATATCTTCACCTGGTCCAAGCTGCGTCAGGCCCTCATCGACGACAACGCGGACCCGAACAGCCAGCAGGACTTCGGCAAGAACATCATCCCCAATCTGCTGGCCGCCGGGGAGAAGCTCTGGCCCTACCGGTTCCAGGGCTACTGGCGGGACGTGGGGACTATCACCAGCCTGTGGGACGCCAACATGGATATGCTCAGTCCCGATACCATCGACCTGTACGACCCCAACTGGCCCATCATGAGCCGCAGTCCCATCCGGCCGCCCCATGTGGCCGGTCAGGGCGCGGACATCCGCCACTCCATCGTGACGGAGGGCTGCGTGGTGGACGGGACCGTGTTCAACAGCGTTTTGTCCAACCAGGTGACGGTGGAAAAGGGCGCACGGGTGGAATACAGCGTGCTCATGCCCGGGGCCCATGTGGAGGCCGGGGCGGAGGTGCGCTTCGCCATTCTGGGCGAGAACGTCCGGGTCTGCAAGGGAGCCCACGTGGGCGCCGAGCCGGACGGTACGGAAGGCTGGGGCGTAGCGACCTGCGGCCCGGATGTGACTGTTGGCCCCGGCGCGATGGTCGCGCCCGGCGCCATGCTCTATGACGATATGGTGGCGACATGAGAAACGATCTGCATGGTATCATCTATACGCTCAACTCCGAGCTTGCCCTGCGGGAGCTGGTCGAGCACAGAAACAGCGCCTCCATCCCCTTCGGCGGGCGCTACAGGCTCATAGACTTCGCCCTGTCCGCCATGGTCAACGCGGGCGTGCGGGACGTGGGCGTCATCATGGAGCGGGACTACCAGAGCCTGCTGGACCACCTGTCCAACGGGGCGGACTGGGGTCTGGCCCGCCGGTCCGGGGGCCTGCGGCTGCTGCCGCCCTTCGGCCTGCCCGAGGCCCACTCCGGCACCTTCAACGGCTGCATGGAGGCCCTGCGCTCCGTCAGCTCCTACATACGGGACATCCCCCAGGAGGACGTGGTGCTGTGCGCCGCCGACTGGGTGGGCAACATCGACCTCAACAAAGCCTATGAGCTGCACCGGCAGACCGGCGCGGAGATCACCGCCGTCTGCTCCGAGGGGTACGGCCCCTTCGCCCACCACCGGCTGGTGAAGGACCCGGACGGGTATGCCCGGCGGCTGCTGTTCTCCGAGGGCGGCCCCGGCGAGGGCCTGTTCTCCCGGGAGATCTACATCCTCAAGCGGGACCTGCTGCTGGAGCTGATGGACTACTGCTCCGACGCCAACCACAACCACTTCCACCGGGACGCCGTGGCCCACTATCTGGCCCAGGGCGGCAAGATCGCCGTGTACGAGCACAATGAATACGCCCGGCGTATCACCTCCGTCCGGGACTATTACGACGCCAGCATGGAGCTTCTCCAGCCCAGGATGATGGCCGAGCTGTTCCCCGCCGACGGGCTGCCTATCCGGACCAAGGAGCGGGCCGAGGCCAGCACCTATTACGGCGAACAGGCCAGGACCAACGCCTCCCTGGTGGCCGACGGCTGCTACATCGAGGGCGAACTGGACCACTGCATCCTGTTCCGCGGGGTGCGGGTGGCCAAGGGCGCAAAGCTGAAAAACTGCATCGTCATGCAGGATACCGTGATACAGAAGGACGCGCAGCTCAACTGCGTCATCGCCGACAAGGACTGCGTGGTGTCCGAGGAGTGCTTCCTGTCCGGAACGGACAAATTACCGATCGTTATTCCAAAAGGCGAACATATTTAAAAACCAAGGCAATTCTTTTGACCTCCGCCCTGCGGGACGGCCCGCAGGGCGGAGGTTTTTCAATGTGTATTCTATCTTCAGAATAAGGAGTTTGTATATGTTTGAGATCACACGCAACGAACTGCACGCGGCCATCGAGGATAAGCTGTGCGCCCACTTTGGCACCACCGGCGCCAACGCCACCGACGAGCAGGTCTTTCTGGCATCCGCCCAGGTCATCCGGGAGATCATGAGCCGTCTCGTCGCCGTCCAGCGGGAGAAAAAGGACGAAAAACAGGTCCATTACCTGTCCATGGAATACCTGCTGGGCCGGAGCCTGATGAAAAACGCCTATAACCTGGGCATCGGCAAGGAGCTTGTGGGCGCGCTGGAGGACATGGGCCGCAGCGCGGCGGATATTTTTGAGATCGAGCCCGACGCGGGTTTGGGCAACGGCGGTCTGGGACGGCTGGCGGCCTGCTATTCCGACTCCATGGCATCCCTGGACATCCCCGCCTCCGGGTATTCCCTGTGCTATGAGCTGGGGCTATTTAAGCAGGTCATCAAAAACGGCGCCCAGACCGAGGTGGCGGACAGCTGGCCTCTCGGCGCGGTGGGCTGGCTGGTGCCGCGGGAGGAGGATACCTGCGAGGTCCGCTTCGGCGGGCAGGTGGAGGAGATCTGGGACCACACCGGCGTGTGCCGCACCAAGCTGACCAACTACACAAGCGTGCTGGCCGTGCCAAGGGATATGCTCATCGCGGGCTATGAGGGCAAGCGGGTCAACACCCTGCGGCTGTGGGAGGCCCGGAGCAATCAGGATCTGGATATGTACCTGTTCTCCGGCGGCAAGTATGTGGAGGCCATGGAAAAGCGCACCTTGAGCGAGGTCATCACCAAGGTCCTCTACCCCGCCGACGACCACAAGCAGGGCAAGGAACTGCGGCTGAAGCAGCAGTACTTCTTCGTCTCCGCCACCGCACAGGACCTGGTGCGCAAGCACCGGCGGGAGTGGGGCGATGTGCGCAGTTTCCCGGACCATCATGTGATCCAGATCAACGACACCCACCCCACCCTCATCATCCCGGAACTGATGCGCATCTTCATGGACGAGGACGGCCTGGGCTGGGACGAGGCCTTCGACTGCGTGTGCCGCACGGTGGCGTACACCAACCACACGGTGCTCTCGGAGGCGCTGGAAAAGTGGCCCCAGACGCTGGTGCAAAATCTCATGCCACGGGTCTGGCAGATCATCCGGGAGCTCAATATCCGCTGGACAAAGCAGCTCAACGGCTGGTTCCCCAACGACGAGAAGAAGGTGGAGTACAGCCTCATCCTGTCCGGCGGGCAGGTACATATGGCCAACCTGTGCCAGGCGGTGTGCTATAAGATCAACGGCGTGTCCGCCCTGCATGGACAGATACTGAAGACACGGCTGTTCAAGGACGTGTGCGGTGTGCGGCCGGACCGGTATACCTTCGTCACCAACGGCATCGACCACCGGCGGTGGCTGGACCAGATCAATCCGGACCTGTCCGGCCTTATCCGGGAGCTGATCGGACCGAGGTTCATCACCGAGCCCGAGCGGCTGCGGGACCTGCGCAAGTACGAAAACGACGAGACGGTGCTGGGCATGCTGAACGTGATCAAGGCCCGGAATAAGGATAAGTTCGCCGGGTGGCTGCGCCGGCAGCAGGGCGACGTGCTGGACCCGGCCGCCGTGCTGGACGTGCAGGTCAAGCGGCTGCATGAGTACAAGCGGCAGCTTCTGGCCGCGATGCTCATCACGAGCTTGCAGCAGCAGCTGCGGGATAACCCCAACATGGATTTCGTGCCCCGGTCCTTCGTGTTCGCCGCCAAGGCCGCGGGCAGCTATGTGACCGCCAAGCGGATCATCGAGCTCATAAACTCCCTGGCCGCCGACGTGAACCACGACCCGGCCTGCAAGGGCAAGCTCCAGGTCCACTTCGCCGTCAATTACCGGGTGTCCATGGCCGAGGCGCTCATGCCCGCCGCCCAGGTGTCCGAGCAGATATCCACCGCCGGCAAGGAGGCCAGCGGCACCGGCAACATGAAGCTCATGATGAACGGCGCCATCACCATCGGCACCCTGGACGGGGCCAACGTGGAGATGCACGACCATCTGGGGGACGAGAATATGTTCCTGTTCGGCCTGACCGCCGCCCAGGTGGAGGATATGCTGCGCAAGGGCTATCAGCCCCAGAAGTATTTCGAGTCCGACCCGGTGCTGCACGCGGTACTGGAGAAGTTCCGGGCCGGGTTTGCCGACGGCAAGAGCTACGCGGACCTGGTGAACAGCCTGCTGTACGGCGGCGACCCGTATATGCTTTTGGCGGACTTCGCCGACTACCGGCGGGCCCATACGGAGCTTTACAAGCTCATGGAGGACCCCATCGCCTCGGCGCGGATGAGCCTGGTGAACATCGCCGAGTCCGGCGTGTTCGCCGCAGACAGGGCCGTGAAGGAATACGCGGACAATATTTGGAAGATATAAAGCGCTTACATTATTGACGGCCCCCTTGTTAAAGGGGGCTGGCTCCGGCGATAGCCGGAGGCTGGGGGATTGTCCTTCGTCCAACAGCAATCCCCCCGAGCCGCCATTCGGCGGCCCACCCCCCTTTGACAAGGGGGGCTTCCATAAAGGAAAGGAGATTTTATATGAAAGTACAACCAAGCGGGTTTATCGGGGAGAAGCGGGCGGCGCTGGTGAAGCTGCGGGACGCGCTGTGCGACCAGTTCGACTACGCGTCTATACTGGCCGAGGACACCGTGGGCCGGTATTACCGGGTCAGCCGCCACAGCGTCAGCGTCAGCGAGGGGGAAAACGCCCGGGGGTTCGTGGTGAAGGCCCTGGACGGCGGGCGGTACGCGGAGTACTCCTTCAGCGAGCTGGAGGAGGAGTCCATCCCCGGCGTGGTGGCCGCCGTGCGGGCGCTTCTGGCCGCGGAAGTGCGGCCGGAGGGGCTGGAGGCCAACACCTATGCCCCGCCGCAGGAAGAGCCCACCGTATTCGCCGACGCCACGGAATACGAGCAGGACCCAGCGGCGCTGGACGACGGGGCGGTCCTGGACCGGCTCACGGCGCTGCGGGACAAGGGGCTGGCTATGGACGGGGCCGTGCTGGACTTCGTGGCCCAGGCCACTTGGAACCGGTACACAAAGCTCTTTCTGTCCCGGGACAAGGACATGACCCAGAGCGTGCTTTACACCACCGGGGCGGTGGCGGCCGCCGCCATGAAGGACCAGCAGGTCAAGCAGAGCTATCTGCCCTGCTCCGGTCTGGGGGGTATGGAGCTGCTGGCGAAAATGGAGGACAACGTGGCCCCCTGTGTGCAGACCGCGCTGGACCTGCTGCACAGCGAACCGATGATCCCCGGCGAGTACGAGTGCATATGCAGCCCGGAGACCACCGGCATGATCGTCCACGAGGCCTTCGGCCACGGGGTGGAGATGGACATGTTCGTCAAGGACCGGGCCCAGGCGCCGCAATATCTGGACAAATACGTGGCCTCGCCCCTGGTGACCATGCACGACGGGGCCAGCTCCGCGGCCCAGACCGCCACGTACTTCTTCGACGACGAGGGCACGGCCGCCCACGACACCGTCATCATCGACAAGGGCGTTTTGAAGCGGGGCATCAGCGACCTGCAGTCGGCGCTGATACTTGGCACCGAGCCCACCGGCAACGGCCGGCGGGAGAGCTTCGCCCGCAAGGCGTATACCCGCATGACCAACACCTGGTTCGAGCCGGGGCAGGACAAGCTGGAGGACATGATCGCCTCGGTCAAGTACGGCATGTATCTGGAGTGTCCCTCCAGCGGCATGGAGGACCCGAAAAACTGGGGCATCCAGTGCATGGTCAATATCGCACGGGAGATCAAGGACGGCAAGCTGACGGGGCGCATTTTCTCCCCGGTGGTGCTCACCGGCTATGTGCCCGATCTGTTGAAGTCCATCTCGGCGATGAGCGACGGCACCGAGCTTTCCGGCAGCGGCTTTTGCGGCAAGGGCCACAAGGAGTGGGTCAAGGTCTCCGACGGCGGGCCGTATATCAAGGCCCGTATCCGGCTGGGTTAAGGAGGGAGCAGCATGGAAAAGATCATTTCCGCCCTGCACGAGCTGGGCGTGGAGCAGTATGTGATTACTGAAAAGCACACTGATTCGCTGGAAGCGTTTTACGTGAAGAAAAATCTGGACCTGACCCGCCGGGCGGACACGACTGTGCGGACGGTGCGGGTGTTCCGGCCCTTTGAAAAGGACGGGGCAAAGATGCTGGGGGATTCGGAGGCGACGGTACGGCCGGGCATGTCGGAGGAGGAGATCCGCACGGCCCTGGCCGGGGCGTGGTACGCCGCCCAATTCGTGGCCAACCCCTGGTACCCCCTGCCCGCCGGCGTCAAGGCGCCCCGCAGGGCGGATAATGGAGGCTTCGGGAGCAGGAGTCTGGCCGAGAGCATGAAGGACGTGACGGAGGCCCTGTTCGCCGAGGATACGGCGCAGGACGTGTTTTTGAACTCCGCGGAGATATTCATGCGCCGGATAGAGACCCGTATCGTCAGCTCTGAAAACGCGGACGTGAGCTGGGAGCAGGTGGAGGTCTGGGGCGAGTACGTCTGCCAGTGCAGGACGCCTCAGGACGTGGAGACCTATCACCAGTTCTGCTACCGGGAGCCCTCCCCGGAGGCGCTGCGGGCCGAGGTGCGCCACGCGCTGGAGATGACAAAGGCCCGGGCCCGGGCCGTGGCCGCGCCCAAAACGGGGACATACGCGCTGGTGCTGGACCGGGAGCAGGTGGGGACCCTGCTCAGCTACTACGTGGACCGGTCCAACTCCGGCATGATCTATCAGAAATATTCGCCCTTCAAGCTGGGCGACGATGCGCAGGGGGCGGATATCGCCGGCGACAGGCTCACCATGGGTCTGAAGGCCACGGCGCCTTACACGGACTTCGGCGCGCCCATGGGCGACAGGCCGCTGCTGGAAAACGGGGTGCTGCGCACCATTCACGGCGGGGCCCGGTTCGGCCACTACCTGGGCGTGGAGCCCACCGGCAATTACAGGGCCGTGACCGTACCCGTGGGGACTACGCCTATGGACGAGCTGACGAAAGAGCCGTGCCTGCACGCGGTGAGCTTCTCGGACTTTCAGATGGACCCGCTCAGCGGCCACTTCGGCGGGGAGATACGGCTGGCGTTCCTGCACGAAAACGGGACCGTCACCCCCGTCACCGGCGGGAGCGTGAACGGCAGCATTCTGGACGGCCAGGGGCATATGACGTTTTCCAAAGAGCGGTTTCGGAGCAAGGACTACGACGGGCCGCTGGCCGTGCGCGTCGAGGGGGTCAACGTAGCCGGAGAATAAGGTAAAAAAAGGCGGCGGGCTGCTTTTGCGGCCCGCCAAGGTTTAGGGTTGTGGGATAAAGATATGAGCCGGGCCCTCCAGGACCCATTGGATAAGCTGTGAGTAGAGAATACCGCTTTTTGGCGATCTTGTAAAGAGCGAAAGAGCACCAGTTTTGTCGAAAGGCTCATAAATTTTTGCGCCGTTGACAAGCAGACGAAGAACAGGTATAGTGACCGCATGAACGTTTACGATTTCGACAAGACCATATATCCCGTGGACAGCACCGCCCAGTTTTACCTCTGGTGCCTGCGCCGGTATCCGGGGGCGTGGCGCACCATGCCCTGCACGGCGTGGGCCTTTTTCTGCATGGGGCTGCGCCTGAAGCCCAAGACGGCGTGCAAGCAGATATTTTACCGGTTCCTCCGGCATGTGCCGCAAAACGCGCCGGAGAGGTTCTGGCGGGAGCACATGGGGGATATATGCCCCTGGTATATGGCGCAGAAGCGGCCGGACGATCTGGTGATCTCCGCGTCGCCGGAATTTCTGCTGCGGCCGGTGGCAAAGGCCCTGGGGTTCGCGCTGATGGCGTCCCCCGTTGACCAGGCCACGGGCCGGTACGAGGGGGAAAACTGCCACGGGGCCGAGAAGGTGCGCCGGTTTCGGGAGAGGTATGGCGAGGCGCATGTGGAGGGGTTCTGGTCCGACTCCCGCTCCGACAGCCCTATGGCCGAATTGGCGGAGAGGGCGTGGCTGGTCACGAAGGAAGGGGTCGTCCCGTGGTAACGGCGGAAGAATTTCGAAGATTCGGGCGTCCGGCAAGCCGGACGCCGTCATCGGTCGAAATCCTTCCTCCTTTTTCCCATCGCAAACGCTCCGCTGGTTTGCGATGGGAGCCCTGGTAACAAGGTCGCCGCCCAAGGCGGCAACATTTAAACTTGACATAATACTGTTCCCTTGTGAAATTGGTCAAAAAAATGTCAAAATTAGTCAAAAGCTCTCATGTTCTGTCAATTGAAAACCTGTCCACGGCCGTAGTAGAATGAGTTATCGAAAGGCGCGAGCCGTTGGAGGTGCATTTCCCCATGAGGCTGCTGGAGGAACGTATCCTGCGGGACGGGAAAGTGCGCCCCGGCGGGATACTGAAGGTAGACGGGTTCCTGAACCACCAGATGGACATCGAACTGTTCTCCGCCCTGGCGCGGGAATGGCACGCCGCATATAAAAACGACAACGTAAATAAGATCCTGACCATAGAGGCATCCGGCATCGGGCTGGCGTGTATCGCTGCCCAGGAGTTCGGGTGCCCTGTTTTATTCGCTAAAAAGTCAAAGACGAAAAACATCGACGGCTCGGTCTATACCACGCGGGTAAAGAGCTACACGCACGGCAATATATACGACGTGATCGTGGCAAAGGAGTACCTGCTGGCAACGGACCGGGTCCTTATTATCGACGACTTTCTCGCCAACGGGGCGGCGCTGGAGGGGCTTTGCGACCTGGTCCGGCAGGCGGGGGCCACGCTGGTGGGCGCGGGCATCGCCGTGGAGAAGGCATTCCAGCCCGGGGGCGAGCGTTTAAGGGCCCAGGGGCTGCGCATTGAGTCCCTGGCCAGGGTGGCGTCCATGAGCGACGACAGCCTTACCTTTGTGCGTTGACGGGCGCGGCGCGTCCGAAACAAAACAGACTAAAATTTATTTTTTAGGAGGACAATCATGAAAAAACTCGCTTCCCTGCTCCTGGCCCTGAGCCTGGTCCTGAGCCTTGGCGTCTGCGCCCTGGCCGACGAGGGCGGCATCGCCCCCGAGGATCTGAAGATCGGCATGGTCTGCATCGGCGACAACAACTCCGGTTACGACATCGCCCACATCACCGGTCTGGAGACCGCGATGGAAGCTGTCGGCGTTCCCATGGAGAACGTCACCTATAAGTACAACATCGGCGAGGACGAGACAGCGGCCGACGCCTGCTACGACCTGGCCGAGAGCGGCTGCCAGATCATCTTCACCGACTCCTACGGCCATCAGTCCTACACCCAGCAGGTGGCCAGCGAGTACCCCGACATCCAGTTCTGCGCCATGACCGGCGACCAGGCCGCCCTGGCCGGGCTGGACAACCTGTCCAACGCCTTCAACCACACCTTCGAGTCCCGCTACGTCTCCGGCGTGGTGGCCGGCATGAAGCTGGCCGAGCTCATCGACAACTACGAGCTGCTGGACGAGAACTACGATGACGAGGGCAATGTGAAGATCGGCTACGTGGGCGCGTTCAACTTCGCCGAGGTCGTCTCCGGCTACACCGCCTTCTACCTGGGCATCCGCTCCGTCGTGGAGAACGTTCACATGGACGTGCGCTACACCAACTCCTGGTACGATCCCATCGGCGAGGGTGAGGCCGCCAACGCCCTGATGGCCGACGGCTGCGTCATCATCGGCCAGCACGCCGACTCCACCGGCGCTCCCTCCGCCGTCCAGGCCGCCTATGAGAACGGCCAGACCGTCTACTGCGTGGGCTACAACATCGACATGCAGTCCGTGGCCCCCGACACCGCGCTGACCAGCGCCGGCAACGACTGGAGCAAGTTCTATACCTTCGCCCTGCAGTGCATGATCGACGGCGAGGATATCCCCCACGACTGGTCCGCCGGTTACAGCGAGGGCGCCAACTTCATCTTCGACCTGAACGAGGCCGTCGTGCCTGAGGGCACCGCCGAGAAGGTCGAGGAGGTCGAGGCCGCCATCGCCGACGGCAGCCTGCAGGTGTTCGACTGCTCCACCTTCACCGTGGAGGGCGAGCATCCCACCTCCTTCCTGGCCATCGACCTGGACGGCGACTTCGTGGGCGACGAGGGCGAGGCCATCCGGGACGGCGTGTTCTATGAGTCCGACCCCGAGCTGCGCTCCGCGCCGTACTTCTCCCTGCGTATCGACGGCATCACCGAATTAGGCTAAGAAGTGAAATGACGTGCAAGGCGTCGCGTCCCGCGGCGCCTTGCGTTTTTCCTTTTATTCTTCCAAGGAGGACCATTCATGGCAGAGGAATTTGCCGTCCGCATGGTGGACATCACCAAGACATTCGGGCATGTGAAGGCAAACGACAAGGTGTATCTGGAACTGCGCAAGGGGGAGATCTTATCCCTGCTGGGGGAAAACGGCAGCGGCAAGACGACCTTGATGAACATGCTCTCCGGCATCTACTTCCCCGACAGCGGGCGGATATACGTCCACGGCAAAGAGGTGGTCATCGCCTCCCCCCACGACGCCTACGCCCTGGGCATCGGCATGGTACACCAGCACTTCAAGCTGGTGGACGTGCTCACCGCGGCGGAGAACATCGAGCTGGGCCTGCCCGGCAAAGCCGTGGTGGACCGCAAAGCCGTGGCCGCCAAAGTCCGGCAGATATGCGACCGGTACGGCTTTTCCGTGGACCCGGACAAGAAGGTATACGACATGTCCGTGTCGGAAAAGCAGACGCTGGAGATCGTCAAGACGCTCTACCGGGGCGCCGATATCCTCATTCTGGACGAGCCCACCGCCGTGCTGACCCCCCAGGAGACGGAAAAGCTGTTCGCCGTCATGCGCAATATGCGGGACGACGGCAAGAGCATCATCATCATCACCCATAAGCTGAACGAGGTGCTGGCCATCTCCGACAGGGTGACCATCCTGCGCAAGGGCGAGTACATAGGCGACATGGACACAGCCAAGGCCGACGCCCGGTCCCTGACCGACATGATGGTGGGCAGGACCGTGACCTTGAACATCCGGCGGGACACCCCCGCGGACCCGGAGCGGCGGCTGGAGATACGCAATCTCACCGTCAAGGACGCCGAGGGCGTGACGCGGCTGGACGACATATCCATGGACGTGTACGCCGGGGAGATATTGGGCGTGGCCGGCATATCCGGCTGCGGACAGAAGGAGCTTCTGGAGTCCATCGCGGGCCTGCAAAACACCGTGTCCGGTTCCAGCGTGAAGTACCGGCCCACCGGGCCGGACGGTCCCGCCGAGGAGCTCATCGGCCAGAATCCCCGGACCATCGCGGAAAAGGGCGTGCGGCTGGCATTCGTGCCGGAGGACAGGCTGGGCATGGGTCTGGTGGCCAACATGACGCTGGTGGACAACATGATGCTCAAGGAATACCGGGCCGGGAAAAGCCCCCTGGTGGAGCGCAGGCACCCCCACGACATGGCCCGGCAGATCGTCCGGGAGCTGGAAGTGGTCACCCCCAGCATCGAAACGCCGGTGCGGAAGCTGTCCGGCGGCAACGTGCAGAAGGTGCTGGTGGGCCGGGAGATCGCCATGGAGCCCACCGTGCTCATGAGCGCCTACGCCGTCCGGGGCCTGGACATCAATACCTCCTATACCATCTATCGGCTCTTAAACGAGCAGAAGCGCCGGGGCGTGGCCGTGATATACGTGGGCGAGGACCTGGACGTGCTGCTGCAGCTTTGCGACAGGATCGCGGTGCTGTGCGGCGGCAAGCTCAACGCCATTCTGGACGGCCGCACGGCCACGAAAGAGGAAGTGGGCTATCTGATGACCAGCCTGAGAAAGAAAGGAGAGTTGGGCGCATGAACCGTCACGAACCGCTCATCCATATCGCCAAACGGGACTCCATCGCCTGGTGGCAGGCATGGCTGGTCCGCCTGGGGGCGGTGGTGCTGGCGCTGCTGACAAGCGCGCTGTTCATCTACGCTCTGACAAGGCTCAACCCCGTGAAGGTGTACGGGGCCATGTGGGAGGGCGCCTTCGGTACCCCCCGCCGGGCCTGGATCACCGCACGGGACACGTCCATTTTGCTGTGCATCGGCGTGGGGCTGGCCCCGGCGTTCATGATGCGCTTTTGGAACGTGGGCGCGGAGGGCCAGGTGCTCATGGGCGGGTGCGCCACCGCGGCCGTGCTCATATACTGCGGCAGGAGCCTCTCCACGCCGGCGCTGCTGGGTCTGGGCCTGGCGGCCAGTCTCATGGCCGGAGCCTTATGGGGCATCGTGCCGGCGGTGTTCAAGGCCAAGTGGAACACCAACGAGACGCTGTTCACGCTGATGATGAACTATATCGCCATACAGCTCACCTGCTTTTTCGTGACTAAGTGGGAAAATCCCAAGGGGTCCAACACCGTGGGCATCATCAACCAGAAAACACAGGCCGGGTGGTTCCCTGACCTGGCCGGACAGCAATATCTGCTGAACGTGATCATCGTGCTGACCGTGACGGTGTGCATGTTCCTGTATCTGAAATACACCAAGCAGGGCTATGAGATATCCGTGGTGGGCCAGAGCGAGAATACCGCCCGGTACGCGGGCATTTCCGTGCGTCGGGTGATCGTCCGGACCATGGCCATATCCGGCGCGGTGTGCGGTCTATCCGGCTTTATCGCCGTGGCGGGGGCCAGCCATACGGTTTCCACCAGCACCGCCGGCGGGCGGGGCTTCACCGCCATCATCGTGGCGTGGATGTCAAAATTCAACACCTTCGTCATGATATTGATCGCGCTGCTGCTGGTGTTTTTGGAAAAAGGCGCTATTCAGATCGCCTCCCAGTTCCATCTGAACGACTACGCCTCCAATGTGGTGGAGGGCATCATTTTGTTCTTCCTCTTAGGCAGCGAGTTTTTCATCCAGTACTCTGTCCGGTTCCGCTCCCGCAGAAGTGAAAAGGAGGCCGAGGCATGACACAGCTCATATCCCTGCTCACCAGCGCCATCGTGTTCGGCACGGTCATTTTATACGGGGCCGTGGGCGAGATCGTCACGGAGAAATCCGGCAATTTGAACCTGGGCGTGCCCGGTATTATGTATCTGGGCGGCATCGCCGGCGTGGCGGCGGCGTTTTTCTATGAGATGCACGCGGCCGAGCCCATCGGCATCGTGGGGCTGCTGTTGAGCTTCGCGGCGGCCCTGGCCGCGTCCATGCTGGGCGGGCTCATTTACGCCTTCCTCACCATCAGCCTCCGGGCCAACCAGAACGTGACCGGGCTGACGCTGACCATCTTCGGGGCGGGGCTGGCCAATTTATTCGGCGGGAGCCTGAACACCCTGGCCGGCGGCGTGGGCCAGATCAGCGTGGCCGTCACCAGCCGGGCCTACCGGGCCTATATCCCGGCGCTGGCCGGTCTGGGCCGGGTGGGACAGCTCTTCTTCTCCTTCGGGTTCATGGCGTATCTGGCCATCGCCGTGGCCCTGGGGGCAAGCTGGTTTTTGAACCGGTCCCGGGCGGGCCTGAATCTGCGGGCCGTGGGCGAGGACCCGGCCACCGCCGACGCGGCGGGCGTGAACGTGACGCGGTATAAGTACGCGGCCACATGCGTTGGCGCGGGTATCTCCGGCCTGGGCGGATTATACTACGCCATGGACTACATCAAGGGTACCTGGTCCACCGACGGCACCATCGAGGCGCTGGGGTGGCTGGCCGTGGCGCTGGTCATCTTCGCCACCTGGCGGCCGGCGCGGGCCATCTGGTCGGCGTACCTGTTCGGGGTGCTGTACTGGGCCTATAACTACATCACCGGCCTGAGCCGGGCCAGCATCGAGCTTTTCAAGATGCTGCCATATGTGGTGACCATCCTGGTGCTGGTGGCCGTGAGCCTGCGCCGGTCGAAAGAGTCTCAGCCGCCAAAAAGTCTGGGGTTGAGCTACTTCCGCGAGGAACGCTGATGCGGTACGAGCACATATTCTTTGACCTGGACGGGACGCTGACGGACCCGGCACCGGGCATCACCAACAGCATCATCTACGCACGGAAAAAGTGGGGGCTTGACCCGGGGCGCAATGAGGATTATTATAAGTTCATCGGCCCGCCCATGCCCTGGAGCTTCGAGCATTACTGGGGTATGGGGCACGACGACGCGGTCCGGTTTTTGCAGACGTACCGGGAGTATTTCGGCACGGTGGGCCTTTTTGAAAATGAGGTCTACCCCGGTATCCCCGCGCTGCTGGAAGCGCTGAAAAAGCAGGGCCGCAGGCTCTATATGGCCACCACAAAGCCCACGGGGTTCTCCATCCAGATCGCGGAGAGGTTTGGGCTGCTGCCATATTTCGAGATCATATCCGGCAGCGACCCTTACGGCGACGACACCAAGGCCGACGTGATACGCTATGCGCGGGATACGCGGGGCGTGGATATGACAAAGGCCGTCATGGTGGGCGACAGGCTCTACGACGTGGAGGGCGCGCATGAATGCGGCATCCCGTGTATCGGCGTGTGCTATGGCTACGGCGGGCGGCATGAGCTTGTACAGGCCGGGGCGGACTTCCTCGCGGACTCGGTGGAGGACCTGGCGGCGTTGCTGCTGGGCTGACAGGAACTTACTACATTGGAAAAGAGGTGGGAATTGATGGACGCTGGCAGTAGTACTAGTAGCGGCACAAAACGAGGCCGAACGGGGCGGGCGTTCATCGCCCGCTGACCTGACATCGGCCTTTTTGTGCCTTCCAAAACCTGAAAAAAGGAGGAAGGACAATGGCTGAACGCAGCGTTTCGCTGGAGGACACTATTACGGCTCTGGCGGAACAGAAAAAGTATACGTCTCTGCGGGACATTCTGGTGACCATGAATCCCGCGGATACCGCCGCGCTGTTCGACGAGCTGGACGAACACCTGCTGCCGCTTTTGTTCCGGCTGCTGCCCAAGGACGAGGCCGCGGAGACGTTCGTGGAAATGGACCCGGACAGCCAGGAGCTGCTGATAAGGGGCTTTTCCGACAGCGAGCTGAAGGAAGTCGTGGACGAGCTGTACGTGGACGACGCGGTGGACCTGGTGGAGGAAATGCCCGCCAACGTGGTGCGGCGTATTTTGCGCCAGGCGGACCCGGAGACCCGCAAGCTCATCAACAATATCCTGCAATATCCGGATGACTCCGCCGGGAGCTGGATGACCACGGAGTTCGTGGACCTGCTGCCCACCATGACCGTGGCCGACGCGGTGAAGCGTATCCGCCGGACCGGTACGGACAAAGAGACCATCAATATCTGCTACGTCATAGACGAGGGCCGCCACTTGCTGGGCACGGTGTCCATACGGGCCATCATCCTGTCCGAGGACGACGAGATCATTTCCGACATCATGAACGAGAACGTGATCTCCGTGGGGACCCTCACCGACCAGGAGGACGCCTCGGCGGTGTTCGCCAAGTACGATTTGACCGTCGTTCCCGTGGTGGACAACGAAAACCGGCTGGTGGGCATCATCACCGTCGATGACGCGCTGGACGTGCTGGAAACCGAGGCCACCGAGGATATCGAGATCATGGGCGGTATCACCCCGTCGGATAAGCCCTATCTCAAGACATCCATATGGGAGACCTTCAAGGCCCGGTTCCCCTGGCTGCTGCTTCTCATGATCTCCGCCACGTTCACCGGACAGATCATCTCCCACTTCGAGACGGCTCTGGCCTCCGCAGCGGTGCTCACCGCCTATATCCCCATGCTCATGGATACCGGCGGCAACTCCGGCTCCCAGGCGAGCGTCACGGTCATACGCGGCATCTCGCTGAACGACATCGAGTTTTCCGACTTCTTCCGGGTGGTCTGGAAGGAGATACGGGTGGCGGTGCTGTGCGGCGTGGCGCTGGCGGCGGTGAATTTCGGCAAGCTGCTCTTAGTGGACGGGATGCTCTTTCACAACGAGGCCATCACCGTGCCTGTGGCGGCGGTCATATGTCTGACCATGGTGTGTACGATCCTGTGCGCCAAGCTGGTGGGCTGCACGCTGCCCATGCTGGCGGAAAAGCTGGGCTTCGACCCGGCGGTCATGAGCTCCCCGTTCATCACCACCATCGTGGACGCGCTGAGTCTGCTCATCTACTTCCGGTTCGCCTCCGGCATCCTGCGCCTGTGATTGACAAGGCACGGCCCGCTGTGCTATCATGGTCCCAAGTCCGGGAGGTGGACAGCCTATGGAACAGTCAACGGAGCAGCGCATATTGCACGACGCGAAAAAAATCGTCCGGGGTGAGAAGATCGCGGACCTTCTCAACGACCCGAAACAGTTCATCCACCGCTCCCGGGTGGGGTATTACCACGACCGTTTTCTCTATGCCGCCCGGTGGCTCGTCAATGACGAACAGCAGCAGATCGACGAGTACTACGGCAGGAAGTGACAAATCGTATACGGACGAGGAAGCTCCCTCGTCCGTTTTGCTTAAAAGGAGGGGTCCTGAATGGACATCGCCGTCATAGGCGGGGGCGCGTCGGGTCTGGCGGCAGCGCTGTCGGCCCGGGAGAGCCTGGACAACCATGTGACCGTGTTCGAGCGGCAAAACCGGGTGGGCCGGAAGCTGCTGGTCACCGGCAACGGCCGGTGCAATCTGACCAACCGGAGCGCGAGCTTGGACCATTACCACGGCGGCGACCGGGCCTTCCCGGGGCCGGCTTTGGACCGCTTCGGGCCGGAGGACACGCTGCGGTGGTTTTTGTCCCTGGGGCTGGTGACCCGCACGGAGCCGTCCGGCCGGGTCTATCCCATATCCGACACGGCGGCCAGCGTGGCGGACACGCTGCGGCTGGCGCTGGACGCACGGGGCGGCGAGATGCGCTGCGCCGAGCCTGTGGCGAAAGCGGAAAAGCGGGGCGGGAAATTTATCCTCATCGGCCCGCTGGGCCAGACGTACGCCTTCGACAGGCTCATCGTGGCGTGCGGCGGCGTGGCCGGGGCGCGGGTGGGCGGCGTCCGGTCCGGGTACGACCTGCTGGCCGGGTTCGGCCACGGCATTACGGCCCTGGCACCGTCCCTGGTCCAGCTCAAGACGGACAACACCTGGACAAGGCCCATGAAGGGCGTGCGCACCCAGGCCGGCCTCACATTGGAGCGGGACAGGACCGTGCTGGCAAGGGCCGCCGGAGAGGTCCAGTTCACCGACTACGGCGTCACCGGGCCGGGGGTGTACGACC
This sequence comes from uncultured Oscillospiraceae bacterium, assembly GCA_947624385.1. Classification (GTDB taxonomy): domain Bacteria; phylum Bacillota; class Clostridia; order Oscillospirales; family Oscillospiraceae; genus CAJOIG01. The sequence continues at coordinate 42,834 of CANQJZ010000005.1, forward strand.
TGAGCCGAGCCGCGTCCACCGCCGGGGAGGGATGCAGCGTGTGCCTGCGGCTGCTGCCGGAGCTGGACAGAGTTTACATAATCGATTATATGAAGGCCAAGCGGGACGATTTTCCGGACTATAAAGCGGAAAGTCTATTGGCCGGTGCTTTACATAATGCAATCGCCCGAACGGTTCTGCGCCGGGTGCAGATACCCCAGGAGGCGCGGCTGTGGGCCCTGTCCGACGGGGCACTGGAGCTGGTGGCGGACGGGCTTTGCCGGTATGAACTGCCCCTCACCGGGACCCTGGGCTTTGACGACGCGCAGGTGACCGCCGGGGGCGTGGACACCGCCGGGTTCGACCCGGAGACCATGGAGAGCCGGCTGGTACCCGGCCTGTACGCCTGCGGCGAGGTGCTGGACGTGGACGGGGACTGCGGGGGGTATAACCTCCAGTGGGCCTGGTCCAGCGGGCGGCTGGCGGGTCTGGCCGCCGGGGGACTGTTGGAGGCGCTGGCATGATCCGGCTGCGAAACGTGGCCCTTGGCCTGGACGAGGGCGAGCAGCGGCTCTGGGACAAGGCGGAGGCGGCGCTGGGGACAAAGGTATCGGCCCTGCGGGTGGCCCGCAAGGCCGTGGACGCTCGGCGAAAGGCGGACGTACACTTTGTGTATACCCTGGACGTATCCGTGCGGGACCAGGCCAGCGCCCTGGCGCGGTGTACCGACGCCGCGCCCGCACCGGTGAACGACTACGCGCCGCCGGTGCCCGCCCGGTTGCCGGACGAGCGGCCGGTGGTGGTGGGCTTCGGACCCGCCGGGATGTTCGCGGCGCTGGCGTTGGCGATGGCCGGTCTGCGGCCCATCGTGCTGGAACGGGGCGAGGATTCCCAGGCCCGGACCGCCAAGGTGGAGCGGCTGCGCCGGGAGGGCATACTGGACCGGTCGAGCAATATCCAGTTCGGCGAGGGCGGCGCGGGGGCCTTTTCCGACGGCAAGCTCGCCACCGGCGTGAAAGACAGGCGCATCCCATGGGTGCTGGACAGGCTGGTGGAGGCCGGGGCGAATGTTGACATAACATATGAGGCCAAGCCCCACATCGGCACGGACATGCTGCCCGGTATCTGCGCCAATATACGGCGGCGCATTGAAAGTCTGGGCGGCGAGGTGCGGTTTTGTACCCGCCTGGACGCGCTGGAAAGCGACGGAGGACGGTTGACCGGGGCCGTGACAAGCAGTGGCGAGCGGTTCCCCTGCTCCCGGCTCATCTTGGCCTGCGGCCACAGCGCGCGGGATACGTTTGAAATGTTATGTAAATCAATACCCATGGTCCCCAAGCCCTTCGCCATGGGGGTGCGTATCGAGCATTTGCAGGCGGATACGGACAGGGCACAGTACGGTCCATTCGCCGGCCACCCGGCCCTCCCCCCTGCCGATTACGCGCTTGCGGCGGAGCTTCCGGGCGGACGGCGGTGCTACACCTTTTGCATGTGTCCCGGCGGCGAGATCGTCCCCGCCGCCAGCGAGCCGGGGATGGTCTGCACCAACGGGGCCAGTCCGAATAGAAGAAATTATGTTAACTCTAATGCCGCGCTGCTGGCGGCCCTGTCCCCGGAGGACTTTCCCTATCAGGGCGTGCTGGGCGGGGTGAAGTGGCAGCGGGAGCTGGAGCGCCGGGCATACGAGGCCGCCGGGGGCGGGTATAGGGCACCGGCCCAGACCGTGGGCGGCTTTCTGGGCACCGGGCCGGATCAAATCGGGCGGGTGACGCCGTCCTATGAGCCGGGGGTGAAGCTGGTTGATTTACATAATGTTCTCCCCGGCGTCATTACGGGCACTCTGGAAGGGGCGCTGCCCCTGTTCGACCGGAAGCTCCGGGGGTTCGCCGCGCCCGACGCCGTGCTGACCGGACCGGAGACAAGGTCCTCCAGCCCCGTGCGGATGGTGCGGACCGACGCGCTCCAATCCCCCGCCCTGGCGGGGCTTTTCCCCTGCGGCGAGGGCGCGGGCTGGGCCGGGGGCATCATGAGCGCCGCCGTGGACGGCTTGAAATGCGCCGAGGCGGTGATCAGGGGAATGTGATAAGTTTCTCCACTTTGAAAGCCTCCCCTGTGCAAGGGGAGGTGGGCCGCCGAATGGCGGCTCGGGGGGGTGTTACCAGTCTTAAAGTATGGTAACAACCCCCCAGTCAGCGCGGAGCGCTGACAGCCCCCCTTACACAGGGGGGCCTTTAACTGCGCCGTTATTGACAGGGACGGGCGCGGGGGATATAATGGCGGCTGAGGTAATGATGATATGAAGCTATCGGCGTAGACAACAAAATGACCCACGGAGAAAAAGGCAAGCTGCGGCTTGTCTTGTTTCCGTGGGGTTTTTGCGCCCATTTGGGCCGAATCATTTTGTTGACTGCGAGGAGCACATATCATGAAAAAACGGAATATTCGTATCCTGTACGCCGTCGCCTTTTTGCAGGGCATGGTGTTTTACGCCCCGGTGGCCTCCCTGTACCGCCAGGCCCGGGGCCTGAGCCTGGGGCAGATCGCCCTGCTGGAAAGCGTCTCGTTCCTCATCCAGCTCGCCATGGAGCTGCCCTGGGGCGTCGCGGCCGACCGGATCGGCTACAAGAAGACCATGGCCGCCGGGTGCGGCGTGTTCGCCCTTTCCAAGCTGGTGTTCTGGCGGGCGGCCGGCTTCTGGGACTTCTTCTGGGAGCGGTGTTTATTGAGCGCCGCCATCGCCGCCCTGTCCGGGGTGGACGAGAGCATCTTGTATTTGAGCTGCGGCGACGCTGACAGCCAAAAGGTCTTTGGCCGGTGGGGCGCCTTCTCCACGGCGGGGCTGCTGGTCTCCGCCGGGGCCTTCTCGGTGTGTATGGCGGAGGACTATGCCCTCGCCGCATTGGCCACGTTCGCGGCCTACGCCCTGGCGGCGGTATTGACTCTGGGCCTTACGGAGGTCCGGCCGCCGGAAAGGGAGCGCCGGGAGCCGGTGCGGGCGTTTTTCCGGCTGCTGCAAAGCACCCTGCGCCAGGGCCGGTTCCTGCTGCTGGTGGTGTGCTGGGCCCTGTACGGCCAGGCGCTCAGCTCGGTGTGTACCTGGCTGAGCCAAAACCAGTATCTGCGCTGCGGCATGGACAGCCGGGCCATGGGCTTCGTGTACATTCTGGTGTCGGTGGTCTCCATGGTGAGCGCCTTTTCCCAGCCCGTCACCGACAGGCTGGGCCGGGGCCGGGCCGTGCTGGGGGCGCTGCTGTTGACGGGCGCGGGGTGCGTCACGCTGGTGCTCACCCGCTCGGCGGCGCTGAGCGTGGCGGGCATCGTGTGCATGGAGGGCTGCTACGCGCTCATAACCCCCCTGATGAGCCAGGTGTTCAACCGGCAGGTGACCAGCGCCGACCGGGCGACCCAGCTGAGCATCTACGCGGTGCTGGACGAGGCCGTGGCCGCCGGGGGCAGTCTCGTCATCGGCTATAGGGCGGACGGGTCCCTGGACGGGGCGTTCGGGCTGTGCGCGGGGATATGCGCCGTCTGCGCCGTGGCCGTGGCCGTGTGGTGTAAGGGGTATTTGGGGAAATAATTGGGCGCCCTCGGAAACGGGGGCGCCTCAGGCCGTCAAAAAAGGTTTTTTGACGGCCTGAAAACGCCGTGTTTTTCCCGGCGGCAAGCCGCCGCAAAAAACGCCGCTTCGTCGCCGGTCGCTGGGCTAGGTCGTGATTTGCCGCAAGCGGCAAACCCCGAATAGCCCGCGGCGTCTCCTCTCCCCACGCGACAGGCGTGTCGCGTGGGGGCCCCAAAACCACGCGCCCGCAAAGCGTGCGCATGGCGGCTATTTATCCCATTCGAGGCGGGACTACCGTCCCCCTCGAGCTCCCCCTTGCTTGACGTACATTTGCTAATTTTTTGACAGTTTGTGCGGCTTGGGCGGCCGGTGTGTTTATCGAAAATCAATAAATTTTTATTGACAAACGGTAATAGCCGTGGTATGCTTGGGCCACACAAGGAGGTGTGCCCAATGAAACAAAAGGAGCTTTCCATCCTGCTGCGCGTCGTGGTGGCGCTGTGCGGCGTGGTGTGGCTGTTCTTCCTGTACTGGTTCGGGAAGGACTTCATTCTGGCCCTGATCGAGCCGGACTGGAACGTGACGGTCTGCGCGCTGCGGTTCGCGCTGCTGATACCGGTGCTGTTGGCGATGATCGACGCCTGGCGCATTTTGACCCGGATCGGCCAAAACAACAGCTTTTGCGTGGAAAACGCCCGGGGTCTGCGGCGTATCAGCTTCTACGCCCTGGCGGACACGGCGCTGGTCACCGTGTGGGGGCTTTACTCCTATTTTCGCGACCTGGTGCCCTTCGCCAACGGCAACGAGGTGTTTTACCTGCTGCTGATCGTGGTGGCCGTGGTGGGCGTGGCCGCGACGGCAGCGGCAGCGGCGCTCAGCCATCTCACATTGAAGGCCGCGGACCTGCAGGACGAGAACGACCTGACCATATGAGGGCGGCGTCATGATTTATGTTAACTTAGATGTGATGCTGGCACGGCGGCACATGAGCCTGACCCAGCTGTCCGAGCGCATCGGCCTGACGCTGGCCAACCTGTCCGTGCTCAAGACCGGAAAGGCCAGGGCCGTGCGGTTTTCCACACTGGACGCCATATGCAGGGTCCTGGACTGCCAGCCGGGGGACATCCTGGAGTTCCGGGAGGGCGAGAGCGATGGATGAGGAAAAGAAACAGGATATTATGGAAACTGAAACGCCTCTGACATGGCGGGACGGGGCCATCCCCCTGCTGGCGCTGGGGCTGGCGGCGCTGTTCTGGGCGGACTTCTCCCCGGACAGGACGGACTGGCCCCATTGGGGCATTTTCGCGCTGGTATGCGCCCACTTCGGGGCGGTGCTGGCCGTGCTGGGCAAGCGGGCCCGGTGCGGCGCCGGGAGCGTATTTTGCGTGGCCGCGTCCCTGGCGCTGGGCCTCGGCTGCGCCATATACCAGTCCGGGGCGTTTCTGGTGATGAACTGCTTCGTCATTTTGTTCGTGGCAGCAATGGGCACGTTTGCCCTGTCCGGCCGCCTCTCCCCCGGCAAGGCCCGGGCCGTGCCCGATACGATCATACTGAGCTTCGCCGCCTTTTTCACCCGCTTGGGCAAGCCTTTCCGGGCCCTGGGCCGGGTCAGCCGGGGCGGCCGGCGGCAGGCGGGCACGGCGCTGTTGGCGGTGCTGATCGCGGTCCCGGTGCTGGCGGCGGTGCTGTGGCTGCTGTCCAGCGCGGACGCGGTGTTCGCGGAGCTGTTCCGGGGCATTCGCCTGAACGGCCCGCCGGAGGACGCGGTCATGCGGGTAGTGCGGGCGCTGGTGCTGGCGCCGTTTCTGGCATCGGCGCTGTACTTCATCCGGGAGGACCCGCCCAAAGCGGCCCCGGCAAAGCCGGACCGGGACAAGCGGGCGGCGCTGTTTCTGCCGGTGACGGCGCTGCTGGATATTGTTTACATAATTTTTTGCTATGTGCAGATAAAGTATTTATTCGGCGGCGAGTCAGAGGCGTCCATGTCCGGCGGGTGGGCGGAATACGCCCGGTCCGGGTTCTTTCAGTTGGTTGTCATAACATTTATCGATTTGGGGCTGGTGCTGCTGGGCACGGACGAAAAGCGCTTCGCCGGACCCGGCGGGAAGGCGCTGTGGGCGGCGTTTGCTCTGCTGCTGGCGCTGACGGCGGTGATACTGGTCTCGGCCTTCCGGCGGATGGGGCTGTATATCGGCGTTTACGGCATGAGCGTGCTGCGGCTGCTGACGCTGTGGGCGATGGCGGTCATCGCCGTGAGCCTGCTGGCGGCGGCGTGGAAGCTGGTACGGCCGGGGTTCGGCAGCTTTCGGGTGATGGGTATCTTCGCCCTGGCCCTGTGGTGCGCGCTGAACCTGGCGGGACCGGTGCGGATGATCGCGGACTACAACGTAGACCAATATCTCGCCGGGGCGCTGGAGGACGTGGACACCTGGTATCTGAACGCCCTGGGCCCCGACGCCCACGGGGCGCTGGCAAGACTGGAGGAGGCAAAGGATGCCTGACTTTATCGGCGTGATCTTTTACTATTTCCGGCGGGCCCTGCCCACGGCCCTGGCGGGGCTGGCGGTGGGCGCGGGGCTTGTGGCGGCGCTGGCGTGGAAGGACCGCCGGCAGGGTCGGCGTTTTCCCAAAGGGCGGGCCGCGGCCATTCTACTGCTGGCGTGCTATCTGGGCGGGCTGGCCGCCGTCACCTTCGCCGACCGGTTAGAGGGCGGCATGCGTGCGCCCGTGCAGCTCTATCCGCTGCTGGCATTTCGGGAGGCGTGGAACGCCTTCACTCTGCAGACCTGGCTGAATCCCCTGCTGAACGTGGCCATGTTCCTGCCCCTGGGGGCGCTGCTGCCATTGACGGGCAAACGCGCCCGGCGGTGGGTCTGGGCGCTGGCGGCGGGCGCGGGCGCGTCCGTGTGCGTGGAGGCGCTCCAATACGCTCTGGGCCGGGGCCAGGCCGACGTGGACGACCTCATCTGCAACGTGCTGGGGACCATGCTGGGGTACTGCCTGTGCATGCTGGCGGTGCGTCTGGCGGAAAAGCGGCGAAAGGCCGCGTGGGGCTATGCCGCGCTCCCGGTCCTGGCCGTTATGGCGCTGGCGGGGGTGTTTCTGGCCTACCGGCTGCAGCCCTACGGCAATCTGGCGGACGGGCCCATTTATGCCGCAGATACGGAGGGCGTGGAATGGACGCAGGACTGTTCCCTGTCCGACGAGCCGGGGCCGTCCGGGGTGTACTGGGCGGAGCCATTCACCCGCCAGGCGTGCGACGATTTCGCCGTGGAATTTATCGGCCGTCAGGGCGGAACCATCCACTTCGGCACCCCCGACGTGGCCTACTACGACAACTGCGCCTTTTACTCCGACCATACGACCTATAACCTGATCGTGTACTATAACGACCGGTCCTATGAGTACACGGACTACCGGGTGGACAGCGCCCTGCGCTATAGCGAAAAGGGCGGGGCCGTCACGGAGAGCACGCTGCGGGACGATCTGGAGGCCCTGGGCATCGAGATACCCGCCGGGGCAGATTTCGCCGTTGTGGACGAGGAAAAAGGCCGGTACGCCTTCCGGGCGGAATGCCTGACGGAGGGCGACACGCTCACCGACGGGGAGCTCATCTGCTCCGTGGCGGAGGGCGGCGCGCTCTATCAGGTGGACAACGGCCTGTCCGTCAGCGTCCTCGCCGGGGACGCCGCCGTGCTCTCGCCCATGGAGGCGTACCAGCGGCTCCGGGCGGGCCGCTTTGCCTGGCGGGACGTGTCGGCGTTCAACGCGCTTAAACCCGGCCAGGTCTGGGTCACGGGCTGTGAACTGGAATACCTGACCGACAGCAAGGGCTTCCGCCAGCCGGTCTATACCTTCACCCTCACGGACGATAGGTCCGCCGAGCCGCGGGGCAGCGACAGCTGGACCACCTTCGTCCCCGCGCTGGGCTGAAAAAGGCAAAATGATCTTGGGAGTGTAGCATGGTATTTGAGAACGTCTATTTTATAAACGGGACCGCCTACGCGGGCAAATCCACGATGGTGAAACGGCTCGCGGAGAAGCACGGCGGAATCGCCTGCGAGGAAAATTACCACAACAGGCTCCTGCCTCAGCTGGACAAGGCGGCGTTTCCCGGCCTGACCTACACCAGAGATCTGGAAGACTGGCACGACTTCATCCGCAGAACGCCAGACGAATACGAGGCGTGGGTCAACAGGACCAGCCGGGAGTGTGAAAGGCTGGAGCTGCGGATATTGGAAGGGCTGCGCGGGGAGAAACGGCCCATCTTTGTGGATACGAACATCTCCGTGGAAACGCTGAAGACTGTCGCCCGGCACGACCATGTGCTGATCATGCTGGCGGACCCGCAGGTGTCCGTGGGCCGGTTTTTTGAAAGGCCGGACCGGGAGAAACAGTTTTTGTACCGACTGATGATGGAGGAGCCGGACCCGGAGCGGGCGCTGGACAACTTCCGGCAGTGTCTGATGCGGATCAATTCCCCGGAGCGGTACGACCGTTTCCTGCACGCGGGATTTCAGGTGCTCCTCCGGGACGAGGACAGGACCGTCGAACAGACCCTGGCCCTGGCGGAAAAAGCTTTCGGGCTGGGTTGAGAAAGTGAAAAAATCACGGGGCGGGTGCTCCGTGATTTGTTATTCCTATGATAAGCCGTCAGGAAAACTTTTCGATCAGTTGAAAGATGACCGTTTGCTGTTCCTCGTCCAGACGCGACCAGCTGTCCAAAAGCTTCCGCTGGGACGCTGTCAGCGTCACCGCCTCGCCGTCCTCCGCGAACAGCTGGGACAGTGTGATACCGAACGCGCCGCATATCTTTTCCAGAGACGGTATCGTGGGCACCATGCTCTTCCGGTACCAGGAGGATATGGTGGATTGCGGCAGCCCAGACCGCTCCGCCAGCTGATACTCCGTCCAGCCCCGGGCCTGTCTGTTCTCTGTGATGACCGTCAGGATGTCCTTCACGCTTTTGCCCCTCTGCTTTTGTTTTTCGTAAATTATACAGTGACAAAGCGTTGTAATTTAATGATTATTGTCGTATAATATTTACGATAAATAAAACCATCCTGTGCGCCCCAAGGAAACGGACAAAAGCAAAATCACGGGGCATGCGCTCCGTGATTTGTTATTCCTCTTTGAACCGTACGATGTCGCCCGGTTCGCAGCCGATGATGCCGCAGAGCTTTTCCAACGTCAGCATCGTGATGTTCCCGTTCTTCTTCAGCGAGTCCAGAGTCTTGTTGTCGATGCCGCCCTTCAACAGCCGGTACTGCGACACGCCCCGCCGGCGCATGGTCTCCCAGAGGGGACTGTAATCGATCATGAAACCACCCCAGACATCACGTGATGGAAAAATTATAGGGCGGTATTTCAAAAATCAGTATTGTGATTATACCCACAATGTACTATACTGAAGAAAACTGTTGGGGAGGTGGAGCAAATGCCGGATTATGAAAAAATGTACGCGCTGATGGTGCGGGCGGCGTCGGCGGCGCTGGACCTGCTGCCAGACACGGAAGAAAACGCCGACAGCCGGGATATCCTGCAAACGGCCCTGTACACGGCGGAGGAAATGTACATCACCGCGGGAGAAAACTAAAAATCACGGAGCGAGCGCTCCGTGATTTTTACTGTCTTCATCCCTCGGCTTTTTGCTTGAGCTGGTACAGCAGGTTCAGCGCTTCTAACGGCGTGACGGTGTTCAGGTCCAGGTCGCGAAGCTCCCTGGCCAGGGCGGAACCGGCCACGTCCAGCATGGACACCTGGTCCGTGTCCTGCGCCGCCGGGGGCCTGGGCAGGCCCGCCTCCGGACCGGCCGATTCCAGCTCCGCCAGGTAATTCTTGGCCTTTTTTATCACCTGGTCCGGCACGCCCGCCAGCTTGGCCACCTCGATGCCGTAGCTGTCGTCCGCGCTGCCGGGGACGATCTTGCGCAGGAAGATGAGGGTCCCGCCCTGCTTTTTGGCGGTGATGTTGTAGTTCTTCACCCCGTCCAGGGCGCCTTCCAGGGCGGACAGCTCGTGGTAATGGGTGGCAAACATGGTCCGGGCCCCCAGACGGCGCCTGTCGGCGCAGTATTCCAGCATGGCGCGGGCGATGGCCATGCCGTCAAAGGTGGAGGTGCCCCGGCCGATCTCGTCCAGGATGAGAAGGCTGGCGCTGGTGGCGTGGCGCAGGATGTTGGCCATCTCCGCCATCTCCACCATGAAGGTGGACTGGCCGCTGGCCAGGTCGTCCGACGCGCCGATGCGGGTGAACACCCGGTCAACAACGCCGATCGTGGCGCTCTTGGCCGGGACAAAGCTGCCCATCTGGGCCATGAGCACGATCAGGGCCGTCTGGCGCATGTAGGTGGATTTGCCGGCCATATTGGGGCCGGTGATGATGGCCACCCGGTCGGCGGCGTCGTTCAAAAACGTGTCGTTGGGCACGAACAGGACGTTTTTCTGGGCCATCTCCACCACCGGGTGGCGGCCCTCCGTGATGCGTATCTGACGGCTCACGTCCACCTCCGGGCAGACGTAGTGGTTCTTCACCGCCGCCTCCGCCAGGGCGCACACCGCGTCCAGCTCCGCCACACGCTCCGCCGTGGCCTGGACCCGCTCGATCTGGGCGGCCACACGCTCACGCAGGGCGGTGAAGATCTGGTATTCCAGGTCCGCGATCCTGTCACGGGCGTTCAAAAGGGTGTTTTCCAGGTCCTTAAGCTCCGGGGTGAAATACCGCTCGTTGCTCACAAGGGTCTGCTTGCGTATGTATTCCTCCGGCAAGGGCGCGTCCCCGGCGGAGCGGGGCACGTCGATGTAGTAGCCGAAAACCTTGTTGTAGCCCACCTTCAGCTTTTTGATGCCGGTGCGCTCCCGCTCCCGGGCCTCTAGGGCGCTGACCATGGCGGCGCCATTGTCCCGCACGTCCCGGAGCCGGTCTACCTCGGCGTCCGCGCCGGGGCGCAAAATGCCCCCCTCCCGGACGGAAAAGGGCGGCTCGTCGCCGATGACGGACAGGATATCGTCCCGCAGGTCGGCCAGATCGTCCGCCTCCGCCACGGCGCGCAATATGGCGCTTTTCGCGCCGGACAAGAGCTCCCCGATGCGGGGAAGCTGGCTGAAGTAATTGCCCAGGGCCAGCAGGTCCCGGCCGTTGGCGGTGCCGTACACGCACTTGCCCACCAGCCGCTGGATGTCCCCGATCTCGTGCAGCGCCAGGCGCAGCTCGCCGCGCAGGATGTTGTCGCCGTAGACCTCGCTGACGGCGGCCAGCCGCTTGCGGATGGCTACCGGGTCTAAAAGCGGCCGCTCCACCCAGGCGCGCAAAAGCCGCCCGCCCATGGGGGTTTTTGTCCGGTCCAGGACCCAGAGAAGACTGCCCCGCTTTTCGCCGGTGCGCAGATTCTCCGTCAGCTCCAGGTTCCGGCGGGTGGTGTAGTCCAGCTCCATGTACTGGCCCTGGCCGAACCGGTCCAGCCGGCGGATATGGGAGATGTCGAACTTTTGGGTGTCGATGATGTAGGAAAGAAGCGCCCCCGCCGCCAGGGTCTCCTCCGGGGTCATGACCTCCCCAAAGCGCTCATAGACCCGCTCCCGGCAGGGCTCCGGCTCGAACCGGCCCGCCTCCTTTTCCGGCAGACAGTCCAGCTTGCGCAGGAAAGCGCCGATGGTCCCGTCCGCCTCCGCGCCCGCGGACAGCACCGCCTCACGGGGGGAAAACCGGCCCAGCTCGTTTGTGATGTGGTTGGCAGCCTCGGTGGGGAACGCCTGCACGCAGAACTCCCCCGTGGAGATATCGCAAAACGCCGCCGCGCCCCGCTCCCCCTCCAGCCAGAGAGCGGCCAGGTAGTTGCTCCTGCCCTCCTCCAGCATGGAGCTGTCCGTGACGGTGCCGGGGGTGATGACCCGGATGACGCCCCGCTCCACCAGCCCCGTGGCGGCGGCCGGGTCCTCCAGCTGCTCACAGATGGCGACCTTGTACCCCTTTGCGATGAGCCGGGCGATGTACGCCTCGCTGGAGTGGAAGGGCACGCCGCACATAGGGGTCTGCTCCTCCTCCGGCTTGCCCCGGTCCCGGGTGGTCAGGGCCAGGTCCAGCTCCTTCGAGGCCAGCTTGGCGTCCTCGTCGAACATCTCATAGAAATCGCCCAACCGGAAAAACAGCAGACAGTCCGGGCACTGCTGCTTGATCTCGTAATACTGCCGCTTCATGGGGGTCATCTCAGCCATGATCGTTTCCTCTCTGTTCCGTCTGCGGGTTTCTCTGTTTTGCGCGGTCGTTACAACCCTTCCGAGCCGCCTTACGGCGGCCCACCTCCCCTTGCACAGGGGAGGCTTTCCAAGCGGAAGGGATTTAATATCTCTCCCTCCGTCAGCGCTTCGCGCTGCCACCTCCCTCGTCAGAGGGAGGCTTTTGTCTTACCGTCCCGCCGCATCGGTCAGGCCGAACCAGGCATAGGCGGCGGGGCGGGTGGAGAATATCTTATACGGCACGCCGCTGTCCGCCAGCGTCCGCAGCATGATGGGCCGGGTATTTTGGGAAAAGTCCCGTATCCACCGCGCAAATTCCCCGTCCATCCGCTCGGGACAGCCCTCGGTCATGTCCGGCCGGGTGCGGCCCGCGTACTGAGCGACCCGCCGTCTGGCGCTGTCCAGACAGGTCTGCGCGTCCAGGTCCAGAAAGGCGCAGAAGTCCGCGTATCGCAGCCGCCGGGCAAAGGTGCGGGCATAGTTGCCCTCGATGATCCAGGCGGGCTTTTCCAGCTCCCGCGCCAGAAGCGCGTCAAATTCCTCCCGGCTCCGTTCGACCCAGCCGGGCAGCCACCAGAGCTTGTCCAGATGGACCACCGGCAGGCCGGTCTTCTCCCCAAGACGGATGGCAAGGGTGCTCTTGCCGGACCCGCCGCAGCCGACGATCAGGATACACCTGTATGGAATATCCATCTCACACGCCGCGGCGCAGGGCGATGGAGGCCCGCGTCAGGCGCCAGGCGATGCTGCCCTCGCGGATAAGGGGCAGGGCCTGGTCAAAGGGGACCCACTCGGCCCCGTCCAGCTCCCGGGACAGCTTTAATGGCGCTTTTTCCACAACGGCGCAAAAGCCCAGCATCAGCATGTCCCCGTTTTTGTGGGGAAAGCTGCCCATGTAGCGAAGCTCCTTTACGGCAAGGCCCAGCTCCTCGCCGATCTCCCGCACGGCGGCGTCCTCGGCGGACTCGTTCGGCTTCATGATGCCGGACACGCACACGTAGGTGTTGGCAGAGATGCGCGTTTGCCGCAGCAGGGCGATCTCGTTTTCGTCGTTTATGACAGCGGCGATGATGGCCGTGGTGAAGGCCTCCCACACGGGCCGCTGGCAGCGGGTACACCAGGGCACCAGCCCCTCGTCGCCCAGCTCCCGCTCCCCCAGCTTTTCGCCGCAATGGGGGCAGTATGTATAGCGCATGCGTCGTCTCCTTATCAGTCGAACAGCGTCACCCAACGCTCCGCCCGGTGGGCGTCAAAGCACATTTCGATCTGCCGGACGGTGTTCTTGTTTTCCGACAAAGGCGGCAGAGCGTCCAGCGAAAACCAGCCGCTGGCGGTGGTCTCGGAATTTTCCCGGAAGGCGCCGCCCAGAGCGGAGCACATCACGAATATCTTACAGACCTTGTGGGCGTAGACGGGCTTATTGTGCTTGTCACGGTCCTGGACCGCGATGAGAAAGTCCGCACGGGCGTCCAGGCCGGCTTCCTCCCGGACCTCCTTCACCGCGTTTTCGCCAACGGAACGGTCCACGTCCACCCAGCCGCCGGGCAGGGACCACAGGCCGTCCCGCTCCCGGACGAGCAGTATTTTGTCCTCCCGGAAGATGGCGGCCCGGGTGTCCAGCTTGGGGGTCTGGTAGCCGGTCTCGTTACAGAAAAGGTCCCGGACCTTGCCCGCCGGAATATCGGTCTTGCAGGCGATCATCTCCGCCGCGATGGCACGGATGCGCTCGTAGCGCTCCATGTCGAACCGGTCGCGGCCGTAGGTCAGTCCCGCCTGGGCCAGGGCTTGCAGCTCCACCGCCCAGCTGAGCCACTTTTCATTCTTGTCCATGTCACGCCAATGTCCCGTACAGGGCCCAGGTGGTGCTGTCGGTGATCTTTACGTCCAGGAACTTACCAACTAAAGCCGGGTCGCCGGCCAGGTGGACCAGCCGCCCGCCTTTGGTCCGGCTGGAAAGATTATAGGGCGTCTGGCCCGTCTCGCCGTCTATGAGCACCCGGACGGTCTTGCCCACATAGGCGGCGTGCTTTTCGCCGGATATGCGGTTGGAAAGGTCCAGAAGCTGGTCGAACCACACCTGCTTTTCCGCACGGGTCACCGGGTCCGGCATAGCCGCCGCCGGGGTGCCGGTCCGGGGGGAGTAGATGAAGGTGAACATGGCGTCGTAGCGCACTTCCTCCACCAGAGAGAGGGTGTCCCGGAAGTCCTCTTCCCGCTCGCCGGGAAAGCCCACGATGATGTCCGTGGTCAGCACCAGGTCCGGCATGTATCTCCGGGCCGAGGCCACCTTTTCCAGGTATTTGGCCCGGTCGTAGTGCCGGTTCATCTCTTTCAAAATGCGGTCCGAGCCGGATTGGAGGGGCAGGTGGATGTGGTGGGCGCAGTGCTCGCTGGCGGCCATGACCCGGAAGAGCTTGTCCGTGGCGTCCCTGGGGTGGCTGGTCATGAACCGGAGCACATAGTCCCCCGGTATTTTGTCGATCTCACGCAGCAGGTCGGGAAAGTCCACAGGTTCGTCCAGGCCCTTGCCGTAGCTGTTCACGTTCTGGCCCAGAAGGGTTATATCTTTATAGCCCGCGGCGATAAGCTCCCTGGCCTCGGCCAGGATGTCGGCCAGATGGCGGCTGCGCTCCCGGCCGCGGACGTATGGCACGATGCAGTAGGAGCAGAAATTGTCGCACCCGTTCATGATGGAAAGCCACGCCTTCACCGCCCCGTCCCGCTGCCTCGGCAAGCCCTCGGCCACCACGCCGTCGGAGGGCTCCCCCGCGATGAGGCGGCTTTTGTTGCCCCGGCGGCCGCGGCGCTCCAGGGTCTTTAAAAGAAGCTCCGGGAACTGCCACAGCTCGTGGGGGCCGAAAACCAGGTCAACAACGCGGTAGGACTTTTGTATTTTTTCCCGCATGGTGGGCTGCTGGGTCATGCACCCGCCCACGCAGACAAGCAGGTCCGGGTTCTTCGCCTTTTTGTGGGCCAGCGCGCCCACGTTGCCCAGCACCCGCTTTTCCGCGTGCTCCCGCACGGCGCAGGTGTTCACGGCGATGAGGTCGGCCTTGTCCTCGTCCGTGGTGAGCTCGTAGCCGCACTGGACCAGCCACCCCCGCAGGATCTCGCTGTCGGACTCGTTTTGCTGACAGCCGTAGGTGTCCACCAGGGCGTAATGGGGCCGGTGGGCGATGAGGCTTTTGACGCGCTCGCAATACTCCTGCTGCTGGAGGCGTTCCTGGGTGGTGATCTGGCGGCGTGTGTACATGAAATTTCTCTCCTTGTTGACGGCCCCCCTGTGCAAGGGGGGTGGCTCCGGCGTCAGCCGGAGACTGGGGGATCGTTCATAGACGTACAGCAATCCCCCCGCCCGCCGATGGCGGGCACCCCCCTTTGACAAGGGGGGCTTCAAAGCGGTGATAAACAAACTAAAGCACTTTATAATAGCATTTATTTGTGCTATAATCAAGCAAAGTATCCGGGTGCAAAGGAGAACGCTATGGCAGTCATCAACATCCTCTCCCCCCACGTGGCGGACATGATCGCCGCCGGCGAGGTGGTGGAGCGGCCGGGCAGCGTGGTCAAGGAGCTTTTGGAAAACGCCATCGACGCCGGGGCCCATAACATCACCCTGGAATTGAAGGGCGGCGGGGCCACCTATATCCGGGTCACCGACGACGGCTGCGGCATGGCCCCGGACGACGCGGGCAACTGCTTTCTGCGCCACGCCACCAGCAAGCTCCGTGACGAGCGGGGGCTGGAGGCCATCGCCACCATGGGCTTTCGGGGCGAGGCGCTGGCGGCCATCGCGGCCGTGAGCCGGATAGAGCTTCTCACCCGGCGGGCCGGGGATGAGGCGGGGACATACGTGTCCGTGTCCGGCGGGGACATCATGGACATGCACCCGGCGGGCTGTCCCAAGGGGACGACGTTCACCGTCCGGGACGTGTTCTTCAACACCCCCGCCAGGCTCAAGTTCATGAAGTCCGACCGGGCCGAGGGGGCCTGGTGCATGCAGCAGGCCGCTCGTGTGGCCCTGGGCAGGCCGGATATCTCCGTGCGCTGCGTAAAAGACGGCAAGGAGGAATTTTTCACCCCCGGCGACGGCCGGGCCGAATCGGCGGTGTACGCCCTGCTGGGCCGGCCCGTGGCCCTGTCCATGCTCCCGGCGGAGGGGGAAAACGAGGGCGTGGCCGTCACCGGGTTCGTAAGCTCCCCCGCCGCGGGGCGGGGCAGCCGGGCTATGCAGTTTTTCTTCGTCAACGGCCGGGCCATCCGCTCCCAGAGTTTGCAGGCGGCTGTGGAGCAGGCCTATAAAAACACGCTGATGGTGGGAAAATTTCCCGCGTGCGTGCTGTATATCACCATGAGCCCGGGGGCGGTGGACGTGAACGTACACCCCACGAAAAACGAGGTCAAATTTTCCTCCGAAAAGCGGGTGTTCGACGCGGTGTACTACGCCGCGCTGAACGCCGTGCAGGGGGAAAAGCCCACGCTGCAAATGGACCTGTCCCGGAGCACGGAGAAAAAGCTGGCGCCCCAAAGCTACGGCCGGACCGTGGAGACGCCGGGCCAGACCGCCATGGAGCTGCACAGCCCCCGGGTGCGTTATGGCGCGCCCCGGACGGCCCCCCGCACGGGGGTATCCCCTATCCCCCACCGGCAGCCGGTCCAGCCCGTCCGGCCCAGACCGTCAAAGGCCGAGGTGCAGGCGCGGCAGGTTGACATAACTGAAAAAACAGTGCCGGCGGAGAGCGCCCCCGTGCGTGTGGCGGGAGAGATACTGCGCACGTATATCCTGGCGGAGCAGGGGGACAAGGTGCTCGTCATCGACAAGCACGCCGCCCACGAGCGGATGATCTTCGACAGATTGAAGGCGCAGGACCGGCAGATCATGAGCCAGGCCCTTCTCCAGCCCCAGACCTGGCGGCCGGGGCCGGAGGGCATGGAGCTGCTGAGCGCCAACGGAGATCTGTTGAACGAGCTGGGCTTCGAGCTGGAGCCGTACGGGGACGAGGACGTGATCGTCCGGGCCGTGCCGGAGGATCTGGACCCGGGGCAGCTGGCCGCCGCGCTGGAGGAGATCTGCGAAAAGCTCAAGAGCGGCGGCCGGGACCTGGCGCGGGACAGCGTATTGCAGACCGTGGCCTGCAAGGCGGCCATCAAGGCCGGGTGGGACACGGACCCGGCGGAGCTGCTGGCCCTGGCGGAAAAGGTCGCCTCGGGCCAGATACGCTACTGCCCCCACGGCCGGCCCGTGTCCGTGACGCTGACGAAAAAAGAGCTGGACCGGCAGTTCGGCAGGATAAAGTGAGCATGGCAGAAGTGCTCGTGCTCACCGGTCCCACCGCCACGGGCAAGACGGCCCTGGGGGTGACGCTGGCAAAGCGTTTGGGCGGCGAGGTGGTCTCCGCCGACTCCATGCAGATATACCGGGGCATGGACGTGGGCACCGCCAAGCCCACCGCCGCCGAGATGGGCGGCGTGGTCCACCACATGCTGGACGTGGCGGACCCGCGGGAGAGCTTCTCCACGGCCAAATATGCCCAAATGGCCGGCGCATGTGTAGACGATATTCTGGCCCGGGGCGGCGTGCCCATCGTGGTGGGCGGCACGGGGCTGTATATCGACGGACTGCTGCGGGGCACGGACTACGCCGCCGCGCCGTCGGACCCGGCTCTGCGCAAAAGCATCGAGGCGGAATACGACACGTTGGGCGGCGAGGCGTTCCGGGAAAAGCTCTCGGCCGTGGACCCGGACCGGGCGGCGCTGCTGCACCCGCGGGACAAAAAGCGGCTGGTCCGGGCCTGGGAAATTTACGCCCTCACGGGCAGGACCATCACCTGGCACGACGAGCAGAGCAAGCTGGCCCGGCCCAGGTATGAAGCGTATACCGTGGCGCTGGATTTCGCGGACCGGCAAACGCTTTACGATAGGATAGACCGGCGGGCGCGGGCCATGTTCGACGCGGGGCTGGTCCAGGAGGTGCGCCGTCTGCTGGACGCGGGGGCGGGACCGGAGACCACCGCCATGCAGGCCATCGGGTACAAGGAGGTAGCGGCGTATCTGGCCGGGGCATGTACGCTGGACGAGGCGATCGACGCGGTGTGCCGCGCCTCCCGCCGGTACGCCAAGCGGCAGCTGACCTGGCTGCGAAATCGCCCGGACGTGCATTGGGTCCGCTGGGAGCGGGAACCGGACGAGGAAGCGCTGGCCGCCGCGGCGGGGGATATCGCGAAGAATTTCACGACCGCCCGTTAAGTAGACCCGTTTCGACGGTATTCGAGCCGCGAAAAGCCGTAAAATAGCGCCGTACAAACGAAATTGTACAAAATCACTATTTTACGGGACGGCAGAGTGTGATACAATCATTAATTGAATTTTGCGCCGCCGACCCGGAAGGGACGGAAAAACAGATGCAGAAAACACAAAATCTTCAGGACGCATTTTTGAACCAGGCGCGCCGGGAGCGGGTCACGGTGACCGTTTTCCTCGTCAACGGCTTCCAGCTGCGGGGCACGGTCCGGGGCTTCGACTCCTTCGTGGTGTTCGTGGACTCGGACGGCAGGCAGCAGATGATCTATAAGCACGCCATCTCCACCATCGCACCGGCACGAAACCTGTCGCTTACGGAGGACACTGTCTGACTTGAAAAAAACCGACGCTCTCATCCGAATCACGTCGCTGGTGGTCTTTATCGCCCTGGCGGCCTATCTCATCGTCTACATCGTAAGCCGGTCGTCCAACTCCGTGCAGACGGCGCTGACGGTGACGGCCACCATGAGCGATTCCGCGCCCATGAGCGGCCTGGTGATCCGAAACGAGCTGGTCATAAGAAGCGGCGAGCCATACATATCCGTCACCGCCGCCGACGGCAGCAAGGTCGCCGCCGGAGAGACGGTGGCGGTGGCATATTCCTCCGAGGAGGCTCTGGAGCGGGCCACCCGCCTGAACGCCCTGGACCGGGAGATCGACGACGTGTCCGCGGCGCTGAACCGGTCCGGCACGGGCCTTGCCTCGGGAAGTCTGGGCGAATCGGTGTACAGCGCCATCACGGGCCTGTCGGCCTGTATCCGGGGCGGCAATTTGTCGGAGCTGGACTCCCGCAGCAGCACCCTCGCGGGCATTTTGTTCCCATCCGGCAACAGCGACAACACCGCCACGGACGAGTACCTGGCCCAGCTGAAAAAGGAATACGCCGACCTGCGCAAGACGGCCGCCGGCGACACCGAGGACATCACCGTGGGCGAGAGCGGCACCTTCTCCAACCTGGTGGACGGGTACGAGGGCGTGGACCCGGACTACGTGAAGAGCCTGACGCCCAGCGAGCTGCGCGAGATCATCAACGCCGACCGGATGGTGGACGACACGTCCATCGGCAAGCTCATCACCTCCTACGACTGGTACTACGTGGGCATCATCCCCTGGGAGGACGGCCAGCACCTGATGGAGGACACCTGGGTCAAGCTCAGCTTCGGCCGGTACTACAGCGGCGAGCTGGACGCCCAGATCGAATGGGTGGGCCGGGCCGAGAACGGCCAGCAGGTGGTGCTGTTCCGCATCGAGCAGGGCCAGGCGGACATGCTGGCGGTGCGGGCCGTGTCGGCGGAGCTGGTCTATGAGGAATATACCGGGCTGCGGGTGCCCCTGCGGGGCCTTTACCGGTATTACGCCGGGTATATGTCCGACGAGGACGGACAGGCCCTCCACGAGGGCGACAGCGTCCAGCTCATGCTGGGCGAGGCGAAATACGACGCGTTCGTGTCCGAGATCGGCTCCGCGTCCCGGTACGGCGAGCTGCCCCCCGGCGTGGAGTCCGGCAGCGAGCAGGATACCCGCCCCACCCACCGGCTGGTGGTGTTCTGCTGGCCATGGGACGCCGACGACGGCGTGCCCGACTCTTCCTCCGGCGGCGGCGCCGTGGCCGGGGCCGACGGCGTGGCCCGCCCCACCGTCAACTTCTACGACTACCGGACCGTCATCAGCGGCCGGGAGGAGCTGGACGACGCCGACCCGAGCAAGTGGAACATACCGGACCGGCTGTGCGTGTTCACCATGACCGGCCTGCAGGCCGAGCGGAAGCTGGTGGACCTGATCTACGCCGGAGAGGAATACTGCCTGCTGTCCTCCAGCGGCACCGACGCGCTGCGGGAGGGCAACGAGGTCATCGTGAAGGCCACGAATCTCTACAATGGCCGGGTCTTTTCGTGAGGTATCACCTATGACGGAATTGACACTGGAACAGCGCGTAGAGCTGGTGCGCCAGACCATCGACGAGGCGGCCAACGGCCGGCCCGTGACGCTGGTGGGCGTGACCAAGACAAAGCCCGCGGACATGATCGTCCGGGCCATAAAGGCCGGGATAGACACGATCGGGGAAAATTACGTTCAGGAATACCGGGAAAAGGACGCCGCGGGGGCCTATAAGGGCGCGAAGGTACATATCATCGGCCATTTGCAGACGAATAAGGTCAAGTACGTGGCCGGGAAGGTAGACATGATCCAGTCCGTGGATTCCCTGGCCCTTTTGGAGGCCATCGACAGGCGGGCCGGGGCGCTGCAAACGGTCCAGGACGTGCTCATCGAGGTGAACATCGGCCGGGAGCCGGACAAGGCCGGCTGCGCGCCGGAGGCGCTGGACGAGCTGCTGGCCAGGGCGGGCCAGCTCGCCTCCGTACGGGTCCGGGGCCTGATGGCCATACCCCCGGCAGAATGTTCCAGGGCGTATTTTGCGCCAATGTACAACCTTTTTGTTGACAATTGCCAAAAAAAATACGATAATGTCTCTATGGACTTTTTGTCCATGGGCATGTCGGACGACTTTGCGGACGCCGTTCGACAGGGCGCGAATATGGTTCGCGTGGGTTCTTTGC
Organism: uncultured Oscillospiraceae bacterium; assembly: GCA_947624385.1. Taxonomy (GTDB): domain Bacteria; phylum Bacillota; class Clostridia; order Oscillospirales; family Oscillospiraceae; genus CAJOIG01. Next base: position 63,464 of record CANQJZ010000005.1, read on the forward strand.
TGTTCGGTCCCCGCAACTACATATGAAGCAGGAGGCACACCATGGGTTTTCTGGATGAACTGAAAAAACTGACGAAACCTTACGACGAGGACGAGGACTTCTTCGGCGACGGGGCCGCGGACGACGGCGACCCGACCATCATCGTGCCCAAGGTGGAGCGCCAGGAACGGCGCAACCCCTTCGAGGACACCGAGGAAGTGGACGCCCCCTCCTTTGAGGAACGCGCCACGCCCAAAAAAGACAACAAGGTCGTGAACATCCATACGACCACCGCCGTGCAGGTGGTGCTGTCGAAACCGGAGCGCTTCGAGCAGGCCGCCGAGATCGCCGACCACCTGCGGGAAAAGCGCACGGTGGTGATGAATCTGGAGACCACCAACAAGGACGTGGCCCGGCGGCTGGTGGACTTTCTGTCCGGCGTGGCCTACGCCAACGACGGCAAGATCAAAAAGGTCGCCATCAACACCTATATCATCACGCCCTATAACGTGGACATCATGGGCGACCTGATCGACGAACTGGAAAACAACGGCGTGTATATTTGACCTGCCTGAGCGAGACAGACGAGAATATAGAGAAAGGAAAGGGTTCGAGATATGATCACTGCACAGGATATCCAGGAAAAAGCGTTTGAGCGGGCCGGCAAGGGCTATAATATGGAGCAGGTGGACGAGTTCCTGGACGAGCTGGCCGCCGACTTCTCCGCCATGAGCAAGGAAAACGCCGCCCTGAAGGGCAAGCTGAAGGTCCTGGTCCAGAAGGTGGACGAGTACCGGCAGACGGAGGACTCCATGCGCCTGGCCCTGCTCTCCGCCCAGAAGCTCTCCGCCCAGATCGAGGCGGACGCCCGCACCAAGGCCGACAATATGGTCGCCGAGGCCCAGAAGGCCGCCGACAACATCACCCGTTCCGCCACCACCGGCATCGCCAACGAGGAGGCCAAGCTGGACGAGGCCAAAAAGGCCACCGCCCGCTTCTTCGACCACATGCGCGCCGTGTGCCAGAAGCAGATCGAGTTTTACGACAAGCTGAGCCAGATGGAGCTGGTGAGCGTCGCGCCCGCGGAGCCGGAAAGCGCGCCCGCGCCGGCGAGCGCCCCCGAGCCTGCGCCGGAACCCGCGCCCGAACCGGAGCCCGCGCCCGCGCCCGAACCCGAACCCGAACCGGAAGTGCCGGTGGTCTCGCCGGAGCCCGAGGAGGAATCCCCCGAGCAGGACGAGCCTACCCGCCTCTACCCCGCCGGCGGCCACGGCCAGCGCCGGAAGAAAAAACGCAGCTTTGACGACTTCAGCTTCGACGACGACATCTGATCTTTAGGACCCATCAGGGCGGAGTTCAAAAGGCTCCGCCCTTGTGAACTATCAGAGAGAGAAAAGACAACCCTTCCGACGCGGCTTAAGCCGCGCCACCTCCCCTTACACAGGGGAGGCGTTTGATAAGGTAATATTTACCCCGGTCACCGCCAAAAGCGCTGACAATCCCATATTGCAAATAAAATTCACTGTTGGAGAGTACACATATGCCCACCGATTACAACGCCACCGTCAACCTTCCGAAAACAGACTTCCCCATGCGGGCCGGACTGCCCAAGCGCGAGCCGGAGATGCTCCAGAGCTGGGAGGACATGGACCTTTACCACGAGATGCTCAAGCGCAACGAGGGCAAGCCCCGGTTCATCCTGCACGACGGCCCTCCCTTTTCCAACGGCAGTCTGCACATGGGCACCGCCCTCAACAAGTGCCTGAAGGACTTCATCAACCGGTACAAGTCCATGACCGGCTACCAGGTCCCCTACACCCCCGGCTGGGACAACCACGGCATGCCCATCGAGTCGGCCATCATCAAGGAGCAGAAGCTCAACCGCAAGGCCATGAGCATCCCCGAGTTCCGCAACGCCTGCCACGCCTACGCCGAGCACTATCTGGACGTGCAGCGCCAGGGCTTCAAGCGTCTGGGCGTGCTGGGCGACTGGGACAGGCCATACCGGACCATGGACCCCAAATTCGAGGCGGAGGAGGTCAAGGTCTTCGGCCGGATGTACGAAAAGGGCTATATCTACAAGGGCAAAAAGCCCGTGTACTGGTGCCCCAAGGACGAGACGGCCCTGGCCGAGGCGGAGATCGAGTACGCCGAGGACCCGGTGACCACCATTTTCGTGAAGTTCCGGGTCCAGGACGACCTGGGCAAGCTGAGCGCCATCGAGCCGCTGGACAACGTGTACTTCGTCATATGGACCACCACCACCTGGACCATCCCGGGCAACCTGGCCATATGCCTCAATCCCGCCTATGACTACACCATGACCCGCGCCTCCAACGGCGAGGTCTATATCATGGCGAAAGAGCTGGCCCCGGCCGTGCTGCAAAAGGCCGGGCTGGAGGTCAAAGAGGTCCTGGCGACTTTCAAGGGCGCGGACCTGGAGCTGATGACCGCCAAACACCCCCTGTTCGACCAGACCAGCCTGGTCATACTTGGCGACCACGTGACATTGGACGCCGGTACCGGCTGCGTACACACCGCCCCGGCCTACGGCGCGGACGACTTCTTCGTCTGCCAGAAGTACCCCCAGCTCCCCTCCGGGAAGGACCTGGTGGTGAACGTGGACGATTCCGGCCGGTTCACCGCCGCCGCGGGCAAGTACGAGGGCCTGAGCGTGCTGAAGGCCCACGAGCCCATTTTCGCGGACCTGGTATCCTGCGGGGCCATATTGGCCAGCGAGAACATCACCCACTCCTACCCCCACTGCTGGCGGTGCAAGAACCCCATCATCTTCCGGGCCACGGACCAGTGGTTCTGCTCCGTGGACGCGTTCAAGGAGGACGCCGTTCGCGCCGCCCGGAAGGTCCAGTGGAACCCCGAGTGGGGCGCGGACCGGATGGAGAGCATGATCCGGGAGCGGGCCGACTGGTGCATCAGCCGCCAGCGCCGCTGGGGCCTGCCCATCCCGGTGTTCTACTGCGGCGACTGCGGCAAGCCCGTGTGCACCGCCGAGACCATCGACGCGGTGAGCCGCGTCTTTGCCGAGAAAGGCTCCAACGCCTGGTTCGACATGAGCGCGGAGGAGCTGCTCCCCGCCGGCTTCACCTGCCCCCACTGCGGCGGCAAGGTCACCGGCAAGGAGACCGACACCCTGGACGGCTGGTTCGACTCCGGCTCCACCCACATCGCCTCCATGGAGCTGGACGCCCCCGGCACCTGGCCGGCGGACCTGTATCTGGAGGGCGGCGACCAGTTCCGCGGCTGGTTCCAGTCCAGCCTGCTCACCGCCGTGGCCACCCGGGGCGAGGCCCCCTATAAGGCCGTGCTGTGCCACGGCTGGACCGTGGACGGCGAGGGCCGGGCCATGCACAAGAGCCTGGGCAACGGCGTGTCCCCGGACGATATGGTGAAAAAATACGGCGCGGACCTGTGCCGCCTGTGGGCCGCCAGCGCAGACTTCCGGCTGGATATGCGCTGCTCCGACGCCATCTTCAAGCAGCTTTCCGACAAGTATCTGAAAATACGCAACACCGCCCGGTTCATCCTGGGCAACCTGGACGGCTTCGAGCCGGATCGGGACCTGCTGCCCCTGGACCAATTGCAGGGCATCGACCGCTGGGCCCTGAGCCGGGTGAACGCGCTGGCGGAGAAGTGCCTGGCCAGCTATGAAAAATACGAGTTCTGGGCCGTGACCTACGCCATCCACAACTTCTGCGTGGTGGACATGTCCAACGTTTACATGGACGTGGTGAAGGACAGGCTCTACTGCGAGGCCCCCGGCTCCCCCGCACGCCTCGCCGCCCAGACCGCCCTGTGGCACGCGCTGGACGCCATGGTCCGGCTGCTGGCCCCCATCCTGGCCTTCACCAGCAACGAGATCTGGCTGGCCATGCCCCATAAGGCCGTTGACGAGCCGCGTCATGTCATGCTCAACGACATGCCCGCTGTCCGGCCCGAGTGGCAGCTTTCAGAGGACGAGGCCGCCCTGTGGGAGGACAGCCTGCGGCTGCGGAATGACGTGAACAAGGCGCTGGAGCTGGCCCGGGCGGATAAAATAATCGGCAAGCCCCTGGACGCACGGGTGGTGCTGCACGTGACCGACGAGGCCAGGTCCGCCATGGAGCGGGTCAAGAAGCAGAAGCTGGAGCCGCTGTTCATCGTGTCCGAGGTGGAATTGGCCGACGGCGAGGGCCAGGGCTGGGCCGGGACGGAGCTGCCCGGGGTGAACATCGCTGTCACGGCGTCCCAGCTGCCCCGGTGCCCCCGGTGCTGGACCCACAGCGCGGACGTGGGCAGCGACGGGGAATACCCCGAGCTGTGCGCCCGGTGCGCCGGCGCGCTGCGCTTCGCCGCCGGAAAATAAAAGCGGGCAAAAAACGTCAGGCAGGAGGAAACGACTGTGCTTTACGCCATCGTGGCCGTTGTGGTCCTGATACTGGACCAGGCCGTAAAATTCTATACCGTCAGCAATATCCAGCCCCAGGCCATCGGCGACGCCTGCAAGACTCTGATACCCGGCGTCATCCACATGACCAACGTGCAGAACTACGGCGCGGCCTTCAGCATCCTGGAGAACAACCGGACCTTGCTGATCGTCATCTCCGCCGTGTTCATCATCGGCATCATCGTGCTGATAAACATGGACATCATCCACACCAAATTCGGCCGCTGGACGGCTGTGCTGGTGATGGCCGGGGCCCTGGGCAACTGCATCGACCGGGTGCTGCTGGGCTATGTGGTGGACATGTTCGAGGTCGAGCTGTTCACCTTCACCGTGTTCAACGTGGCGGATATCTTCATCACCGTAGGCGGCATCCTGTTCTGTCTGCACGTGATCATCTACCGGGAGCCGGAGGAGGAGCGCAACGCCGTGCCCAGGCCGGAGAAGAAGCGCAAGCCCTCCCGGAAAAAGGCCGTGGAGGAAGAGCTGCCCGTCGAGGCAGAGGAAGTCTCCCCCGCGACCCGCCGCGCTGTCCGCGGCCGGACAAAGGCCCAGGCGGTCGAGGCGGTGGACGAGGGCGAAAAGCCGGAGCGTCCCGCCAGACGCCGCCGTCGGCAGCGGCCCGGCACCCTCACCGTGGAGGACGAGCTGATGGCCCTGGACCCGGACGATCCCTTCGCCGAGTGGGAACATCAGGAGAACGCCGCGCCGGGACCCGCGCCTGAGCCGGAGCCGGAACCTGAGCCTGAACCTGCGCCAGAGCCTGAACCTGAACCCGCACCCGAGCCTGAAAAGCCTGCGGAGGACACGGAGGATACCGGTTTCGAGGATTACTCCCTGGACGATATTCTGGCCGAATTTCGGGACTGATGGCCGAAAATTTGATCGTGACAGCGCAGGAGAGCGGCGAGAGGATCGACGCTCTCCTGGCGCGAGAGGACCTTGTGCGCAGCCGCAGCGCCGCGGCAAAGCTCCTGGAGGCCGGACGGGTCACACTGCGCGGCGCGAGCGTGCGGAAGAATTATAAAGCCGCCGCCGGGGACGTGTTCTGCGTTTCCCTGCCGGACGCGGCCCCGGCCAAAGCGATAGCCCAGGCCATAGCGCTGGACGTGGTGTACGAGGACGGGGACGTGATCGTGGTGAACAAGCCCAGAGGGCTAGTGGTCCACCCCGCTCCCGGCCACCCGGACGGGACGCTGGTCAACGCCCTGCTGGCCCACTGCGGGGACAGTCTGTCCGGCGTGGGCGGCGAGCTGCGGCCCGGCATCGTCCACCGGATAGACAAGGACACCAGCGGCCTTATCATCGCGGCGAAAAACGACAGGGCCCACGAGGCCCTCTCGGCTCAGCTCAAGGACCGGACCCTCTCCCGGGTGTACGACGCGGTGTGCCACGGGGGCTTTCACGATGACGCCGGCACCGTAAACGCGCCCATCGGCCGGGACCCCCGGAACCGCCAGCGTATGGCGGTGACGGACAAAAATTCCCGCCCCGCCGTCACCCACTGGCAGGTGCTGACCCGGTACGCGAAACACACCTACATCCGCTGCCGGCTGGAGACGGGCCGGACCCACCAGATACGGGTCCATATGGCCTATACGGGCCACCCGCTGCTGGGGGACACGGTCTACGGCGGGCGCCGGGACAAGGGGCTGGATACCCAATGTCTGCACGCCCGGGGGCTGAAATTCATCCACCCCGCTACCGGCAAGCCCATCGAGCTTTGGACCGAGCTGCCGGACTGGTTTGATGAGGTGCTGGGAAAATTGGGCGCGCCCCTGTGATATTGAGGAAATTTCTATGCTTGCTTTGCTTGTGTATATGCTGTTCGGTCTGGCCCTGGCGCGGCGCGTGCTGCCCTCCCAGCGGGGGGCGGTCAAGTGCTGGCTGGGGCTGGTCTTTGGGTGCGTGGCGCTGATGTGGCTGCCGTGCCTGCCCGCGTTTTTTGTGGGCTTCACGCGCACGGCCCAATATATCGCCCTTGGCGCGGCGCTGGCCGGGACCGTTTGTCTGGCCTTTATCGGGCCGGGAAGGCCTGATTGGGGAGAGCTCTCCGTAAAGCCCGGTACCCGCGACCTGACCGGCGCGATCTTGAGCCTGATCGCCACGGGCTTTTGCGCGTATTTGCTGCACACCCACGTGCTGCTGCCCCACGAGGACGGCAGTCTCTGGGTGGGGCAAAGCACCTACGGGGATCTGGCGATGCACCTGGGGTTCGTGGAGAGCCTTTTCCGGCAGGGCAAGTTTCCGCCGGAGTACAGCATCTACCCCGGTCAGCTTTTGGACTATCCCTTTTTGGCGGACGCGGCGTCGGCCAGTCTGCGGTTTTTCGGGCTGAGCCTGCGCATGAGCGTCATAGCCCCCAGCGTGGTCATGCTCTTTTGCGTGTTTTACGGCTTCTGGCTTTTGGCGGACGCGCTGACGGATAAGCTGGCCCCCACCCTGACGGCGTGGCTGCTGTTCGTGTGCAACGGGGGCTTCGGCTTCGTCAAGTTTTTCAACGGCGAGCACACTTTTTCCGAGCTCATGACGGGCTTTTACATCACCCCCACGAATCTGGCGGAGGAGGACGTGCGCTGGGTCAACGTGATATGCGACATGCTCATCCCCCAGCGGACCACCATGGCCGGGTGGTGCGTGGTGCTGGCGTGTATCTTCCTGCTGGTGCTGGCGATAAAAAAGACTATGGAGGACGGCGGCGGAAAGCGGGAATTTCTGGTGCTGGCCGTCACCGCCGGGACCATGCCCATGATACACACCCACTCGTTTCTGGCGCTGGGACTTCTCTCCGGCGGGTGGTTTTTCGCCTTTCTGGGCAAGGCCCGGAAAAACGGACGGCTCCGGGCCCTGGTGGGCAATTACGTGCTCTACGGCGCGGTGTGCATGGTCCTGGCCCTGCCCCAGCTTCTGGTCTGGACCTTCCAGGCGGCCGGGACGGGAAATCTCCTGTGGCTCAACCCCGGGTGGGTACACGGGAACATGAACTGGCTGTGGTTCTGGGTATATAACTGCGGCGTGGTGTTCTGCGTCGCGCTGGTCATGATGTTCTTCCTGCGGGGGGATAATGCGCGGCTTTTCTGGGGCGCGGCCATTATATTCGCCGTGGCGAATCTGGTGGCCTTCCAGCCCAATCCCTACGACGACAACAAGCTTTTGTACATCTGGTATATGGTGGTGGACATTCTGGCATGCGGGTGGCTGTACGAACGGCTGGAACGGGTCAGGCCCCGTGCGCTGGCCGCGTCCGCCGCGGCGGTGGTGACGGTGCTGGGCGTGCTGTCCGGGACCATGACCATGGCAAGGGAGGCCGTCAGCGAGTACCAGCTTTTCTCCAAGGAACAGACGGACGCGGCGGCGTTCATCGATGAAAATACAGACCCCGACAGTCTTTTCCTCACCTCCACCGCCCACACGAACCCGGTGGCGGTGCTCAGCGGGCGGAATATCCTGTGCGGGGCGGGGATGTATCTTTACTACCACGGCGTGAACTATCAGCAGCGGGAGGCCGAGATACCGCAGATGTACGCCGGGGGCGAGGAATTTGAGCGCCTGGCGGAGGAATACGGCGTGGATTATGTGTTCATAAGCGGCTCCGAGACGGGCTCATACGCCGTGAACACGGACTATTTCGCCGCCAACTACCCCCTGGTGTACGACCAGGGCGGCATCAGCATCTTCCAAATCAGTTGATAATGTGATACAATCAGCAAAGTTGTCCATGTTGTCCATCCCCAAGGAGGTACACTATGAAAAAGCTTCTGCTTACGTTCACGATATGCGCCCTGGCGCTCAGTCTGGCCGCGTGCCGCGATGACGGCTCCGACAGGGCCGACCCAAAGCCCACGCCCACGCCCAACTGGTCGGACGTGCTGGCCGCCTCCGCCTCCGACGCGGCGAACGCCAAGACACCGCCCGCCTCCGCAACGGACGCCACCGCCCAGCCCACGGTCGCCGAAACGCCGGAGGTGAAGGCGGCGTCCGCCCCGGCGACGGCTCAGAACGCCTACGAAAAGGCCCGGGAATGCATCGGCCTGAGCGTGCAGGAGCTTTACGACGCCGTGGGGCAGCCCACCGGCGAGCCCGTCTACGGTCCCTCCTGCCTGCAGGTGGACGCGGAGGACGGCATGCTCCCCTACGACGGCTTCTCCGTCTGGACCGTCCGCAGCGCCGACGCGGAGACCGTTCACGACGTGTATCTGGACGAGTGATATGGACAGACTGAAAGATTTGTATCTCCGCCACCGGGAGGTCATCAGCTATTTATTCTTCGGCGGGCTGACCACGGTGGTCAGCTGGGCCACCTACGCCCTGTTCGTGGGCGTTTGGAAGCTGCCGGTGAACGAGGGCAACTTCTTCAGCTGGCTCTGCGCGGTGAGCTTCGCCTTCGTGACAAACAAGCTGTGGGTGTTCCAGTCCAAAAGCTGGGCCTGGCCCGGGTGGATAAAGGAGGCCGGCTCCTTTTTCGGCGGACGGCTCTTCTCCGGCATGGTGGAGATAAAGGGTCTGGACCTGCTCATGGAGCAGGGGTTGGACCAGCCCCTGTTCGGCATCGACGGGTTTCTGGCGAAGATGGCCATCACCGTCGTCGTCATGATCCTGAACTTCATTTTGAGCAAGTCGCTGGCGTTCAGAAAACAGAAACACCCCCGACAAGGAGACATCCCATGACAAGAAGGATCGTATGTCTGTGTCTGGCGGCGCTGGCCCTGGCGGGTCTGGCCGCGCCGGCATTTGCCAGCCAGACGCCGGCCGCGGAAGGCACGGCCACCGTGCGGCTGGCCCTGGCCCCGCCCACGGTGACCATCGCCAACACCGCAAGCGGCATCAAGGTGACCTGGAACAAGATATCCGGCGCGGCGCGGTACGCGGTCTATTACCGCTTGGGCGGCGGCGCATGGCACAAGATCGGCACCACACCCAACACCAGCTATACCTGGAAAAAGGCGGTCGTGGGCAAGAGCTATACCTTCACCGTGCGCTGCACCAATGAAAACAGGGTCAACATCAGCCCTTATATCGCCAGCAACACCGTCACCTACTATCCCCTGGCCGCGCCCAGGGTGAGCATCTCCAACGCCGCAAACGGCATCAAAGTGACCTGGAACAAGGTCTCCGGCGCGGCGCGGTACGCGGTCTATTACCGCGTGGGCGGCGGTTCCTGGCACAAGATCGGTACCACCACCGCCACCAGCTACACCTGGAAAAAAGCCGTCAGCGGCACGAATTACGCCTTCACCGTCCGCTGCACGGACAGCAAAAAGGTCAACATCAGCCCCTATGTGGCGAGCAACGCTCTCACCTGGCTGGCCCAGCCCGCGGTGAAGGCGGCCAACCGGCCCGGCGGCATGCAGGTGACCTGGAAAAAAATAGCCGGCGCGGCGCAGTACCGGGTCTATTTCAAGGCGGAAAACAGCGGCGGCTGGAACCTGCTGGGCTCCACGACCGGCGTAAGCTATCTGTGGGACGAGGAATTGGGCGGACCCGTGGTGGGCAACCGCTATTCCTTCACGGTCCGGGCCGTTTCCGGCGGCTCCGCCAGCGCCTACACGGGTACGGGCTATTTGCGCTACGCGCCCGCCGCGTCGGGCACCGACGCATGAAGGACGCATTATCCCAGCGGCGGACCATCGAGCCCATCGGGCATATCGAGACGGACCTGCCCACAAAATTCGGCCTGCCCCGCCAGAGCGGGCTGGTGCCCGCCCTGACCGGGCGGGTGATCTTCCGGCCGCAATACCGGGACCCGGTGGCCTTTCGGGGCCTGGAGGGCTTTTCCCATATCTGGCTCATCTGGGGCTTTTCGGAAAACAGCCGGGACGCCTGGGCCGCCACGGTGAAGCCCCCAAGGCTGGGCGGCAACAGGCGCATGGGGGTGTTCGCCACCCGCTCCCCCTACCGGCCCAACGCTTTGGGACTTTCCTGCGTGGAGCTGACGCGGCTGGACATGGACGAAAAGCTGGGGCCGGTGCTATACGTGGCCGGGGCCGATCTCATGGACGGCACGCCCATATACGACGTAAAGCCCTATCTTGCATACACCGACAGCCGGCCGGAGGCGTCCGGCGGCTTTGCGGAGGATGTACTGGACTACGCGCTGGAAGTAAACTTTCCCCCGGCGCTGCTGGCCCGTATCCCGGCGGACAAGCGGGACGCCCTGCTGGGGCTGCTGGCCCAGGACCCGCGCCCGGCCTATATCGACGACCCGGCAAGACGGTACGGGTTCAACTATCTCACATACGACGTGCGCTTTACCGTGGACGGCAACACCCTGACCGTGGTAGAGGTCGTGGACTTATAGGAGAGGACCAACTATGAAAGCCATCGTTTCCGTATTTCTGGATTGAAACTGCGAGGGGAAAGTGAATTCCCCCTCGCAGGAAGTCAAAATCCTGCCTCTCCGCGGATTTTGACTTCACGCGCGGGAACGCCGCGCGGCTCGCCCTGACGGGCTTCGCTCCTGTTTATTCAATCTTGGCAAGATCGCAAGGAGAACCCTATGAAAGCCATCGTATCTGTTTTTTCCAAGGACCGCATCGGCATCATCGCGGACGTGTGTACCGTGCTGGCCGGGATGCGGGTCAACGTGCTGGACCTGAGCCAGACCGTCATGGACGGGGTGTTTACCATGGTGACCATGGTGGATACCTCCACCTCCGACATGACCTTCGAGCAGATCCAGCGGCAGCTGGCCGAGGACGGGCAGCGTCTGGGGCTGGCGATCCGGATTCAAAGTAAGGATATATTTGACGCGATGCATACAGTATAAGTCGTTTGAAAGCCAGAGGCTTTCAAACGAGAAGGCTGCGGCCTGCTGCAGCGCACGCGCAAGCGCGCACGTTTGCAGGCCGATAAGAGTTTTTTCCGAGGTACACGCCCCCGGAAAAAACGATTTGAAGATTTACAAAATAAGTGCAACAGGGTAAAGAAAAGGGGTGACTCAAGGGAAGAAAGCTTCTAAAATGGTGTTTGCAGACAAACCAGATAGGAGCCAGCCCCCATGAGCCACTACAAACATCTTACCATAGAAGAGCGGGAAAAGCTATATCTAATGCGCGGACAGGGAAAGAGCCTGCGGGAGATTGCCCGAGAGGTGGGCCGTTCAGCATCTACACTCAGCCGGGAGCTGTCCCGCAACAAGGTCAGCCACCGCCCATATAGCCCTAGCGCTGCTCAGAGGCGGTACATGAGGCAGAAACAGAATTGTGGCAGAAAGCGGATACTGGCCGCCCCTGGCCCACAAGAAATGATACGGCACCTCATAGAAGATGAACACTGGTCCCCTGAACAGATACAACACCGCTTAGCCTTGGAGAACAATCCGCTCCAATTGAGCTTCATCACGATCTACCGGGCGATTTGGAACGGAGTGTATGACCCGAAGAAGAAGTACCTGCGAAGACAAGAGCGATTCTCCTACCACCTGCGACGTAAGGGGAAGAAGAAGCGAACAAACGGAACTGATATCCGCCAAGGCCGCATACTGAATGCCGTTGGGATTTCTGAGAGGCCGGACGAGGCCAATGACCGGGCAGAATTGGGCCATTGGGAGGCAGATACCGTGGCCGGTACAAAAGGTGGAAGCCGTCTTTTGACGTTGACGGACAGGAAATCCCGTTTCCTGCTGACCGCCAAAGTACCAAACGCCGCCGCTGAAGTTGTCTGCGGCAAAATGACAGAACTTCTGTCTTCTTTACCTATTAACAAAGCCAAGACAGTGACGCCGGACCGGGGACGGGAATTCGCAGCTCACGGTGATGTCTCCCAGGCGTTGAAGCATATATCCTTCTTCTTCGCAGACCCTTATTCACCCTGGCAGCGAGGCACAAACGAAAACACTAATGGCCTGCTTCGTGAGTGCGTACCCAAATCTACGGACATATCTGCTATCCCGGATGCTGTGATCCAGCAGTTCGTCGATTCGCTCAACCGCAGACCACGCAAATGCCTTGGATGGCTTTCCCCTTACGAAATCTTTTTTGACTCCTTGTTGCACTTAACTTGACAATTCACAA
>CANQJZ010000006.1 GCA_947624385.1 uncultured Oscillospiraceae bacterium
TAAGGAAATGTTATAGTAATTTTGCCTGAATACTGGCTTTGAACTGTAATTGCTATTATATTTTAGGAGAAATGTAAGATGAAAAATGTCTGAACCGACCGCAACGATCAAGAACAGTTCCTACAAGCGCAACAACATGATCGCCATGACCTGCATATACATCCTGCTCATCCTCATCGCCGCGCTGATGCTGGTACCATTCGTGTGGATGATCTCGGCATCGTTCAAGATGAACAAGGACGTGTTCACCTTCCCCATCGAGTGGATACCCTCCAACCCCCGGCCCCAGAACTACATCGACATCTGGACCAAGATCCCCCTGCTGACCTTCATCAAAAACACCGCCTTCCTGACGGTGGTGGTGACGCTTTTGCAGGTGCTCACCTCCAGCTTCGCGGCCTACGCCTTCGCAAAGCTCCAGTTCCGGGGCAAGAACATCCTGTTTCTGGGCTATATCGCCACCATCGCCGTGCCCTGGCAGGCGTACATGGTGCCCCAGTTCATGATGATGCGCTCCTGGCACCTGAACAACACCCACCTGGCCATCATATTGCTGCAGGCGTTCTCGGCCTTCGGCGTGTTCCTGATGAAGCAGTTCTATGAGGGTGTGCCCACGGAGCTGTGCGAGGCGGCCCGTATCGACGGGCTGTCGGAATACGGCATCTACGCCAAGATCATGCTGCCCCTGTCGCTGCCCGCGGTGTCCACGCTGGTGATCTTCACCTTCGTCAACACCTGGAACGACTTTTTGGGGCCGCTGATCTACCTGACCAAGAACGAGCTGAAAACCATCCAGATCGGTCTGCGCATGTTCATCAGCCAATACTCGGCGGAGTACGGCCTCATCATGGCCGCGTCGGTGATCGCGTTGATACCGGTGCTGATCGTGTTCCTGTCCCTGCAAAAATACTTCGTGCAGGGTATTGCGTCCACGGGCCTGAAGGGCTAAAATCAACTTAACTACCCGGCGGGGGCACGCGGCGGTTCATATACCTGCCCCATGTCCCCGCCGCTTCTTCCTTTTGAGGTGCCGTCATGAAAACCTTTGACCCTTTGCCGCTGACCCGCGCCCAGGCCGCGGAGGCTCTGGACACGGCCGTGGGCCTGGTGCGGCAGAACCTGCCCCTGTTCACCGACCGCTGCCAGAACCACTCCAGCGTAAACGACATCTATCCCGCCTGCGACAACGTGCAGTGGACCTGCGGGTTCTGGCCGGGGGAGATATGGCTGGCCTATGAGCGCACCGGCGACGAGGCGTTCAAGTCCGCCGCCCTGCAGCTGGCGGACAGCTTTCTCTGGCGCATCGAGCACAAGATCGAGGTGGACCACCACGACATGGGCTTTCTGTACAGTCTCAGCTGCGTGTCCGCCTGGAAGCTCACCGGCAGCGAGAAGGCCCGGCGGGCCGCCCTGCTGGCGGCGGACCAGCTCTGTACGCGCTTTCAGGAAAAGGGCGGCTTTTTCCAGGCCTGGGGCCCTCTGGGCGCGGCCGACAATTACCGGTACATCATCGACTGTCTGCTGAACGTGCCGCTTTTGTACTGGGCCAGCGAGACAAGCGACGACGGCCATTACGCCGCCCTGGCCCACCGGCATGTGGCCACCTGCCTGGCCAATTCCATCCGGCCCGACGGCAGCACCTACCACACCTTCTTCATGGACCCGGTCACAGGCGCGCCCGTCCGGGGCGCCACCTGCCAGGGCTATAAGGACGACAGCTGCTGGGCCCGTGGTCAGGCCTGGGGCGTGTACGGCACGGCTTTGAGCTATACATACACCCGCCGGCCGGAATATCTGGACGCCTTTCGCCGGGTGCTGGCCTATTACCTGGACCGGCTGCCCGCGAACGCCATCCCCTACTGGGACATGACCTTCACCACCGGCGACGACGAGCCCTGGGACTCCTCCTCGGCCTCCATCGTCTCCTGCGGTCTGCTGGAAGCGGCCAAGTACGTACCCGCCGACGAGGGCGAACGGTACAGGACCCTGGCCGGGCAGATGCTCGCCGCCGTGGCGGAGCTGTGCGCCGTGAAGGAGGGCCCGGCCGGTATCGGCCTTGTCCGCCACGGGACATACAGCAAAAAAAGCCCCTACAACACCTGCACCCAGGAGGGCGTGGACGAGTGCGTCAGCTGGGGCGACTATTTCTATATGGAGGCCCTGACCCGCTATACACGGGATTGGACGCCTTACTGGTGACCGACATGAAACTGAACGACAAAAAGGACTTCACCGCCCTGATGCACACGCTGCTTGACCCGCTGGTATCTCTCTATTCCCCCGGCGGGGCCCGGCTGACGCTGGGCGAGACGGGCGTGACCTACGACAGGTCCGCCATCGGGCTGGAGGGCTTTTCCCGGCCTCTGTGGGCCTTGGCGCCCTTCTGGCTGGGGGGCGGCCGCTGGCCGGAGATGGAGGCCGTCTATCAAAAGGGTCTGGCCGCCGGGACCGACCCCAACGGCCCGGAATATTGGGGGGATACGAAAGATTACGACCAGTGCTTCGTGGAGATGGCCGCCATCGCCTGCGCCATCCTGGAGGTGCCCCGGCTCGTCTGGGAGCCCTTGGATGGGACGGCGAGGCAAAACCTGGCCCGGTGGCTGTACTCCATCAACGAGCACTTCGTACCCCATTGCAACTGGCTGTTTTTCCGGGTGCTGGTGAACCTGGCGCTGGACAGCGTTGGCATGCCCTGCGACATGGCCGCTTCCCGGCGGGACCTTGCCGAGATGGACGGCTGGTACGTCTCCGACGGCTGGTATACCGACGGCCCGGCGGATGTAAAGCCCCAGAAGGACTATTACATCCCCTGGGCGCTGCAATACTACGGCGTGCTGTACAGCGTATTCGCCGCGAAGCGGGACCCGGACCGGGCCGCCGTCTACCGGGCGCGGGCGCTGGAATTTGGCCGGAGCTTCGCCCGCTGGTTCGATGAAAACGGCGCGGCCCTGCCCTACGGCCGGAGCCTCACCTACCGGTTCGGCCAGTGCGCGTTCTATTCCGCCTGCGTCTGGGCGGGGCTGGAGCCGCTGCCCTTGCCGGTGATGAAGGGCATCATCGTGCGAAACCTCCAGTGGTGGCTGTCCAGGCCCATCCTGGACCGGGACGGGGTGCTGACCATCGGGTACTGCTACCCGAACCTGTACATGTCCGAGCGGTACAACGCCCCCGGCAGTCCCTATTGGGGCATGAAGAGCTTCCTGCTGCTGGCCCTGCCGGAGGACCACCCCTTCTGGTCCGCCCAGGCCGCGCCTCTGCCGGAGGACATCGCGGCCCCCGGCGTATACGCCCAGCGGGCCACGGGGCTGCTGCTCCAGCGCCTGCCCGACGGCCAGCTCAACGCCTACGCCCCCGGCGAGGTGGAATACTCTGAGCACGGCCAGTTCGCGGAGAAATACGCCAAGTTCTGCTACAGCACCCGGTTCGGCTTTTCCGCCAGCCGCAGCTGCGTGCAGCTGGAACAGGCCGCGCCGGACAGCATGCTGGCCTTCGTGCTGCCGGGTCCGGACGGGGGCTGGACCTTCGTCCGCCGCCACAGCGAGAGCTTCAAGCTCCATGACGACCGGCTGGTCAGCGTATGGCGGCCCATGCCCGGCGTGTGCGTCACCACAGAGCTCATCCCCTGCCCGGGCGGGCATATCCGCCGCCACAGGGTGGAAAGCGACATCGCCTGCGCCGCCTGCGACTGCGGCTTTGCCGTGCCCAAATTCGCCCCGGGCTTTGCCCAGCGGGCGGAGGGGCCCCAGGCCGAGGCCCGTAACGACCGGGCCGCCTGTCAGGTCCTTTCCCGAGATGGCGGCGGCGAGGGCGTTATCGTAGACGCCTGGCCCAACACCAACCTCTATAGCCCCAACACCGTCATCCCGGCGGTCAAATACGACATCCGGCCCGGCACGACGGTTTTGGAGACCGTCGTCACCTCCCGGGCGGAGTGACCGCCATGGCGGACGGCACAAAAAACACCCGCGGAGCGCGGGCGAAAAACTGGTGGGCCTACCACTGGAAGATCGTGCTGCTGGCGCTGGCGCTGGCAGCCATCGGGGCCATATGCGCCGCGCAGCTCTTCTCCCGGCGGGAGCCGGACCTGCGCGTGGGATACGCGGCCACGGCGGAGCTACCCCCGGAGACCGCGGCGGCCCTGACAAAGGCGCTGGAGCGCTTCTGTCCCGACCGGGACGGGGACGGGCAGGTGACCTTGGAGCTGGAGCAGTTCACCGTGGACCTGGGGGCGGGAGCCATCCCCGCCGACATGAACGCGCAGATGGCGGGCGTTACCCTCATGACCGGCAGCATATACGACGCCGGCGGGGCAAACATCTTCCTTCTCCAGGACCCGGAGGGCTTTCAGCGCCGGACCGGCGCGCTGCGCTATCTGGACGGGACGGCCCCGGCGGCGGACAACGGCTACGACGTGGAAAACTGGCGAAGCATGGTGTACGCCTGGGCGGACTGCCCCGTGCTGACCGGGCTGGACCTGGGCGGTCAGGCGATGCCGGACGGCCTTTATATCGGCCGGTGCGCGCCGTCGGAGCGGGCCGACCCGGACTATTCCGCCGCCATAGACGCCCTCTGGGAGGCGCTCACCGCCGGCGCGACACCCCTCGCGTAAAAAAAGCCTCCTGTGTACTGTACCGCCCCACAAGAAGTGGACAGTAGACAAAAGCCCTCTGTAGTAGGATAATGACTACGACAGGGGGTATTGTTATGGGCAAAAGGAAGTATGCACACGTTGAGGAATATGGGCCAGCGATCCTGCAAATGCGGGAGGAGGGGAAAACGCGCCGGGAAATAGCAGAACACCTGGGCCTGACAATGAAGCGGGTCAAAGGCTGGATCGACCGCTATAACCGTAAACAACGAAACCTGGCCGCAGGGATACCGCCTAAACCAAAAGAACGGCCCAGGCAATGGCCGTTGAGCATCGCAAACGCTTCGCTGGTTTGCGATGGGAGCCCTGGTAATAATGTCGCCGCCCGGAGGGCGGCGACTTTGTTATTTTATTCCGCGCTGGGTTTGCCGCCGCCCTCGCTCTTGGGTCGGCGGTTGTGGGGCCGGCGGCGGCTGTAGTAGTTCTTGCTGCGGGCCCTCTGGCTCTGCTCCCGCTGCTCCTGGGCCAGAGGCGCATCCGCCTTGCGGGGGGCACCGTGGCGCTCCCGGTTCTGGCTCTGGCGGCGCTGGCCCTGGCGGGTCGCGCCCCGTTCCTCGCCACGGCCGCGGCTGCGGCGGTCGTTCCGGCGCTGGCCGTCCTCCGCCGGCGGCGTGACCACGGGCGCGGGCGTGGGCTCGTCCTCCACAGGGGCCGTGACCAGCATCTCCGGCATCTCCCAGCTGTCCGGCTCCGGTTCAGGCTCCGGAGCCTTCTTCGGCTTGAGCACCAGCACATGGGGCGGCTGGCTGCCGTCCCTGGGCCGGCCGCCGGGCACGGCCGCCACGTCCTCCACGTCGTACTGGCGGTAGGCGTCGTCCCCCTCCCCGTCCAGCTTCACCCGCACCGTCTGGCGCAGGATGTTCACCTGGTTCACGTTGCCGTAGCCGTCCGGCGTCTCCACGAACGCGCCGTTTTTCGGTACGTTCTTCACAAGCTCCTCATAGGCCGGCTGTTCATAGCGCAGACAGCACATCAGCCGCCCGCAGCAGCCGGATATTTTGGCCGGGTTCAGGCTCAGGGCCTGGACCTTCGCCATTTTCGTGGACACGGGCTTGAACTCGTCCATGAACGTACCGCAGCAGAAGGGCCGGCCGCACATGCCCAGACCGCCCAGCATCCGGGCCTCGTCCCGGACGCCGATCTGCCGCAGCTCGATGCGGGTGCGAAACACCCCCGCCAGGTCCTTCACCAGCCCACGGAAGTCCACGCGGCCGTCGCTGGAGAAGAAAAAGATGATCTTGTTGCCCTCAAAGCTGCACTCCACGTCCACCAGCTTCATGTCCAGGCCGTGGGCCTCGATCTTCTGCTTGCCGATGACATATGCCTCACGCTCCCGCTTGCGGCATATGTCCGCCACCCGCAGGTCGTTTTCCGTGGCCGTGCGGGCCACGGGCCGCAGGGGCGCCACCACCTGCTCGTCCTCGACGGCATGGTTGCCCTTGACCACCGTGCCCAGCTCCAGGCCCTTGGATGTCTCCACGACCACCTGGTCGCCGGCCTTCAGCGTCAGGCCCGCCGGGTCAAAGAAATAGCTCTTGCCCCGGTTGCGGTATTTGATGCTCACTACTTCTGTCATATCTCGTCTACCCTCAGTGTTTCCGCGGCCAAAAGGCCGAATATCTGTTTGGGCTGCACATTGTGGCGCAGACAGTCAAGCGCCCTGTCCATCAGCCCGTCCAGGCGCAGCAGCGTCTCCCGCCCCAGGCCGGGATCCTTGAGCCGGCCGCACAGGATGTCGCACACCGCGTCCCGGACTTCACCCGCAAACGCCTCCGTGTCCTCCCGGGACAGCTTGCCCCGGTTCATGCAGAACAGCACCGTCTGGGCCAGGTCCCCGGAGGCGGCCGCCTCCAAATAGCCCCGGGCCAGGTCGGACAGCTCCCCCGCCCGCTCCTGCCGGACCCCGCCGCCGGTCCGGACGCACCTGGACCGCACCGTGGGCAGCAGCGCGTCCGCCGACGCGGCACACAGGATGAAGCACGCGTGGCCGGGCGGGTCCTCCAGGGCCTTCAAAAGGGCGTTTTGCGCCTGCTGGTTCATCCGGTCGGCCTGGTCGATGATATACACCTTCCGGGCCGCCTCGTTGGGGGCAAGCTGGGCGTCGGCGGTCATGGCCCGTATCTGGCCCACCACGATGTCCTGGCGCAGCCCCTTCGTGCCCGCCTCACGGGCAATTACGGTCACGTCCGGGTGGGTCCCCGCCAGGGCCTTCCGGCAGTCCCGGCACTGGCCGCAGGGCGGCTCCGGGCCGGTACACACCAGCTCCGCCGCCAGACGGCGGGCGCTTCCGTCCCGCTCCGGTCCCTCCGGAGCCAGCAGCATATACGCGTGTGATGATCGCTTCTCCGCCATAGCCTGACCTGCACCCTGTTTATTCGTAGTGATTATAACATAGTTTGCCGCGTTGTTACAATAACAATTGTCCCCCTTCCGGAAAATTTCGCTCCGGGCGGCGTATTGTGGCGGTGGTAACTTATCGTCGTTTTGCACGATTTGTTTGGGCATTGTGCTGACTTCCGGCTGGGAGAATCTGGGCATTATGCAGTTTTTTCCGCGCCGGACGGGAATACTGTTTGCAACTGTGAAAGAAGTGTGATACAGTCAAATTGCCAGAAAATTTCCAATGCCGTACACAAGGAGGCGGACCCATGAAACGCAGCAATGTTTCCAACAACGTGATCCGACGGCTCCCCCGCTATCTGCGGAAGCTGGACGATCTGGCCGGCAAGGGCGAGGAGCGCATATCCTCCGACAAGCTGGGCCGCCAGATGGGACTGACCCCCTCCCAGATACGCCAGGATTTCTCCAGCTTCGGCGAGTTCGGCCAGCAGGGCTACGGCTACAACGTGGACTTTTTGCGCCGGGAGATCGGCCAGATATTGGGCACCTACCGGGGCTATTCCGCCGTGCTGGTGGGCGCGGGCAATCTGGGCACCGCGCTGGTGCAGAACTTTGACTTCATCATCGAGGGCTATGTGTTTCTGGGCGCTTTCGACGTAAAGCCCGAGCTCATCGGCACAAAGATCGACGGCTTTCCCGTCTATGACGTGCGGGAGCTGGCCCAATTCGTCCGGGAGCACAAGGTGGACATCGCCATCCTGACCGTGCCCCGGCATGCCGCACAGGAGATGACGGACGTGCTGGCCGAGGCCGGGATACGGGCCATCTGGAACTTTACCAACACGGAGCTGGACGTGGGCGACACCGGCATTTTGGTGGAGAACATCCACTTTTCCGACAGCCTTCTGGTGCTGACCTACCACCTGGCCCAGCTGGACGACAGGGAAAAAGAAGATGCCTGACGCGCCCTTTGACACCATCGCCGCCATATCCACCGGCCAGGTGCTCTCCGCCATCGGCATCGTCCGGGTCAGCGGACCGGACGCGCTGGCCGTGACGGATAGGGTATTCACCCCCCTGCGGGGTCTGCCCATGAGCCAGAGGCCGGACCGGCGGCTCATTTTGGGAAAATTAAAGGCCCCGGACGGGGCGGTGCTGGACATATGCCTGGCCACCGTCTCACGGGGGCCGGACAGCTATACGGGGGAGGACACCGCGGAATTGCAGTGCCACGGCTCCCCCGTCGTGCTGCGCCAGGCGCTGGAAAGCCTCTTTGCCGCCGGGGCAAGACAGGCCAGGGCCGGGGAGTTCACCCGCCGGGCGTTTTTGAACGGCCGCATGGACCTGACCCAGGCCGAGGCCGTCATCGACCTCATCGACGCCCAGACGCCCCAGATCGCGGAAAACGCCGCCGCCCAGCTGGACGGGGCCATCCGCAGGCACACGGACGCGGTGTACGACGACCTGGCCGCCATATGCTCCCACTACCACGCGGTGATCGACTACCCCGACGAGGACATCGAGCCCTTCACCCTGGCCCAATACGCCGAGACGCTGGAGGCTTCTGCGGAGAAACTGGCCCGTCTGGCGGCCACGTTCCGCCGGGGCGAGGTACTGAAAAACGGCGTGCCCTGCGCCATTCTGGGCCGGCCCAACGCGGGCAAGAGCTCGCTTCTCAACGCCATTTTGGGCTACGATAGGGCCATCGTCACCGACATCCCCGGCACCACCCGTGACACCATCGAGGAAAAGGCCGTCCTGGGCGGGACGCTCCTGCGGCTGCTGGACACGGCCGGTCTGCGCGACACGGCCGACCCGGTGGAGCGGGAGGGCGTAGCCCGCGCCAAAAGCGCGGCGGAAAATGCCCGACTGGTGCTGGCGGTGCTGGACGGCTCGGAGCCTCTGACGGCGGAGGATGAGGCCGTTCTAAACGCGGCCAAGGCCGCGCCTTATCACGTGATATTGCAAAACAAATCCGACCTGCCCGCTGTCTGGTCCATGCCCGACGCCATCCCTATCAGCGCCCGCACCGGCGCGGGGCTGGACGCGCTGGAGGCGGCGGTGGCCGAACTTTTGAAGGAGGCGGACCCCATGCCCGTGGGCGAGACGCTGACCAATCCCCGGCAGGCCGACGCGGTGGGCCGTGCGCTGGATTACGTGCGGGCAGCGAAAGAGGCCATGGAGGCCGGCTTTGCCCCCGACGCGGTGCTCACCGAGGTGGAGGGCGCTCTGAGCGCGTTAGGCGAGCTCTCCGGCCGCACGGTGCGGGAGGATGTGACGAATGGGATATTTTCCCGCTTCTGCGTTGGTAAATAAGCCTCGCAGAGTTCGCCGCCGGAGCGGCGAATAAATTGGGATATGATTTCCGGCGGCGTGTACGTCGGAAATCATTCTTCTCGGCCCGCAAACGTGAACGCCCCCGCCTTTCGGCGGGGGCGCTTTGCGCTGCAGCGGGCTGCATCCTTCTCGTTTGAAAGGCTCTGCCTTTCAAACGACTAGTATTGCTCAATATCCTGCAACGCGTCATACCCCTCTTCCCCGGTGCGGACCTTGACCACGTTCTCCACGTCGTAGACGAATATCTTGCCGTCGCCGATGTGGCCGGTGTAGAGCACCTTCTTGGCCGCCTCAATGACCGTGCGGACCGGGACCTTGCTGACCACGATCTCCACCTGGATGCGAGGCAGGAGCGTGATGTCCTGGACAACGCCGCGATAATACTCCGGCTTTCCCTTCTGCACGCCGCAGCCCATTACGTTGGTCACCGTCATGCCGGTGACGCCGATGTCCAGCATGGCCGCCTTCAGGGCCTCGAACTTCTCCATGTGCAGCAAAATGGTCACGTTGCTCATCTTCACCGCGCCGTCGGAGGCCACCGGCCGCGGCGAGCGGACCTGGACCGGCACCGCCTCGTCCACGCTGGCGGCGGGTACGTCGCCCGATGCAGCCCCGGCCGCCGCCACGGCGGGCATGCCCAGGGCGGGCATGAAGTCCGCGTAGGCGCTGACCAGGCCGTGCTCGGTCACGTCCAGGCCCATCAGTTCCTCCTCCGGCTTCACCCGCAGGCCGATGGTGGCCTTGATGAGCAGGAAGAACGCGGTGATGGTCACCGCCGTCCAGCCGATGACCGCGGCAATGCCCAGAAGCTGGACCCCCAGCAGGTGGGACCCGCCGCCGTAGAACAGGCCGGTCAGGGTGTCGTTGCCGGGGGCGGAGGTGGTGGCGAACAGCCCCACGGCGATGCCGCCCCAGATGCCGTTCAGGCAGTGGACCGCCACGGCGCCCACCGGGTCGTCCACCCGCAGCTTGTTGTCCAAAAACCACACGCCGAACACCACCAGCAGCCCGGACACCGCCCCGATGGCGATGGCGCCGGCGCAGTCGGTCACGTCGCAGGGGGCCGTGATGCCCACCAGGCCCGCCAGGGACGCGTTCAGGCACATGCTCACGTCCGGCTTGCCGTACTTGAGCCAGGTGAAGATCATGCACACCGTCGTCGCCACGGCGGGCGCCACGGTGGTGGTCAGAAACACGCTGCCAAGTTGTTCCACGCTGGTGCATGCCGCGCCGTTGAAGCCGTACCAGCCCAGCCACAGGATGAACACGCCCAGCTCGCCAAGAGGGATGTTGTGGCCGGGGAAGGCGTTGACCTTCGTGACCTTGCCGCTGGCGTCCCGGGTGAACTTGCCGATGCGCGGTCCCACCAGGGCCGCGCCGATGAACGCGCACACGCCGCCCACCATGTGGATGGCCACGGACCCGGCGAAATCGTGAAAGCCAAGCTGGCTCAGCCACCCGCCGCCCCAGATCCAGTGGGCCTCGATGGGGTATATCAGCGCCGAGATCACCCCGGAGTAGATGCAGTAGGACAAAAACTTCGTCCGCTCCGCCATGGCCCCGGACACTATCGTGGCCGTGGTGGCGCAGAAAACCAGGTTGAACACAAAGTTGGACCAGTCAAAGCTTTCGTAGGCCGTGAAGATGTCGAACCCCGGCTTGCCGATGAAGCCCAGCACGTCTTCCCCCAGCAGCAGACTGAAGCCGATCAGAATGAACACGCAGGTGCCGATGCAGAAGTCCATCAGGTTCTTCATCAGGATGTTGCCCGCGTTCTTTGCCCTGGCAAAGCCGCTCTCCACCATGGCAAAGCCCGCCTGCATCCAGAACACCAGCGCCGCGCCGATCAGAAACCACACGGCAAATATCTCACCGGACACGCTCTCCAGTATTGCTTCCATTTTTTCTTTTCCTCCTCTTCCCGGAAAACTTAAAAAACGGCGAGGACGCCCCGACTGCCTGTCGCGACGTCCTTGCCGTTTCATTGTGTGCATGATAAACCCGCGCCGTGCTCTTGTCAAGGCAAACTGCCTAAATTCAGGGTCCGGATTTGCACATTTTGTCAAATCCTCCTGTCTTTCGGCCCGAAAGTGCCCCCTGTTTTATCACATTTTGCTATGTTACTTATAAGATTTATTTATGTCTCCTGGTGCATATCGGCGCTTGACTGGCAAAAGCGAATATGATACGAT
Organism: uncultured Oscillospiraceae bacterium; assembly: GCA_947624385.1. Lineage (GTDB taxonomy): Bacteria > Bacillota > Clostridia > Oscillospirales > Oscillospiraceae > CAJOIG01. The sequence continues at coordinate 11,518 of CANQJZ010000006.1, forward strand.
TGACCGCGGAATATTTGGAAAGCCGTCGGGCGCTCCCGCGGCGAAAGGAGGACCTATGCGAAGAGTTCTGGCGCTGTCTGTGGCGCTTTGTCTGGCGCTGGGACTCACCGGCTGCAGTCAGGCGGCGGGCGCGTCCGAAGCCACCGAGCCGCCGGCCTTTTCGGACGCCGCAGACCAGGCCGCCCAGCAGGGCGACTGGACCGCCGCCGTGGACGCCTGGTCCCAGGCCATCGCCGCGGACCGGGACCGGGCCGACGCCTATATGGGCCGGGCGAAAGCCTATCTCTCCCTGGCCGAGACCGAGCAGGACCAACCCGGACCGGACCTGGCCGCGCTGGCGCGGCAGGACTTCGCCCGCGCCCTGGCGCTGGACCCCGACCTGGGCGATGAGATCTACGACACATACGCCGCCCTGGCTGACGCGGCGCTGGCCGACGGCGACACCGATCGGGCCCTGCTGGACATGCAGGCGGCCATGGCCGCCGCGCCGGATGAGGCGGACGCGTTTGCGGACCAGGCCAGGGCCATCACCGACGAGATGCTGCCCGGCTCGGTCTGGTACATGGACGCGCCGGACAGCCGGTATTATGAGCTGTTCGCCGACGGGTCCGGCCGGGTGCTGGACGCGGTGAAGATGGAACCGGCCGGGACCCTCGAATGGGAAAACGGTGGCTTTGACCTGACGCTCACCATGGACGGCGAGAGCGTCCAATGGGCCTACGCGCCGGACAAGGCGAGCTATTACACGACCGTGTCCTCCCCGGAGGGGGACGAGGTGGCCCTCCGGGTGGGCAGGACCAGCCCGCGGGACATGTACGCCCGCTGGCAGGCGGATATTCTGGCCCGGCGGGCCGAGGGCCTGCGGGACGACACGCCGGAGGACGAAAAAGCGGCCGTATACGGCGAGCTGTGCGACCGGGAGCAGGCGCTGCTGGACGCTTTGGCCGATACGCTGGCAGTCGATACCGCCGCACCGGAGTTGGAGGACGGGACCGGGGCGCAGGAGATCTTCGACGCCCTGCGCCAGACGGTCAACCGCCTTCTTTTGCAGCTTCCAAAGGACGAAAGCGCCGCCGCCTCGGCCCTGGGCGAGCTCTTCCCCATCGGGGACGAGGCGCTGCTGGACTATTTGCGTCTGGCCGTGGACTGGTCATTGCGGGCCGGGGAGCTGACCGTACCCGAAAACAGCCCGTCGCCGGCGGCGTGGGATAGCCTGGAGGACGTGGACCACTATTTTGCGGACGGACGGCTCTGGCTGCTGCTGGACGGGTATACCCGGGAGCGGGACGACGCCCTGACGCCGGAGAGCCACGGCCTTTACCCGCTGCAAACGCCCCTCACCTGCTGGGACGACTGCACGGTGGAGGGCCCCGCCCTGCTGGCCCGTCTGCGGGACAGCCGCTGGCTGGGCCTGTGGGAGCAGGAAAACGGGACGTTCTTCCTGGACCTGACCCTGGCCAAAAGCGGCAATTGCTCCGCCGTGGGCGGGCGCTACCCCGGTCCTGTCACGGGCTCGCAGCGCGGCGGCTACGCCTTGGACGGCCGGGAGCTGACGCTGGACCTGGCCGCCGAGGGCTACCTGCCGGGGACATACGGGTACGAGGTGTACCTCATGGGCGAGAGCCTGTACTGCACGCTCCTGACCGACGGCATCGTGTACGGCCAGACCGCCGGGGACCGCTATTTGTTCTGCGGCGGCGGCTTTGCGCGGGATGCCCGGACAGGCATCGGCTGAGGTCGGCGCTATGACGGAAACGACGGAAAAACGAAAAACCTCCCAAAAGCGCCTGGCGGTCGCGCTGGTGCTGCTCGCGGCGCTGGCGCTGGCAGGGCTGGCGTATTACCTCACGGCCCCGGCGGCCCTGAGCGACGCAGACGCGCTGGACATGCTGCCCCAGGGCGCGGTGATACTGACCCGGCGCACTTATCACGCGGGCCGCGAGGAGGACATCGAGTACCGCTATACCGAGCGGCACAAATACTGCCTGGTGGAGCGTACCGAGCGGCTCACGCTCCGCTACGCAAAGGGCGAATGGGCCCCGATTGAATCGCCGGCCGCGCTGGGCGCGACGGAGGACTGGTCGGCCCTGGCGGGGTACTGGACGGAGCGGACCGAGGGCCCGGAGGCGTGGGCCGTGAGCGTATACGTGAGCGGCTTTGCCTCCGGCACACTGACCGGCCAGGTGTCCTATCAGGACGCGGCCGGCGCGTGGGAGGGCCAGGCGTCGGAGGCCTTCGCCCCGGCTGAGACGGTGGGCGGCGACGGGCTGATGCTGCTGTCCGGCCTGGGCTTTTTCCGGCATTGCAGCCTTCTGGCGGACCGGGACAGCGGCCTTTATTTCAACAACGCCGAAACGCCCATGGAGCGGGCCGACAGGCCTGCGGCGCTGCCCGCCGGGACCGACGAGGCGCTGCTGGAAAGGGTGCGTGCGGACGGAGAAAAGACCTGGCTGGCCGCGGCGGTCCCCCTGGACGTGTACGCCGCGCCCGAGATGGACGGCGAGATACTTGGTACGGCGGACGTGGGCGCGGTGCTGGCCTACACCGGCCAGCTTTCGGAGGACGGTCCGGTCCAGGTGCTCTATGAAGGGGCGGTGGGCTACGTGTCCGGCGGCGGCGCGCTGGCGCTGACGGAGGAACTGGGCGTGGCCACCGCCATCGCCGAGGTACACGTCCGCTCCGGCCCGGACCAGGAGACCGACGCCCTGGGCGTGCTGGCCGCCGGCGACCGGCTCGTCTGCACCGGCCAGGTGGACGGCTGGGTCCGGGTCCTCTATCAGGGCCGGCGGGAGGCATACGTGGCCGGGGAATATTTGACGACCGAACCCCTGACCGCCCCGGAATGAGAATGTGAAAACCCCCGGCGCGAAAGCGCCGGGGGCTCATTTTGCCAAATCCTTATTTTTCCTCAAAAGCATCCCGCAGGAAGTCGAACACGGCGTCCTCTGTGTCGAAGCAGCATATCGCCGCCTGGTTGCCCATGGCGCCGGACAGGGCGTCCGGCATGCGGGTGAAGAGCCGGCCGTTGTCGGCATATTTGGCCTGCAGCGCGGGCATGTCCAGCACATAGTCGCACTCGTCCCGCCGACCGGCGTACACGCAGTAGCTCTTCGGCCCGTCGTACACGTGCCGTGCCTCGTCGAAGGCCACCATGTCCGCCCAGAGCTGGTACACGTCCACGCTCTGGCTGAAGTTGAGCATGTCCGGCGTGAAGCCCCCCGCCGGGCGCATGTTCACTTCCAGCGCCACGATGTCGCCTTTTTTGCCCAGACCGGCTTTGTCCTCGGTCAGGCGGAAAAATTCCAGATGGAAGAACCGGCCGGCGGCCCCAAAAACCTGCAGCGTGGCCCGGCCGGCGGCCTCGACCTCGGGCGGGATATGCTTGTCCACGTAATAGGAGCAGGGCTTGCGCTCGTTGACCATGTCCATGATGGAGGTGGGCGAGATGTGGCTGGCGGCAAAGAGGACTTCGCCTTTGCTGTTGCATATGCCGTCGTAGGTGGTGACCGCGCCGGGCACGTATTCCTCCATGACATAGGGCGTCTGGGGCGGCATGGCGAAAAACGCGGCCAGGTCGGCGTCGTTTTGCAGCTTATAGGTGGCCGTGGCGCCCACGCCGCTGTCCGGCTTGACGATCACGGGCCAGCCCACCTTGGCGATGAACCGTTTCGCCGCGGCCAGGTCCTTCACCGGGGCAAAGCGGGCAGCGGGTACGCCGGCCTTTTGGTAGTACTTTTTCATCAGGGACTTGCTCTTGTACTTTTCGATCTGGTCGCTTTTGAGCCCCGTTGTCACGTTGAACTCCGTGCGCAGACGGGCGTCCTGCTCCAGCCAGTACTCGTTGTTGCTCTCGATCCAGTCGATCTTGCCGTACCGGAACGAGAAATAGGCCACGGCTCGGAACACCTGGTCATAATTTTCCAGGCTGTCCACCTTGTAATACTCGGTCAGCGCCTGGCGCAGTTCAGGCTTCAGCTCGTCGTAGGGCGCGTCGCCCACGCCCAGGACCGTGACGCCGTTTCCGGCCAGGCAGGCACAGAAGTGCCAGTAGCTCTCCGGGAAATTGGGGGAGATAAAGACAAAATTCATGGCGATCCCTCCTTGTTCGCTTTATCATACACTTTAAATGGGTAAAATGTCAATCCCGTCGGCATGGGTCCGGGAACTTTTTTGCAAAATGCCGGTCATATGGGGCAGAATAACCGGAAAGAGGTGTTTTGCATGAAGCGGTTCTTTGCCACGGTGCTGCTGCTGGCCATGCTGGCCGGGTGCGGCACGAAAAAGGATGACGAGAGCTGGCGCAGCGAACAGCCGCCCGCGGTGATGGCGGAGGAGAGCGCCGATCTGATGCTTGGCGTCCAGGCGCGGCCCCTGGCCGCGCTTGACGAGGCGGCGGAGCCGGAGGCGTTGGCGGACTTCGGCCTGGCGCTTTTCCAGCGCTGCTTCCAGGGCGGCAATACGCTCCTGTCGCCCCTTTCCGTTTTGGAGGCGCTGGGCATGGCGGCAAACGGCGCGGCGGGCGATACATTGGCGCAGATGGAGGCGGCCTTCGGCGCGGATATGGACACGCTGAACGAGAGCCTGCACGCCTACGTCTCCGGTCTTCCCGACGGGGAGGGCGGCAGCGTGCACATCGCCAACGGCATATGGCTGAACGCAGACGCGGGCCTGCGCGTGGAGCCGGAGTTTTTGCAGACCAACGCGGACTACTATGGCGCGGGGGTCTACGAGCGGCCCTTCGACGGCTCCCTGGCCGCGGAAGTCAACGGCTGGGTGGCGGAGCGCACCGCCGGGCGCATCGAGAGCATCCTGGACGGCGTGCCCGAGGGCGCGGTGAGCTATCTGGTGAACGCCCTGAGCTTCGACGGGACCTGGGAGGATATCTACCGGGAGGACCAGGTCCGGCCGGGGACCTTCACCACCCAGACCGGCGAAAAACAGGACGGACCGTTTCTATGGTCCACGGAGCGGGCCTTTTTGCGGGACGGGGACGCGGTGGGCTTTTTGAAGTACTACCAGGGCCGGGACTATGCCTTCGCGGCCCTGCTGCCGACCGAGGACGTGTCCCTGGGGGATTATATCGCGTCCCTGACGGGCCAGCGGCTGCGGGAAGTGCTGGAAAACGCGGATGAAAACGCGTATGTGAACGCCGCCATCCCCAAGTTCTCCGGCTCCTATGGCGCCCAGCTTCAAACCATACTGGCGGACATGGGGCTGTCCGACGCCTTTGACCCGGGCAGGGCCGACTTCTCCCGGCTGGGCAAAAGCGACAGCGGGAATCTGTATCTCGGCCGGGTGCTGCACAAAACGTTCATCAACGTGGACGAAAAGGGTACCCAGGCCGGGGCCGCCACCGCCGTGGAGGTCGAGGCGGCGGGGCTGCTGGGCCCGGAGGAACAGGTCTGCCTGGACCGACCCTTTGTCTATATGCTCATCGACTGCGCGCACAACGCCCCGCTGTTCATCGGCGCGGTGACGGACATCGCGCTTGGGTAACAAAATAACGCCGCTGCCTGTCTTGTCCCGGCGGCGGCGTTATGCTACAATTGGAAAAAACACACATGGGAGACGCAAGATGCAAAAGCGGTTATTGGCCCTGCTGCTGGCGGTGCTCATGCTGGCGGCGGTGCTGCCAGGGTGCGGAGCGGACGACTTTGCCCCGGTGGTCATGAGCAGCCACGGCGAGGCGTCGGACGTGGATTTACCGGAATACGGCGAGTATTACTACGACCTGGAAAACGTGGTGCTCTATCTTTACATATACGACGAGCTGCCCCCCAACTACATCACCAAGAACGAGGCCCGGGACCTGGGCTGGCAGGGCGGGTCCGTGGAGGACTACATGGACGGCGCCGCCATCGGCGGGGACCGGTTCGGCAACCGGGAGGGCCTTTTGCCGGAGGCGCCCGGGCGGAGCTACACCGAGTGCGACATCGACACCGACGGGTACGGCTCAAGGGGCGCACGGCGGCTGGTGTTTTCCAGCGACGGGCTGTATTTTTATTCTTCCGACCACTACGAGAGCTTTGATGAGGTGACCGTCACGGATGACTATGAGGTGATATGGTGAAGACGTTTTATATTGACTGTTCCCAGCTGCGGGACAAGGCCGCGGCCCACGAGTATCTGGCCCGGACCCTGGCCCTGCCGGACTACTATGGCCGCAATCTGGACGCGCTGTACGACTGCCTGACGGCGCTTGGCCCCTGCACGCTGGTGCTGTCCGGTGCGGAAAAGCTTCGCCGGGAGCACGGCTACGGCGAAAAAATACTGGACACGCTTCTGGACGCCGCCGGGGACAACGCCGCACTGCGTATCCAATACGACGACGCCACCGTGCGCTTCGCGTCTGAATCGGACGCGGATGCCTTGCTCGCGGTCTACGCCCCGTACATAGAGACCCCCGTCACGTTTGAGTACGCCTGCCCCACGGCGGCAGAATTTGCCGGGCGGGTGCGGGACATCAGCGCCGTGTACCCCTACCTGGTCCTGGAAATGGACGGGCGAATCATCGGCTACGCCTACGCCCACCGGGCCCGCGAGCGGACGGCCTACGACTGGCTGGCGGAGCTGAGCGTATACCTGCACCCGTCGTACACCGGCCGGGGGCTTGGGAAACGGCTCTACGGGCTGCTTTTGGACCTGCTGACCATGCAGGGCATTAAAACCGCCATGGGCTGCGTGGCCGCGCCCAACCCGGCCAGCGAGGCATTGCACGCAAGTCTTGGCTTTACGCTCGTGGGCACGTCCAAGTGCTCCGGGTACAAAAACGGCCGGTGGCACGACGTGCTCTGGTACGAAAAGCCCCTGGGTCCTTACGACGTGCCCCCCGCCCCGGTAACGCCCATCGGCCAGCTGGACGGCGGCGCGGTGCGGGAGGCGCTGGGGCGGTATTTCTGAGCACACACAAAGAAACCGCCGGGAACGGCGGCCGCCTTGTGCAGTTTTTCCCTTGGACAGGTGTTGAATCCACCGGGCCGATGCAATATAATAGGCAATGCTCCGCCACAGGCGGAATTTCGCAAAAAAAGAGGCAAAACGACCTATGACCTTGCGGGAGCTTCCCATCGGCAAAAAAGCCACCATCGCCACGGTCGGCGGCGAGGGCGCTCTGCGCCAGCATTTTCTGGACATGGGCGTCATCCCCGGCTCCGACATCACCCTGGTCAAATACGCCCCCATGGGCGACCCCATGGAGTTCATGCTCCACGGGTACGAGCTGACGCTGCGTCTGGCGGAGGCGGAGAAGATCGAGATCGAAAACGTCCGGGACCCGGCCGACAATGGCCGGCCCGGGCGCGTTGAATACGGCGGACGGCGCATAGAGCACCCCGGCCTGGGCGAACCGGGCAAGTACCACGAAAAGGCCACGGAAAATCCCCTGCCGGAGGGCACCGTGCTCACCTTCGCCCTGGCCGGGAACCAAAATTCCGGCAAGACCACGCTCTTCAACCAGCTCACCGGCTCCAACCAGCACGTGGGCAACTTCCCCGGCGTGACGGTGGACCGCAAAGACGGCGTTATCCGGGACCACGCCGACACGGTGATAACGGACCTTCCCGGCATCTACTCCCTGTCGCCCTACACCAGCGAGGAGATCGTCACCCGCTCGTTCATCCTGGACGAAAAGCCCCGGGGCATCATCAACATCGTAGACGCGTCCAACATCGAGCGCAATCTCTACCTGACCGTCCAGCTGATGGAGCTGGACGTGCCCATGGTGCTGGCGCTGAACATGATGGACGAGGTGCGGGGAAACGGCGGGTCCGTGAAGATAAACGAGATGGAGCAGCTTCTGGGCATCCCGGTGGTGCCCATCTCGGCGGCGAAAAACGAGGGCATCGACGAGCTGGTGAGCCACGCGCTGCACGTGGCGAAATTCCAGGAGCCGCCCCGGCGCATCGACTTTTGCCGGGAGGACAAAAACGGCGGCGCGGTCCACCGGTGCCTGCACGCCATCATGCACCTTATAGACGACCACGCCAAACGGGCCGGTATCCCCGTGCGCTTCGCCGCGTCCAAGCTGGCGGAGGGCGACGAGAGCATCGCAAAGGCCCTGGACCTGGACCAGAACGAGACGGAGATGGTGGAGCACATCGTCTGCCAGATGGAGACGGAGAGCGGCATGGACAGGGCCGCCGCCATCGCGGACATGCGCTTTGCCTTCATCAAAGATGTGTGCGCCGAGACGGTGGTAAAGCCCCATGAGAGCCGTGAGCGGGCCCGGAGCGAGGCCGTGGACCGGATACTCACGGGCAAGTACACCGCCATCCCCTGCTTCATCGCCATTATGGCCCTGGTGTTCTGGCTGACCTTCGACCTCATAGGCGCTGGGCTACAGGACCTGCTGGACATGGGCATCACCGCCCTGGCGGGGCAGGTGGACAAGGGCCTCATAGCCATCAAGGCGGGGGACATTTTGCGCTCGCTGGTGATGGACGGCATCTTCGCCGGGGTGGGCAGCGTGTTGAGCTTCCTGCCGGTGATCGTGGTGCTGTTTTTCTTCCTGTCCCTTATGGAGGACAGCGGCTATATCGCCCGGGTGGCCTTCGTGATGGATAAGCTCCTCCGAAAGCTTGGCCTTTCCGGTCGGAGCATCGTGCCCATGCTGCTGGGCTTTGGCTGCACCGTGCCCGGCATCATGGCCACCCGGACCCTGCCCTCGGAGCGGGACCGGAAATTGACCATCATGCTCACGCCCTTCATGAGCTGCAGCGCAAAGCTGCCGGTGTACGCCTTTTTCACCGCCGCGTTCTTCCCGGCCTACCGGGGCCTGGTGATGATCGGGCTCTACATTCTGGGCATAGCCCTGGGCATTTTGTTCGCCTTTCTCCTGAAGGGCACGGTGTTCAAGGGCGAGGCGGTCCCCTTCGTGATGGAGCTGCCCAACTACCGCATGCCGGGGGCAAAAAACGTGCTGCGGCTGATGTGGGACAAGGCGAAAGACTTCCTGCAGCGGGCCTTCACCATCATCTTCCTTGCCTCCATCGTGGTGTGGTTTTTGCAGACCTTCGACTTCCGGCTGAACATCGTCGCCGAATCCCACGACAGCATGCTGGCGGCCCTGGCGGGCTTTATCGCGCCGGTGCTGGCGCCTCTGGGTCTGGGGGACTGGCGGGTGTGTACCGCGCTGGTCACGGGCTTCATCGCCAAGGAGAACGTGGTGTCCGCCCTGTCCGTGCTCTTCGGGGCCGAGACGGCCATCACCGCCGCGCTTACGCCTCTGGCCGCGGCCAGCTTACTGGTGTTCTGTCTTTTGTACACCCCCTGCGTGGCGGCCATCGCCGCCGTGCGCCGGGAGCTGGGCGGCAGGTGGGCCGCCGCCATCGTGGCCGAGCAGTGCGCCATCGCCTGGCTCGCCGCGCTGGTCGTCCGGGTCGTGGGGCATCTGATTGGCCTTACATAAGAAAAAGCGCATATGAAACGTCCGCCGCGTGTTCGCGGCGGACGTTTCTTTATAAGTCGCTGTACAGGTCCGGGGGGTATACGCCTTCATCCACCAGGCGGCGGAACGCCTGGTTCACCCAGGCCCGGTCGGCCTGATATGTAATGCCGTACCACTGCTCGTCCGTGCATATGACCTGGACCGTGGCCTTCCCGGCCTGCAAGCGCCGGTCGATGATGTCCGGCAAAAGATACTCGTCCTTCAATGGGTCATGTAAACCAGCCCGGAACGCGGCGAACCCATCCTCCAGACAGGCGAGGAACGAGGGCGTCAGCAGCCACATGTTCATGGACACCACGCTGTCCCGGCCCAGAGGCCGCAGCGCGCCGTCCGGCGACTGGACGGCGGGACCGTCCGGCGTCTTGACGATGTTGCGGGTCTCCACGATGTTGGTGAGGTTCCCCGAAGCGTCCACGGAGCACACCCCCCGGGTCACGCCCCCCGCGTCAGACAGGGTGTTGGCCAGAGAAAAGCCGATCATGCCGTACTTGTCCGGCCTGTCAGGGCTGCTCTCGGACAAAAACGCATAGGCCCGCTTGAAGGCGTGCCGGCCATAATAGTCGTCCGCGTTGATGACAGCAAAGGGCCCGTCCAGATACGGCTTGCAGCACAGCAGCGCGTGGCCGGTGCCCCAGGGCTTGACCCGCCCCACGGGCATGTCCTCCGGCTGCTGGTAGGCGTACGCCCACCGGACGCCAAGCGCCCGGAATTTCTCTTCCAGCCGTCGGCCGATGACCTCATCAAAGTCATCCTGCATCTCCCGCCGGATGATGAACACGACCTTGTTGAACCCGGCCGCGAGCGCGTCATGGACGGAATAGTCCATGATGATCTCCCCGGCCGGTCCCACATGTTCCAGCTGCTTGATGCCGCCGTAGCGGGAACCCATTCCCGCCGCCAGCACCGCCAGTGTGATGTCCATCGCGCAACTCCCTGCCCGTTTTATTTCAAACAGAGGTATTATACTACGAAACAATGGCGCTTGCAAGACGTTTCGGCCCGTTTTGCAATTCTTCCGTCATTTTTAAGATTTTGCTTGACGGGGTTATTCTAATGTGTTAGAATACAGTCATACTAACGCGTTAGAATAAAGTCATGTCAAGGAGGACCCAACCATGGCCGCGCCGAAGATTTTTGAGAGCGAGTACCGTTTCTGCCTGATCTTATGGGAGCACGAGCCCATCCGCAGCCGGGACTTAGCGGAGCTGTGCCGGGAAAAGCTGGGCTGGTCCAAGACCACCACGTACACGGTCATCAAGCGGCTTTCCGACCGGGGCGTGGTGCGAAACGAAAACGCCGTGGTCACGTCCCTGGTGAGCAAGGACGAGGCCCAGGTGTCGGAGCTGGACGAGCTGATGGAAAAGCGGTTTGAAAACTCCCTGCCCGCCTTCATCGCCGCCTTTGCCAAGCGGCAGAAGCTGTCCCAGGAGGATATCGACGAGCTGCGGCGCATCATCGACAAGGGCGGTGATCGACCGTGCTGACCGGCCTGTTTTTGCAGGTGCTGCGCCTGAGCCTGCTGGCCGGACCGGTGCTGCTGGCGGTATTGCTCATGCGCTATGCCCTGCGGCGGGCGCCCAAGTGGCTCAGCTGCGCCCTGTGGGGTCTCGCGGCCCTGCGGCTGGTCTGCCCCTTCACCCTGCCAAGCCCCCTGAGCCTCCAGCCCAGCGAGGCGCGCCTGGACCAGGTGGTGACGGACATTACCCGGGCCCGGATAGAGTATGACACCCCCGGCTACGGCTCCCCCGGCTACCGCTGGACGGAGTTTGTGGACGGCCTGGCCGACGCCGACGCAAATACGGACGCCGCCCAGCCCCCGGAACCTGTCCAGCCGGACACGAGCCCGGTCGAGCCCGTGACAGACGCGGAAACCGCGCCCCAGCCGGCAGCGCCAGCCTCCTGGGCAAGGCCCCTGAGCATCGCGTGGCTGATAGGCGCGGGCGTCATGGTCCTGTACGGCGCGGTCAGCTACCTGCGTCTGCGCCGCCGGGTGCGCACGGCCGTGCGCTGGAAAGAGGACCTGTGGCAGTGCGAGACGGTGGACGCCCCCTTCGTGCTGGGCGTTTTCCGGCCTCGGGTCTACCTGCCCTTCTATATGGACCCGGCGGCCGCCGAACAGATCGTCGCCCACGAGCGGGCGCATATCAAGCGGCATGACCAGATCACCAAGGTATTCGCCTGGCTGCTCTTAAGCGTGTACTGGTTCCATCTGCCCCTCTGGGGCGCGTATATTTTGCTGTGCCGGGACATCGAGCTTGCCTGTGACGAGCGCGTGATCCGGGACATGTCCGACCAGGCCCGGCAGCGGTACGCCCGCGCCCTTCTGGACTGGGGCGTGGAAAAGCCTGGCCTGGCCGCCTGCCCCCTTGCCTTTGGCGAGGTGGGACTCAAAGAAAGGATCAAAACTGTGATGCGATACAAAAAACCGGCCCGCTGGGCCTCCGCGCTGGCCGTGGCGCTCATCGCCGCCAGCGGCGTATGTCTCATGACCAGCCCCGTGGCCCAGGCCGTGGGCACCGGACCCAATATCCCCACGGAGGAAACAGATCATTTGGCCGACGCCCAGGCCGCACAGGAAAAACTGCTCCAGGCCGCCGAGAGCGCCGAACAGGCCCTGGCCGCCGCCCGCGAGGAACAGGAAAAGCTGGCCCTGGCCGCCGCCCAGGCGGAACGGGAAGCGCCCGAGGCCGCGCCCATCCTGACCGTCCGGCCACGGGACGTGACCGCCGACGAGGCGAAAACCATCGCCGCCGCCATCTTCGGCGACGGGCCGTTTTATGAGGACGTCGGCTGGACAAAACAGGCGCTGACGGCGGCCATCGAGTGGACGGAGCGGTATCTGGCCGAGGCCCGGGAAAGTGGGGACGAGCGGGCCATCGGCGAGGTCACCGCCAGGCTGGCGGACCTGCGGCGGCAGTACGCGGCCGCCCCGGACGAGTCGGAGCGCACGCCCTGCGACTGGACGTTCCGGCCTCTGGACGGCAGCGACTATGACATGGCGATCCGGGCCAGCGCGTCTCTGGACGGCGGGGACTACGCCATCGAGGTCCGGAACGCAAACTGGCCGGACATGCCCAACATGCACAGTCTGTTCATCGTCCGGCTGGACGACGGCCGTCGGTACGCCGCGTCCGCCGCGCCCACCCAGACCGAACTGGACGCCGCCGCCGAACGGGCGGACGGCTGGCTGGGGAAGATGGGGCTTGAGAACTGGGCCATCGTGTCCGCCGAGGCGGCGGACGGCGGCGTCATCGTCACCGCACAGCCCTCTTACAACGGCGTGGCGCAGCTGCCCTTCGACTGGTGGCACGACCCTCCCGCCGACCAGACGCTCTCGTTCAACTTTTACGCTGACGGCACGCTTCTGTCCGCCCTGTACAGCTCGCCTATGGAGGTCGTGGCCTCTCAGGCGCAGGAGACGCTCCTGAGTCGGTCCGAGGCGCTGACGAAAGCGGGGCTGGAGGACAGCGCGGCGGAGCTGGACTGGCGGTTCTGCTATACCCGCGTGCCCGACGCCGACGGCTCCGGGGACTATCATCTGGTCCCCTCCTATCGCGCCGGCTATGTCAGCGAGGACGCGGGCGGCGGCGTGGTCATCGTCAGCGCCGTGGACGGCTCTCTCATCGCCGACACCCGCCCGACCGGGACACAACCGCCTGACGCTACCCCCACCCCGGCCCCGGAGGTGGCGGACCTGGCGGTCCTGAACGGGGACGAAAACTATGTGGAGATCGGGGACCGGTTCTCCCTGCCCGCCGGACAGAGCATCGACCTGTACGCCGCCTGGTATCCCCAGACGCCCGCCACGCCAACGTGGACCGTGGACGACGAGGCCGTGGTGCGCATCACGCCGGACGAGGACGGCGTGCGCTGCCATTGCGAGCTTGTGGGCCAGGCCGGAACCGAAACGGTGCTGCACGTGCAGGTAAACGAAAAGCAAAAAGACATCCGGGTCATCATCACGTGAAAAAAGGAAGAGGATCAAATATCTCTCCCTCCGTCGCGGCTAGCGCCGCGCCACCTCCCTCGTCAGAGGGAGGCTTTTTTTAATGAATTTTCCTTATAAAAAGGCCCCCTCTGACGAGGGGGCTGTCAGCGCCTTTGGCGCTGACTGAGGGAGAGAATATAAATAAGTTATTCTCCCGTCAGTATTTCCACGACCCGGTTATAGATATCCTCCGCGTTGGCCCGGAAGCGCTTTTCGATGACCCTGGCCTGGTCCTCGTCCGGCACGGCCAGGCGGATGGACACGATCTCCCGCACGCCGTCTGAAAGCCGCATGCTCACGGTCCTGCTGCCCCTGGGGCCGTGCTCCAGGTCCGTCTCGATCATGCTGGACCGGCGCATGGACGCCGCCACGGGGGCGGTGAGCCGCTCGGCCTTAGCCCGGACCGTGTAGGGCAGACTGCTGGCCACGGTGTTCACGTTCCGGCGGCCCTTGTCCGTGATGGCGTACTTGCCGCCCGTTTCCTCGATATGCCCGGTCTCGACCAGCTCGGCCAGGCAGTCCGTGTAGTCGAACCATGTGAAGCCCCCGTCAAACAGCGCCAGGTCCGACAGCGTGACCGCCTCCACCGGTCCAGGCAGCTTTTCCAGTATGAACAGGATGAGTATCTTGATGTCCAGCTTATCCCGTATAAATCCCAGATGTTCCATAGCTCTCTTCCCCCCCTGCCCTATTTTAGCACAGTTGGTCCTGTCCTTACAAGGTCATTTCACATTTGCCGGCCTGTGGCATAGACTGTACTGAAACGGCCGGCGCGCCCGGCCAGCAAGACAGGAGGTATCAGCATGGCGGACAGCCAGGATCGCACCGAAGCCGTGTGCATCCATACAAGGAAAATATACGACAGCTGCCGCGACAAGGACTGCGTGGAGGACCTGCGGGTGTATCCCACCGTCAGTTCCCAACCCTACATAGAGAGCGCGTTCAGCGTGCGGCCCACGGGGGTCACACTGCTGTTTGCGGATGTGGACGTTGACGAGATAAGCTTCAACCGGGGCTACTACACCGTGGACGTGACCTACTTCTACGAGGTCAGCGGCACCACCTTCCCCGGCGAGAACCCGGTGAACGGCCTGTGCGTGTTCAACAAACGCGTCATCCTCTTTGGCAGCGAGGGCTCCGCCAAGGTGTTCAGCTCCGACGGCACCTTTGCCGACAGCTACTCCCAGCCCATCGGCGTGGTGGAGTGCGTGGACCCCATCGCCCTGAACATGAAGGTGGCGGACGCCTGCCCCACGGGCCTGATGGCGGACATCTCCGCCATACCCGCCGCCATCCTGGCCCACTTCGGCGAGGACCTGGTGCTGACGGACGGCAGCCGCATATGGCTGACCACCCTGGGGCAGTTCTCCATCATCCGCCTGGAGCGGGACAGCCAGCTGGTCGTACCGGTCTACGACTACTGCCTGCCCGACAAGGACTGCGTGTCCGGCTCCGAGGACGACCCCTGCACGCTCTTTTCGAGGATACGTTTCCCGGTGGAAGAGTTTTTCCCGCCCGACAGCATCGACGCGGCGGAGGACTACCGCTCCGCCATCCAGAATCTCAACACCACGCCGTCCCCCACGGTCGTCCCGGCCAACGGAAACGGCAGCAACTGAAAAGATCACGGCCTGTTGCATCTGACGCAACAGGCCTGACCATTTGCGTCAGGCCGTCGGCGATTGATTTTCCACGCCCTATATGATAGAATAAATTCGTATTATTATAAAATCTGTATATAATGCGCCATCCTTATAAAGCGAAGGAGCAAAAGCCTTCCTATGAAAAACACCAGAAAACTTCTGCTGTCGGTCCTCATGGGCGTGGTCGGCGTGGCCGTGGTCCTGATCGGGGTCATTTATTTTCGCTTCATCTCCCAGCGGATCTACGAGGACAGCACCGGCCACCTGGAGGAGATATACGGCCAGGTGAACCGCTCCTTCGGCCTGTTTATGGAGCGGAACTGGGGCCTTCTGAACAGCTTCGACGCCTACTTCACCCTGGCGGAGGAGACGGACGGCACCGCCATTGGCGAGTTTATCTCGGCCAAAAAGGACTACTGGGGCTTTTCGGAGTTTTACTTCCTGACCGACGACGGCGAGAGCATGACGGTCTCCGGCCAGACCGGTTCCATGGACCTGGGGGATGCCAGGGACCTGCTCATGGACCGGCGGGAGCCGATCATGGTCGGCCAGACGCTGCCCGACGGCAGGGAGATCACCGTGTTCGCCGCCCCGGCCCGGTCCGGGACCTATAATGATTTCGATTTTGACGCCATCGCCGTGAGCTACACCAACGCGGACCTGGCCGCCTCGCTGGAGGTGGACGCCTTTTCCGGGCAGGCCAAGTGCTTTGTGATACACCATGACGGAAGCGTTCTTCTGTCCACCCAGACCGGCGGCAGCGTGTTCGCCAATTACCTGACGTACCTGAAAGCCGTGTCCGACATGGACGAGGCGGGCTTTGAGAAGATGCAGAGCGATTGGCGCGGCGGCGTCTCGGGCCTGGTGCAGTGCAAGCTGGGCGGCGTCAGCCACTGCATCCTCTACCAGAGCGTGGGCTATCAGGACTATATCCTGCTGAGCGTGGTGCCCCGCAGCGTGGTCAGCGCCGGCTTTTTGTCGGTGCAGCAGACCACCATCGCCGTGCTGGCGGTGGTCTTCCTGCTGATCGGCGCCATGGCCATCGCCCCTATCCTTCTGCGCAGCCGCCGGCAATCCCGCATGAACCGGACGGAGCTTCGGTACCGGGAGCGGATGTTCGACGTGCTCAGCAGCAGCGTGGACGACATCTTCCTGATGCTGGACGCGGCCAACCAGCGGGTGGACTACATCAGCCCCAACATCGAGCGGCTTCTGGGCATCCCGGTGAAGGAAGCGTTGAAGGACATCCGGGTCATGGAAAAATGCGCCGTCAACTATAACGTGGTCATCCCCAGGGAGGTTCTGGCGGCCATCCCCCTCAACGGCAACAAATACTGGGAGTGCGAGTATATGCACCAGACCACCGGCGAGCGGCGCTGGTACAGGATGACGGTGTATCACATGAGCATCCAGGAGGTGGAGAAATTCATCATCGTGCTGTCGGACCGGACGGTGGAGCAGCAGATGAACCAGCAGCTCCAGGAGGCATTGGACGCCGCCCAGAGCGCCAACGAGGCCAAGAGCAACTTCCTCAGCAACATGAGCCACGATATCCGCACGCCCATGAACGCCATCGTGGGCTTTTCGGTGCTGCTGGAAAAGGACGCGGACGACCCGGAAAAGGTTCGGGAGTATACCCGCAAGATCACCGCGTCCAGCCACCATCTTTTGAGCCTGATCAACGACGTGCTGGATATGTCCAAGATCGAGAGCGGCAAGACAAGCCTCAACGTGGACAGGTTCAGCCTGCCGGAGCTGCTGGACGAGCTCAATATCATCCTGCTGCCCCAGGCCAGGGCAAAGGAGCAGACCTTCACCACCCATGTCCAGGGCGCGCCCCCGGAGCAGATCATGGGCGACAGGCTGCGCCTGAACCAGATCCTGATCAATCTTCTGTCCAACGCCATCAAATACACGCCGGAGGGCGGCAAGATCGATTTCGTGGTCAGCGAGCTGCCCGCGGCCGCGCCCCAGTACGTGAAGCTGCGCTTCACCGTGCGGGACAACGGCATCGGCATGAGCGAGGATTTCCAGAAGGCGGTCTTCGACCCCTTCAGCCGGGAGATCAGCTCCGTCACCAACAAGATACAGGGCACGGGCCTGGGCATGGCCATCACGAAAAACCTGGTGGACCTGATGGGCGGCATCATCCAGGTAGACAGCCGCCTTGGCCAGGGCACCACCTTCACGGTGGAGCTGAGCTTTGTTCTGCCGGAGCAGGACCGGTCGGGGGACTGGTTTCGCCAGCGCATCGGCCGCATGCTGGTGGCGGACGACGAGGAGGACATCTGCCTGGACGTGCGGGCCATCATGGCCGACGCGGGCGTGGACGTGTCCTACGTGACGGACGGGGCCGCCGCCGTGGAATCGGCCGCGGAGGCCCACAGCCGGGGCGAGGATTTCCATGTCATCCTGCTGGACTGGAAAATGCCGGGCATCGACGGCGTGGAGGCCGCCCGCCGGATACGCCAACGGGTGGGCGAGCACGTGCCCATTTTGGTGCTGACCAGCTATGACTGGGCCGAGATCGAGCAGGAGGCCCGCCGGGCCGGTATCAACGCCTTTATGCCCAAGCCCTTCTTCGCCTCCACCTTCCTGCAGGCCATCAAGCCGCTGTTCGCGGAGCAGACCGCGCCCCAGGAGGGGCCCTCGGAGGGTCCGGCGCCGGACGCGCTGCGCGGGCGGCTGTTCCTGGTGGCGGAGGACAACGAGATGAACGCGGAGATCCTCACGGAGCTGCTGGACATGGAGGGCGCCAGCTGCGAGCTGGCGGTGAACGGCAAGCAGGCCGTGGAGATGTTCGCCGCGTCGGAGCCGGGCCATTACGACATGATCCTCATGGACGTGCAGATGCCGGTGATGAACGGCTACGAGGCCACGCGGGCGATACGGGCCGGTTTGCATCCCGAGGCCCGGACCATCCCCATCGTGGCCATGACCGCCAACACCTTCGCCGAGGACGTGCGCAACGCCCTGGACGCCGGCATGGACGGGCACCTGGGAAAGCCCGTGGATATGGACGCCGTACGGGAGCTGGTGGGCCGGCTTCTGCACAGGACACCGACAGAGGGGAGTGAGGCAGAATGAATGCACGGCGCTGTATGGCGTGGCTGTCGGCCCTGGCGGCAGCGCTGCTTTTCACGGGCTGCGGCGGCTCATCGGACGACGCCGACGCCACGCTGTCCGTCATGGGCCGGAAGAGCGATCTGAACAAAAGCTACATGACCAGCATCTTCCAGCAGTACGAACAGGCCACCGGGAATAAACTGCGCGTCATAGCCTACGAGGACGCCGACTTTGAGACCAGCGCCGAACAGGCCTTCGCCAACGGCGATGGCCCTGACGTGTTCCTGCACTTTCACAACGCGGACCTGAACCGCTTTGACGTGGCCGAAAACTTCCGCACCCTGAACGATGCCAGCTGGGTAGACGACCTGACGGACAGCGCCCGGGCCTATTGCGAGGACAAGGACGGGAACGTCCTGGGTCTGCCCTTCTGGGAAAATTCCGTCTCCGGCTGCTACTACAACAAGACCATCCTGGACAGTCTGGGGCTGAAGCCCGCCACCACCCAGGCGGAGTTTGACATGCTGTGCCAGACGCTGGCCGACATCGGCTACACGCCCATCTGCTGGCCCGCCGACGGCTGCACCTGGATGTACCAGTTCGCCATGGACCCCATCTTCGCCGACGACCCGGCCCTTCTGGAGCGGCTCAATCAAAACGAGACCGCCTACGCCGATATACCCGCCGTGACGGACATGGTCCAATGGATCGCGGACGCGGCGGAAAAGGGCTGGTTCGGCCGCGATTACATGGACATCGGCTGGGGCGATATCAGCCCCGTCATGTCCTCCGGCGGCGCGGTCATGACCTTCATCTGGGACACCTGGTTTTATACGGATATGGCGGCGGACGGCGAATACGGCCGGGAGGACTTCGCCCTGATGCCGGTGTTCATGGACACGGCGGACGGCGGCACCTACGAGGGCGGCAACCTGAACATGATGATGGTCAACAAAAACAGCGCCCACCTGCAGGGCGCGCTGGACTTCCTGTCCTTCTGCGCCCAGCCGGAGCACTATAACAAGGCCTTCGACGGCATATCCACGGTGAACTGCTTCAAGGGCCAGACCACGAACATCCAGTCCCATATGGTGACGGACGCCGGCGTATCCATCGCGGCCAACGAGCGGGTGTCCACCGCCGCGTCCAAGATCGTCGGGTACAGCGCCGAGGATATGGCCAGCGCCCTGGAGAGTCTGCTCCTGGGACGGACGGACGTGACCGGCTGCGTACAAAAAATGGACGAGTACCGCATCCGACAGGCCGGCGTCCAGGGCGCGGCGGGCTTTCCAGCGCCGACAGACCAGAGCGCCAACGGCTGATGGCCACGCGGTAACAACCAAAGCAAAAACCTCCGGCTTGGCCGGAGGTTTTTTTGCCTGTTCAGTTTTTGCCGTCGCGGCGGGTGGCGGAGCGGGCCATCTTGTCGGCCAGTTCGGCCTCAAACTCCCGCTCACGCTTCCTCTGCCGGACCACATGCGCGGCCAGGAGAATCACCACCGCCGCCAGCAGGACCAGCGCTCCCGCGTCCCACATGCAGAAACCGAATTTTGTGTGAAAAAACTCATGCACTTGCCAGTTTCCTTTCCCGCCGGCTCACCTGCCGGACCTCGGATCAAGACTCCCGGCGCTTCTTCCTGCCGACGATGATGAACCAGCATGCCACCGCCAGCACACCCAGCAGAGGGATCCAGTACAGCGCATAGCGCCCGCGCTCTTCCACAGGGCTGTCGGCCAGAGGCGTCTCGTCCTCTTCGATGACCGTCTCTTCCTCCGGCGCGCCGCTGCCCTTGCCGCTGTCGTCGTCCTTCATCACGGGCAGCGCGGCCTTCGGCGTGTCGTCGTCCTCGATCTCGACCTGGGCCTGGACCTCATCGTCGGGCAGTTCAGCCTTCACGTCATCGTCAGGCAGCTCGGTCGTCTCATCGGTGACGGGCTTGGCCGTGGTCACAGGCTTTGCCGTGGTGACGGGTTTCGCCGTAGTGACGGGCTTTTCCGTGGTCACAGGCTTGGCCGTGGTCGTGGGCTTCGCTGTGGTCACAGGCTTTGCCGTGGTGACGGGTTTCGCCGTGGTCACAGGCTTTGCCGTAGTGGTGGGCCTCTTCGTCGCGGCGGGCTTGGCCGTAGTGGTGGGCCTCTTCGTCGCGGCGGGCTTCGCCGTCGCACCGGGCCTGCCGCCCAGAGGCACATCGTCTTCGGGGATATTGGTGTTGCCGTTGTTGTTATTGTTGTTCCCGTTGCCAGTGTTGCCGCCGGGGACCACGGGTGTGGGCGTAGCCGTAGGTCTGGGCGTAGCCGTAGGTCTGGGCGTTGCCGTGGGTCTGGGCGTAGCCGTGGGCCTGGGCGTTGCGGGCGCGGCCGTCACGGTCAGTGTACCCAGTTGTTCCTCGATGGTGTAGTTGGCACGATTCGTGCTGCCCCAGGTGATGACATAGCTGTTGGTCGAGCTTCCCACTCTGGTCTGCCCGCCGGTGGCCCGCACCGTGGCGTCATCGCCCGGCTGCAGACCCTCCATGGTGGCCGTGCCCCGCAGCGTCGTGCCGTCATAGGCCTTGCTGGCGCTGGAGGTGGTGACGGTCAGGGTGGCGGGCGTGATAGTCAGGGCGCCGTCGTTGACGGTCAGCTCTGTCTGGAACGCCCCCGCGTTGACCGTGACGTTCGCCTGGGCCAGACCCATGGGATACGCGCCCGCGTCCCCGCCACTGGCGGTGGCCGTGGCGTTCACGGTGACATAGCTCTTCATGTCCGCGCCGGCCAGCGTGGCGGTGTAGTCAAAGCCGCTCACGCTCTGCGCCGCGCCGTTGTACACGTAACTGGCGCTGTGGCCCGTGACGGTGACGGCGATGGTCTGGGTATTGTCCGCCGCGCCGTCCCGGTTGGCGTCCTCGCTGTAGGTCACGTTGTACGTCGCGTCACTCTCGCCCATGGTGTACTCCGCCGAAGCGGTCATGCGGATGTAGTGCGCGCCGTCGTGGTCATAGGCCGCCTGGCCCTGCACGGTGTAGCTCTCGCCCTCGTAATACGCGTGGCTCTCGCTGGCCAGCGTCACGCCCGTATCGGTGACACAGTTCACCGTCACGGTGTGCTGCGTCTTGTTCAGCTCCAGCTCGGGAGCGTCGTGCGAATCACCGACCTGCTCCTCGATATCCACGCCACCGCCGCCGGCGGAGCCGGACACGGAGCCGCTGGGCGTATCGCCTGTGGCGGTCACGGTGTTGGACAGGCTTTCCTCCTCCATGTCCTCCACCGTCACGGTGTGGGGCTGGTTGAGGACGACGCTCTGGCCCGGAGCCAGCGACTCGATGAGATGCTCGTTGCCGAACGCGTCCGTGACGGTCACGTTGTGCAGCGTCAGGTTGCCGTTGTTGCGCACCGTGTAATTATACTCGAGCGTATCGCCCACGCTGACCGCGCCGCTGACCTCCACGCTGGACTGCACGTCCACGCTGGGGTTCGGGTCTGCCGGCTTCACGGTCTCCTGGTCCGGAGCCGCCTCGACCGGCTCGCCGCTGGCGACGGTGCCGCTGGCGCTGACGCTGTTGACGATCTCTCCGGCCAGGATATCCTCCTCCGTGACCGTATGGGTCGCGGTGAGTTCGCGGCTCTCCCCGGGTGCCAGGGAGTCGATGACAATGCCCGTATCCGCTATGGTCATCGGGCCGTCATCCAAGGACGCGGTCACCGGGCCGGCCTCCACAGGCGCGGCCTCCAGGCCGTCGGTCAGCCGGATGTCGTACAGCGTCACGTTGCCGTTGTTGGTCACCGTGTAGGTGAAGCGGACGGTCTCGCCCAGATCAACGCCCGGCCTGGCGTCCGTGCTCACGACCACGTCCAGCTTGGCCTGCTGGGCGACGGTGGTCACGCGGATCATCGTGCCTCGCGCCTCGACCTCGGCGTCATTGGAGCCAGTGGCCGTGGCGTGCGGCCCGTCAAAGTCCACCAGGCCAGCCAACACGTCAGACTCCCGGATCGTGTATCCGGCGGAGAACGTCTCCGACGCGCCGGGTGCGAGGGTCGCGGCGGTGTGCGTTCCGCCCATGCCGTCGGTCACGCGGATGTCGCGCAGCGTCACGTTGCCGGTGTTGCTGACGACCACAGTGGCGGTGACCCGTTCGTCCACGTCAAAGCCGTAGGTCCGGTCCAGATTCCGGCTCACGCTCAACGCGGGGCGTGCGGCCACAGTCTTCACGGTCTCGCTGCCGCTGGCTTCAGTCTTGGCTTTGGCGTCGCTGGAAGGCGTGCCGCTGGCGGTGCCGGTGTTCGTGATCTCACCGGCCAGGATGTCCTTCTCCTTCACCGTATAGGTGCCGGTGACTGTGGCGCTCTGACCGTTGCGGTCCGTACCCGGCTTGAGCGTGGCGATCGTATCCTCGGCAATCGTGGTCATCGGGTCCTTCACGGTGATGTTGCTCACCGTCACGTTGCCGGTGTTCTTCACCGTGTAGGTGTACGTGATCTCGTTGTTCAGGTCCCAGCCATCCTCTCTACTGGCCTTCACGGTCACTGCCAGCGCCGGGTTCGGTTTCGCGATGGTCACGGTCTCCGTAGCATCTGTTGCGGAGATGCTCTCCATTTCGGGCGGCGTTCCCGTAGCTTTGACCGTGTTGGTGAATGTGTTCTTGCTCTCGCCGTCGAGCTTGTCGGCGTCCAGAATGTCCTGCTCACTCACCGTGCGCTTGGCGGTGAAAGTCTGCACACCCTCCGGCGCCAGCGTGCCGACGTTCTTCTCCGTGCTGGTAGCCGGGTCGGTCACGGTGACATCATACAGCGTCACGTTGCCGGTGTTGGTCACCGTGTAGGTGTACTCGATCTCGTCGTTCAGATCGTAGCCGCCATTAGGCGTAGTGCTGGTTTCCGTCACGGTCACTTCCAGCTTCGGGTCCCGCGCCTCCAGAGACACTTTGGTCTCGCCAGTTGTTTTCTTAATAGCCGCGTGCTCCGGGTCCGTAAGCTCTTCATGGACCGGCACGGCGCTCACGCTGGCGACATTCTTTATCTCCGTCTGCTCGTCGATGTCGTCTTGGGTGATCGTGTACTCCGCCGTCAGGGTCACGGTGTTTTTACCCTCTCCGTGCGGCAGCTTCTCGATGGTCACGACGTTCTTCTCGATCTTGACGCCGTCCTTCTCCGCAAACTTAAACCCGTCGTTGCTGTTGCTGACCTTCACGTTCGTCAGGTCCACGTTGCCGGTGTTCTTGACCGTGATCGTGAACGTGGCCTTGTCGCCGACCTTGAACGCGCCGTCCTTGGCACTGCCCGTGTTCAGCGTCTGCGTGATATCGACCGCGCCATGGGCCACGAACAGGGTGACTGTTCCGAGCTCGAACGTCACGTCATAGTTCTGAGCGCGCTTCTCATCACCCTTATCCTGGAGCTCAAGGGGATTCTCGGTTGTACTGATAGTGAACGTCTTGTCGCCGCTATCCGCGTCACTCCACATCACCGTCTGGGGCATTTTACTCTGCCAGTAAACCTGGACTTCGTTCTTGTCATCCTCGACAAGTTTGCCGCTAGCATCAAGATCGGTCTTGAACGTGATGTCGGCTTTCTTCGTCGTGTCGTCCCACCAGCCGTACAGCTTGTCGGGCGTGACGGTCACGGTGATGGGCTTTTCGGTGATCGCATAAGACCGCACGATTTCGCCGGAATAGTTGCCGTCATCCGTGGCCTTGACGGTCACCTTGTAATTGCCTACGTCGGTGTATTCCCTGTTACCAGGCTCCTTGATACTCGTCACAGCATAGGTCACCTTGTAGTCGGTGTCCTTCTGCGGGCCTTTGCCACTCGGCACTGCGCTGTCCGTCACCTTAGGCGGCGGCGTTTGCATCGTGCCGTCGTAGGTGTAGGTCTCCTTGACCCCCGTCACCATACCGACCGTGAGGGGCTTTTGCGTGATGCTATACTCCGTCGTGGTCGTGCCACTGTAGTTGCCGATGCCATGGACGGTCACTTTGAACGTGCCCACGTCGGAGAAGTTCTCGCTCTTGTCTTCGGGGGTTACACGCTCCCAGCTCAGCCAGTAATCAGCGTTTTTGCTCGCCGCGTTGGCGCCCTTCGCCAGCGTATGGCTTTCGTTCCCGCCCGCGTAGTTCTCATGCTCCACCGTGGGTGCCGGCTTATGCTCGTCGCCGTCGTAGACCACGCTTGCCTGCGCACTTGCCAGCGCCACCGTCACGTCCTTGACATCCTTCTGCTCGATCGTGAAATACTTTGTGATCGAATCCTTGTAGTTGCCCTTGCCGGTGATGGTCACGGTGGCCGTGCCCGCGTCGGTGTTGCTGCTGTACTCTACCGTGTAGTCCTTGCCTTCCCCTGCGGTCAGCGTCTGCTCACCCACCAGGCGTTCATCCTTCACCTCAGGCGCGGGCGTCTGCGGAGCACCGTTGTAGGTCGGGGCATCAATATCTTCCACCGTGATGTCAGTGTTGTAAGTGGCACCGGTCCCGAGGCTATACGCGTCGATGTACAGCGCGCCTTTCACGACCGGATCGACCTTGACGCTCCTGTACGTCCCTCTGGTCGCAGTTGCCGTGAATGTATCCGGGTAGTTGTACGTGCCTGCATTGATTCCCGACACGCTGTCGCCCTCAACAGTCAGCGTCACGCCGGGGAGCTGTGCCATCAAATCTGCGTCGCCACTCGCCGTCTTGTTGTCAAGGCCGCTCTTCCCTGTGATCGTGTAGCTGATGGTGTGGCCCTCGACCTTATGCAGCGTGCCATCGTAAGTATAGTGTCCGTCACTATTGTTGTTGCCGGTCACGGTGATGACGATGTCCTGCGTATTATCCGCGATCCTGTCCTCGTTCGCGTCGGGCGTGCAGTGGACAGTGACGGTCGCGCCAGTCTCACCCATTTTGCTTTTTGCATTATCCACGGCATTTTCCAGCACGTGCATGTAGTTGACGCTATTATACTCGACTGTAGCGTCGATCTCCCCCGTCACGTCATAGTCCTGATTTACGAAGTAATCTTTGGTCGAGTACTCAGTCATGAGCAGAGTGTCCTCTTCATCCCGATACACGATCGTGACCGCGTGCTTGGCGTTGTTCAGGCTTACGACCTTGGTGCCCGGCTTAGACGTGACGGGATCGCCATTGGGATCGTTGCCCGTGGCGGTGGCGCTGATGGTCAGGGTGCTGTTGTCAAGGTCGTCGATCTCCACCTTTCGGCTGCCGGTGAAAGAAGGCGTTGCGGCGCTGCCAGGGGTCAGAGTCTGAGGACCACCATTCGCGTCGGTAACGTTGACACCGGTAATTGTCACGTTGCCGGTGTTCGTGACGGTGACCGTATAGTTGATGGTCTCGCCTAATTTGAAGACTTTCCCGCTTTCGTCCACAGTCACGGTGGCCGTCAACTCCGGCCTCTGCTCCTCAAGCTTGACGGTCGCCTCGGCTTTGGCCGCTCCCAGATCCTTTAGTGCCTTACCCTCAAGGCCATTCTTATGCGCCGTGGCCTCGGTCACGGAGGCGGTGTAGGTCAGATTCTCGCCCTTGTTGATGTCGTCCAGCTTGATCGTATAGGCCGCCGTCAGGGTCACGCTGTTCTCCTCACCCTCTTTGTACGGCAGGCTCTCGATGGTCACAGTGCCATCCTTATCGACCGTGTAGTCATCGCCCACATTCTGGAAGGTAAACTTCTTTTCGTTGTTCTCCACACCTTCCAGGCTGACCTTCACGCCCTGAAGGTCCACGTTGCCGGTGTTTGTGACCTTGACCTCGATCGTGGCGGTGTTGCCGGCCCCGAACTTGTCGCCATCGCCGGTATGCTCACCGGTCACCTTCGCCTCGACCTTCACGCCGCCTTCGGCCACGAACAGCTTGCCGTCATTGCGCGTCCAGCTAACATCATAGTTTTTGGCCACATTACCGCTGCCCGTGTCAACCAGATCAAACTCCTTATCGCTGATGGTCAAAGGATACTCGTTGTTCTTCTCGGTGGGCTTGACGGTTTTTTGCGTCTCGTCCTTCCATTGCACTTCGACCTTACCCTTATCAGTGTCCGCGATTATGCCATCAAGCGGGGCGTCAATTTCGATCGCGTAGCCATCCTTGACTTCATCCAGCCACTTCGATTCGCTAGTCGCCGTGACGGCTATAGTGGCCTCTTTCTTGTTGATGTGCAGGGTGGGTGTTCCCTCAATTTTGAACGTGACATCGTAAAGGTCCTTACCTTCGCCGGTCAGGGAGAACTGCTCCTTGCTCAGCGTCAGAGTGTGATCACCGGCTTCGATTCCCGTTATCGTCCGTGCGCCGCTGTAGCTCAACTCCACATTCTCGGGCTTTTCGATCGACCACGTCACGCTGTACAGGTCGGAGGTGCTCTGCTCCTGGCCGTTATAAGTCTTGGAGCTGTCCGTCTGGCCCGTGATGGTCACGGTGAGAGGCTTCTGGACCGGGCTGAGGGTCGTGTCCGCGGCCGGATTGTTGACACTCTCTTCTCCGCTTGCCAACTTGACATCATAGCTCTCGGTCCGGTAATCCTCGCCGTTCGTAGTGCCGCTGACGCTGGCGGTCAGCTTCTTTGTCCCGGTGTCTATGATGTCGCCCTCGGTCACCGTGTAGGTGCCCGTCAGGGTGGCAGTTCCATTAACCGCAAGGCTAGTGATGGGGTTGCCGCTCGCAAACTCCACGCCGTTCGTCGTCACGGTCAAGTTTTCCAGCGCCACGTTGCCGGTGTTCTCCACCGTATACTCGACGGTCACTGTATCGCCGACCGCATAGGCGCCGTTGGTGGGCGTGCTCGTGACACTCTGCTCGATGCTCACGCCGCCCTCGACCACGACCAGCTTGCCCTTCGTGGGCTCGAACGTGACAGTATAGTTGTCGGCCTTCTTCGTTTCGTTCAGGCTGACCAGCTTGAAATCGGTACCGTTGACGTTCAGGTCATAAGTGCCCTTGCCACCGGTCTCGACAGTCTTCGTTGCGCTATCGGCCCACTGCACTTCGACGTTTTCTCTATCACCCTCCAGCAGGTTTTTAAGATCGGCGTCGAACGTGATATCGTACTTATTATTACTGATGCTCTCGTCGTTGTGCCACACCGCCGCGCTCTGGACCGTGACGGGTATTTCGATCGCCTTTTTGCCGATGGTCAGCTTGCCGTTTTCCGTCTTCACCTCAAACTGCGCGGTCACGTCGTTGTCCTTGCTGTCCTTCACGATGGCGTCGCCGGTGACAGTGGACGTATACGTACCGGCGTTGGTGCCGCTCACGCCAGCGGTGAGGCCCTCCACGGTGAACTCCACACCGTTAAAGGTGAATTTATTGGTCACAAACCCGCTCACGCTGTGGTTCTGCCCGTCGTAGGTCGCCGTCTTGCTGTTGGCCTTCACGGTGATCTCGTACGGAGTCTTGCGGCTCGTGACCGTCAAATCGCCCTCTACCTTCGTGATCTCGTAGTTCTCCAGGTTCGTGCCCTCGTTCGCCTTGTAAGTAAAGAGGTTTTCGCTGGAACCCACGGTAAGCTGGCTGCCGGTGGCCGTACCGGTAACGCCCTCGCCTTCCACAAAGCCCTCATAGGTGACTTCGTCCTTCGTCAGCGGCGTGCCGTCGTATTCCTTCTCGGCGCTGCCAGACTTCACCGTGGCCGCTTTTTTGTTGATCGTCAACTTGCCGTTCACAGTCTTCACCGTGAACTGCGCGGTCACGTCGTTGCCGTTGGCGTCTTTCACCACGGCCGTGCCGGTGACCTCGGATGGATACTCACCGGCGTTGGTGCCGCTCGCGCTGGCGCTCAGGCCGCTCACGGTGTACGTATTGCCTTCGACCTCGAACGTAAGCGACTCAAACCCGTTCACGCTGTGGTTCTGGCCGTCGTAGGTCGCCGTGTCGCTCTTGGCCGTCACGGTGATCTGGTACTTATCCGTGCGGTCCTTGACCGTCAAATCGCCCTCAACCTTCGTGATCTCGTAGTTCTCCAGGTTCGTGCCCGCGTTCGCCTCATAAGTAAAGGGGTTTTTGCTGGTGCCCACAAGGGTCTGGCTGCCGGTGACATCATAGGTTGCGCCCTGGCCTTCCACAAACCCGCTGCCGCCCACGGTGACCGTCTCATTCGTTAGCGGCTTGCCGTCGTATTCCTTGCTGTCGCTGGCGGACGTGAGCGTGACCTTTCTCTTCGTGATTTCCAGCGTGGGGGTACCTCTGTATTCCACACTATAAAGGTCGCCCACACTAACCTGAACAGCCTTTTTCAGATCATCCTCACTAACTGTATATGTTCCTACATCAATGGCTTTCTTATCACCCTCGAACGGAACGTCACTGTACGTCACGTCTGTGCTGCTCCAAACAGCGCCGCCAACAGTCACAGTAACCAGACCATCCTCCAAAAGGTCTCTCACTGTGAATTCTTCGCCTGTATACTCTTTCGTGATCTTATCGCCAGTGACGGTGACCGTCATTCCGTCGCCCCACTGAGCCACAAATTCCATATCTCCGGAGACATTCGTGATCGTGGCGTCTTGCGAATATATACGCCCATCCGGACCCTTCCAGCCAGCAAATTCTATACCCAATGAACGTGCGGGCTCCTTCACTACATCACCGATTCTAAAAGACCCGCCCTTATCCACAAGCACCGTCTCGGTCGACTCCCCGATGCCGGTCCAATTTGTATATCTGAAGGTCACGGTGACGGTTTCCGCTTTGTGATGCACTTTGACATCGATTGACTTTTCATGTAAGAACGCATTACTATCGAAACACCATGCACCACCTATACGAGTTATTTTAAAAGAAACCTCATCGGGCAGTTCATGAGTTTCATTATATTTCCCTAAACAATTAGCTAAACTACTTCCTTGAATCGTTATAGTCCCATTACCTGTAATACCCAATAAGTCCATGTAATTTTCCTTATACGTGTACTGTACCGTGCTCGCCAAATCCGACCACTTAATATCCACCGCCTCTTCGCCGTTGACACCTTCATTACAAACCACACGCAGAGTAACTCCGTCCTTCAGAAAACTATCCAAAGCGTCTTGACCACCCGGGATGCTATCCCCTTCTTTTAGGGACGGCGCGCCCTGAGGCAGTTCCGGCTCGGCGGTCGCTTTCGGCTCGGCAGTCGCCTCCGGCGTGTTCGTAGCGGCGGGCACGAACAGCTTCGCCTCGCCGTAAACATACTGGATGGCGTCGCCGGTGATGGTCCGGGCCGACAGGCTCGCCAGCGGCGCGCTGTGTCCCGCATCATTATACCAGGTGAGCGTATAGCCCTGGGCGACCAGCAGGTCCACCGCGGTCCGGGCCTCGCCGGTCAGGGTCACGGGGCTGCCCACCAGCGACGGGTCGATCTGCACGGGGATGGTCTGGTCCTTCCCGTCCACGGACAGCACAAAGACCAGCTGCACGATCGTGCTGCCCTCGATACCGGGCTGTTCGATCATGCCGCCGGACTGCTCCGCCGGTGTGCCGGGATCGGATGAATATGCAGAATTATATGCAGTGGGCTCCGGGGTGTCCTCCACCGGGGCGTCAACGAAAGGTGCTACCCCCCCGTCAGGCTCATTTTCGCCCTCGCTCTCGGGCGCGGTGGGCGCCACGGACACCTGGAACGGCTCGCTGGTCACCACAGCGGCCGGCTCCTCCGTGGCCGCGGGCGCTTCCGTCTCCGCGGGAACTTCCGTCTCCACGGGGACTTCCGTCTCCACGGGAGCTTCCGTTTCCTCTGGAATTTCAGGCTCCGCCGTGACTTCCGGCGCCTGCACGCTCTCCAGCGTCTCCGATACCTCGGGCATGTCGCCCGCGTAGACGGCGGACGGCAGGCAGCCGAACGCCATCAGGAACGCCAGCGTGAGGGCCAGGATCCTCTTGAACTGCTTCATGATGCTACCTCCTGTTACATGATAGTCATGCTTACATACTTATTTATTAAATGCGCGCCGCGACCGGATATCGATTTGATACATTATATAATATACTGTCGCGACCCGTTTGTCTATATATAAAGACGGTTCAGCCTGGCAAAATGGACCACCTTTTTTCAAAAAATTTTAAAAAAATCAAAAAAATTTTTTTGTCGGCCCAAATCGACCCCCGGACCGGCCGTCTCACCCGTCCCGGGCATTTTTGCAGGAAAAAACTGGCAAAATCGCCAGTTACTCATGATATTCTCCTGTATTCGCCGATTATACGCCGATATTTGGGCGATTATTCATGATTTTCCCGCTCTGCATATTCAAGCAGCGGGCGAATATTTGAGGGAAAATTGAGTGGATATCATGTGAATATTAGTGATTAGTATTCATTTTCGTTGACGCGTCCGCCCCGGCGTGCTACAATGGCAAAAAACGACGGGGAGGGCGACCCATGCGTCCCGCTGCCACGCTGAAAGCCTGGGCCGGAGAAAGGCACGATTTCTCCCGCTGGCGGAAATTCCAGATATTTATGCTGCTGTTCGTCCTGAGCGGCGTGTTCGGCTTCGTGTACGAGACGATCTTTTACCGGATCGACCTGGGCCATTTCGTCAAGCGGGGCACCACCCTTGGCCCCTGGATACCCATTTACGCCTACGGCGCCGTCTTCATCCTGCTGCTGGCCTACCGTTTCCGCAAGCGGCCCTGGGCGGTGTTCCTGCTGGGGGCTATATCATCGGGGGCGCTGGAATTTGCAGCGGGCTATTATTTCTGGCACGTCAGGCACATCCGCCTGTGGGACTACAACACGGAGATCTGGAACTGGGGCAACGTCGGCGGCTATATCTGCGCCCGCTCTGTTCTTTTCTTCGGCCTTTCGGGCCTGATACTGGTCTATCTCATGGTCCCCATGGCCACCCACCTGGCCGGCCGGCTGCAAAAGCGGGCCTTCGCCCTGGTCAGTCTGCTCCCCGCCGCCCTCTTCGCCGCCGACATCCTCTACAGCTTCATAAAATAACTTTCCCTGATATACAACACCGCCGGGAGGCTCCCGTGAGCCTCCCGGCGTTATTATTTCGTCACTGTCCTGTCTGGTGGCTGCGGCGGTAGGCCGTGGGGCTCACGCCTTCAGAGCGGCGGAAGCATTGGGAGAAGTAGCTGGGCGAGGAAAAGCCCAGCACCTGGGCGATATGGGAAAGGCTGTGGTCCGTCCGGGCCAGCAGAAACCGGCTCTCCTGAATACGCCGCTGCATGAGATAGCGTATGGGCGACACGCCGTATTCCTTTTGGAACGCGTGGCTGAGATAATACTTATTTAAATGCGCCACCGCCGCCAGCTGTTCCAGGGTGATGGCCTCCTTGAAGTGCTCGTCGATGTACCGCCTTACCAGCGCGCACTCCCGGCTGGACTTGGGCTCCGCCGGCACGGGAAACAGCACGGACTGGTACTGCCGCGTCAGCCCGATCAGCAATATGCGCAGCAGGCTCTGGCACGCCTCGGCGCTGCCCCGGCCGCCGGCGGCCACCTCATGGACCAGCATCTCCAGACACGCGGCCGTCTGCCGCTGGTTGGCAAAGCCGTGCAGCAGCACGTACCCGCCGACCGCCGCGCCCAGCTCCAGCCCATCCACCCCCAGCACCACGTACTGCATGGGGTCGGCTGGCCCGCTCTGCTCCGTGTGGGGCACGCCCGGGTCCACGGCCACCAGATCGCCCGCCGCCAATGGCACCGTCTCCCGCTGCAATTGCAGCGCGCCGCTGCCGCCGGTGACGAAGAACATCTCCGCGCAGGCGTGGATATGCTGGGCGCTGTCCCACTCCGGGCTGTACCGGGCGCATGTGACGTACAAAAGCCGGGCCCCGTCCAGGCCGGGCACCGGCTCGGCCGGCGGGATGACGTACTGTCTGGTGCTCACGGCCATGTCTCCTTTCGTGTTTGTTTCTGACCAATATTATACGGGCATTTTCGCCCCATTGCAACTTCCGACCCACGGCCAGACGGCCCGCAAAAGCCGGGGCTTTACTGTAGCAAATTATTAAATTTCCACGAAATACCTCGTCCTATTCCCGCCTGATTAAGCGAAAATACATAAAAATAGCAATATTTATAAAAATGAGAACAACATCTTTATTGTTTTCGTCAGGCAAAGGTATATACTTGAGCCAGGAACGGTCAGAAACGAGCCATACAAAACGAAAAATCAAAAATTATTTTAGGAGGAACGATCCATGAAGAAACTTCTCAGCCTGACTCTCGCGCTGGTCATGGTCCTGTCTCTGGGCGCTTTTGCCCTGGCGGACGATGCCGCGGAGATCACCTACTGGTCCATGTGGAACGAGGGCGAGCCCCAGGCCAACGTCATCGCCGAGGCGGCCGAGGCCTACGAGGCCGAGACCGGCGTACACGTGAACATCGAGTGGAAGGGCCGCGACATCAACACCCTTCTGTCCGCTGCTCTTGAGGCCAGCGAGTCCTTCGACCTGTTTGACGACGACTACACCCGCATCGGCCAGGTCTATGCTCCCTACACCTATGACCTGACCGAGATGGCCGAGGCCGCCGGGTACGAGGGCTATCCCTGCTTCAACAACCAGGCCATCGAGTGGGCCGGCTGCCTGAACAGCATTCCCGAACAGCCCAACGTGGGCGGCGTGTTCTATGATAAGGACGCCTTTGAGGCCGCCGGCATCGAGGCCGCTCCCACCACCTGGGAGGAGTTCCTGGACGTCTGCGCCAAGCTGAAGGACGCGGGCATCGACCCCTTGGCGCAGGACGGCGCTTACACCAACTTCACCTTCTACTATCAGCTGGTCCGCCACATTGGTGAGGACGGCATTGCCGAGCTGCGTGACAACGGCGGCTGGGCCGAGAACGAGGGCGCCGTTGCCGCCGCGCAGGAGATCATCGACCTGGTCAACGCCGGCTATCTGGCCGAGGGCGCTCCCGACGAGTATCCCGCCAGCCAGAACAAGATCGGTCTGGGTCTGGCCGCGATGGTCGTCTGCGCCGACTATGTGACCGCCGAGGTGGACGCCAACACCGGCACCGAGGTCAACTGGGGCCTGTTCAACTATCCCACCGTGGAGGGCGGCGCTTCCGCTGACGCTTACATGGGCGCCAACTCCCTGGCCATCCCCTCCTACAGCGAGCACGCCCAGGAGGCTTTTGACTTCGCTCTGTTCCTGACCACCGGCGAGTGGGGCCAGAAGCTGGCCGACGACGCCGCGCAGATCCCCGCCGATCCCACCAACGAATGCACCTCCCTGCCCGGCGCGGTGGAGACCCTGCTGGCCGCCGAGAAGCCCATGAGCTGGTGCGGCTCCCTGAACACCCACCCGGCCTGGCAGACCATGAAGGACATGTTCACGGAACTGTTCGAGGGCAAGTACGAGACGGGCGCTGACTTCTGCGCCGCCATGGACGCCCTGTACGAGTAATTCCCAACTGTTTCAGGCGGCACTTCGGTGCCGCCTGTTTTTTTAACTGCGCGAAAAGGGGGACCTTTTATGAGTATGAAGAAAAACCGCGTCCTGATCTTTTTCTTTATCGCGCCCACGGTGATCTGTCTGCTGCTGATGTACGTCTATCCCGTGCTGCGTACAGTCGCCATGAGCTTTTTCCATGTGGAGAGCGTGACGGCGGACCTGGACGCGTGGAGCTTTAACGGCCTGGCGAATTACGACAAGATCTTCCACAACGCCGGGTTTATCACGTCCATGAAAAACTTCCTGGCGATATGGATCGTGGGCGGCGTGATCACCCTGGCCCTGTCGCTGCTCATCGCGGTCATCCTGACCAGCAAGATACGCTTTCAGGGCTTTTTCCGGGCGGCCATTTACCTGCCCAACGTCATCTCCGCTGTGGCCCTGGCCACCATGTGGGTGCAGTACATATTCAACTACGACTACGGCCTTTTGAACCAGCTGGTCACGTTCCTTGGCTTCGACAAGATCCGCTGGCTGGGCACGGACGCCAAGCTCTGGGCCATGATCGCCGCGTTCATCTACGGCAGCGTCGGCTATTACATGCTCATCTATATCAGCGGCATCGAGGGCATCCCCACGGACCTGTACGAGGCCGCCACCATCGACGGGGCCAGCAAGGCGCGGCAGTTTTTCTCCATCACCCTGCCCCTTTTGAAGGGCATCGTGAAGACGACCATCACCTTCTGGACCATCAACGCCGCCACGTTCTATCTCTGGTCGAAGCTCTTCTCCCCGGTGCAGACGGAGGGCTCCACCATCGTGCCGGTCATCTATCTTTATGACACGGTGTTCGGCGGCAAGGGCGTGATAGAGCGGGACGCCGGGGCCGGCGCGGCCGTTGGCGTGGTGCTGACGCTCATCATCGTCGCCGTATATGTCGTCACCGACCGGCTTCTCAAGAGCCGGGACCTGGAATACTGACAGGAGGGGGAAGCGATGGAAAAAATCAAACGCAAGAGCAATTGGAAGCACGAGCTGAAAATGCTTCCCGGCTATCTGGTGGTGATCGCCTACGTGGGCTTCATGGTGGTGATGCTGGGCTGGATCATCGGCGCGAGCCTGTCCACCTCCAGGGAGATATTCACCGGCAAGGTGCTGGAATTTGAGAGCGGCTTCCACTGGGAGAACTATGTCACCGCCTGGAAGACCCAGAACGTGTCGGTGTTCTTTGGAAACTCTCTGCTGTACTCCGTGGTGTCCTGCGCGGGGGTGCTGCTGATCGCGGCCCCGGCGGCCTATGTGCTCAGCCGGTGGAACTTCCGGGGCAGCAAGACCATCCGTATCGCCCTGGTCATCGCCATGAGCGTGCCGGCCATCATGATCATCATGCCCCTTTACTCCCTTTCGGTGAAGTGGGGCATCAAGGGCCGCGTTTTGCTCATCGCCCTTTACATCTTCATGCGCGTACCCTATACGGCCATTTACATGCTGGACTTCTTCGCCACCCTCAGTCACGACTATGAAGAGGCGGCCGCCATCGACGGCTGCTCCGCCAACCGGACCTTCTGGTCCATCATGCTGCCGCTTATCCAGCCGGCCATCATCACCGTGACCATCTTCAACTTCCTGTCCACCTGGAACGAGTTCTTCATGGCGCTCATCTTCACCACCGGCAAGGAGATGACCCCCGTGGGCGTGGGACTGTTGCAGATCGTCAACTCCATGAAGTACTCCGGCAACTACGGCGGGCTGTTCGCGGCGGTGATCATCGTGTTTTTGCCCACGTTCCTGCT
Organism: uncultured Oscillospiraceae bacterium; assembly: GCA_947624385.1. Lineage (GTDB taxonomy): Bacteria > Bacillota > Clostridia > Oscillospirales > Oscillospiraceae > CAJOIG01. The sequence continues at coordinate 46,733 of CANQJZ010000006.1, forward strand.
GTACCTGTTCATGAGCCGCCGCATCATCACCGGCGTCACCGCCGGCGGCGTGAAGGGCTGATAAATCATCTATCAAAGGATATTTGCTATGGATAAACTGACAGGGCGCGTGACCATCCCCACCGACCGGGACGTGGTGCCCGAAACGCTGGCGCTGATAAAGCGCTGGGGCGCGGACGCCGTGCGCGACTGCGACGGTACGGCCTTCCCCGAGGCGCTCAAAAACGTGAAGGCCAAGATATACGCCACCTACTACACCACCCGCAAGGACAACGCCTGGGCCAAGGCCAATCCCGACGAGGTCCAGCAGTGCTACATCATGACCGGCTTTTACACCGCCGCCGGCGGCCCGCTGGCCATCCCCCTCATGCGGGGCGTGAGCCCGGAGCTTATGGCGGTGAACGACCGGGACGACATTCGCCGCTGGTGGGAGGTCATGGACCGGTCCACCGGAAAGCCTCTGGACCCGGACGACTGGCGCTGGGAGCCGGACAGCGGCTGCGTCGTTCTGGACCGGCCGGAGCCCTTTCACGACTACACGGTGAGCTTTTTGGCCTACCTCATCTGGGACCCGGTCCACATGTACAACGCCGTCACCAACGACTGGAAGGACTTTGAGCACCAGATCACCTTCGACGTGCGCCAGCCCAGGACCCACATCTATTCCCTGGAGCGTCTGCGCCAGTTCATCCGGGAACACCCCTACGTGGACGTGATACGGTACACCACCTTTTTCCACCAGTTCACCCTGGTATTCGACGAGCTGAAGCGGGAAAAATACGTGGACTGGTACGGCTACTCCGCCTCCGTCAGCCCCTACATACTGGAAAAGTTCGAGCGGGAGGTCGGCTACCCCTTCCGGCCGGAGTACATCATCGACCAGGGGTACTACAACAACCAGTATCGGGTCCCCAGCAGGCAGTACAAGGACTTTATGGCCTTCCAGCGCCGGGAAGTGGCCGCCCTGGCCAGGGAATTTGTGGACATCACCCACGAGTACGGCAAAGAGGCCATGATGTTCCTGGGGGACCACTGGATAGGCACGGAGCCCTACATGGACGAGTTCGCCTCCATCGGCCTGGACGCCGTCGTTGGCAGCGTGGGCAACGGCGCCACTCTGCGGCTCATTTCCGATATCCCCGGCGTAAAATACACCGAGGGGCGCTTTCTGCCCTACTTCTTCCCGGACACCTTTCACCCCGGCGGGGACCCGGTAAAAGAGGCACGGGAGAACTGGATCACCGCCCGGCGGGCCATATTGCGCAAGCCGGTGGACCGCATCGGCTACGGCGGGTATTTGCGGCTGGCCTGTGAGTTCCCGGCGTTCCTCGCCTATGTGGAGCGGGTGTGCGACGAGTTCCGGGAGCTGTACGAGATCGTCAAGGGCGGCAAGCCCTGGTGCTGCCGGACCGTGGCGGTGCTGAACGCCTGGGGCAAGGCCCGCTCCTGGGGCTGCCACATGGTCCACCACGCCCTCTATCACAAGCAGAATTACTCCTACGCCGGCGTCATCGAGGCCCTTTCCGGCGCGCCCTACGACGTGCGGTTTCTGAGCTTTGACGACATTTTATCCGACCCGGACGCGCTGGACGGCATCGACGTGCTGCTGAACATCGGCGACGGCGACACGGCCCACACCGGCGGCGAGCTCTGGGAGGACCCCCGTATCTCCGGCGCGGTGAAGCGCTTTGTGTATAACGGCGGCGGCCTTATCGGCGTGGGCGAGCCCAGCGGCCACCAGTACCAGGGCCGGTATATCCAGCTGGCCGGGGTGCTGGGGGTGGAGAAGGAGACGGGCCTGACCCTCAACTACGACAAGTACAACTGGACCGAGCACCCGGACCACTTCATCCTGGCTGACGCGGCCCGCCCCGTGGACTTCGGCGAGGGCAAAAAGAGCATGTACGCCCTGCCGGACGCGCAGGTGCTGGTCCAGCGGGACAAAGAGGTCCAGCTGGCGGTCCACGGGTTCGGCAAGGGCCGGGCGGTGTATATCTCCGGGCTGCCCTATTCCTTCCCCAACGCCCGGCTGCTGCACCGGGCGGTCCTCTGGGCCAGCCACGGGGAGGGGGAGCTGCACCGGTGGTTTTCCGACAACGTGGACACGGAGGTACACGCCTACCCCAACAGCGGCCTTTACTGCGTGGTGAACAACGCCGCCAGGGCCCGCAGCACCACCGTGTACACCGACAAGGCGTCCTTCCCCCTGGACCTGGCCCCCGGCGAGATACGCTGGTTCGACATGTGAAGCTATGGGCGGCGTCACCTTTCTCGTCAAACCCGCCTCCGGCCTTTGCGACATGCGGTGCCGGTACTGCTTTTATGAGGACGTGTCCGAAAACCGGGCCCAAAAGAGCTTGGGGCTTATGACCATGGACACCGCCCAGGCCCTCATCCGGGCGGGTTTTGCCTATGCCGGCCCGGGCGGAAACGTCCACTTTCTCTTCCAGGGCGGCGAGCCAACTTTGGCGGGGCTTGACTTCTTTCGGGCCTTTGTCCGCACAGTGTACACTTTATGTCCCACCGGGACAACCGCGACCTTCTCCATACAGACCAACGGACAGCGCTTATGCCTGGAATGGGCGGATTTTTTCAGGGTCCACGGCTTTCTGGTGGGATTGTCCCTGGATGGGACAAAAACGCTCCATGATCGTCACAGGCGGGACATTTCGGGCGCTGGTACCTGGGACAAGACGGTACAGGCCCTGTCGCTTCTTTCCGACGCTGGCGTGGAGACGAATCTATTGTGCGTCGTCACCGGCGACGCCGCCAAGGCCCCCCGGCAGGTCTGGGACAGCCTCCGAAAGCTGGGGGACCACCCGCTGCAATTCATCCCCTGCCTGGACCCGCTGGACGGGCCGAGGGGCCGCATGCCCTGGTCCCTGACGCCGCAAGCCTACGGCGGGTTTTTGAAGGGCATTTTCGACTGCTGGTTCCAGGAGCTTTCCCGGGGTATATACGTCAGCGTCCGGTTTTTCGACGACCTGCTGCGGCTCATAGCGGGCATACCTCCCGGCTCCTGCGCTTCCAACGGCCGCTGCGGCGGGTACCTGGCGGTGGAGGCGGACGGCAGCCTGTACCCCTGCGACTTTTACGTGCTGGACGCCTGGCGCATCGGCAATATCCGGGGCATGACCGTGGCTGACGCCCTGGCCTCGCCGGTGATGAAACGGTTCCTGGCCGAGGGGGAAAAGCGGCCCGCCGCCTGCGGCGCCTGCCCGTACGCCCCCCTGTGCCGGGGCGGGTGCCGCCGGGACTTCACGGACGGCCAAGCCGGCCAGGAGAACTATTTCTGCCCTGCCTTCCAGGCCTTCTTCCCCTACGCCCTGCCCCGCCTCCACACCGCCGCACGGATGCTGTTTCGCCGTTGACCGGCCCGGCGGAGCGCGCTATACTGCTTCATAACTTATCAAGGGGGTATGCACGGATGAAGAGAAAAACAGCGCTGACGGCGCTCCTTGGGCTGTGTCTGCTGACGCTGGCCGGGTGCGCCCAAAGCGCGGAGCAGCCCACCGCCAGCCCGGCGCCTACGCAGCCGGCATCGTTCACGATGGCGCCGCAGACCAGCGCCCCGACGGATACGCCGGAGCCGACCTCGGCCCCGACCCCGACCTCTGTCGCCGCCCCCACGAAGGAGCAGGTACTGGCCGCACGGGACCAGGCGCTGGAGGGCATGACGGAGGACCAGACCGACTGGCTTTATACGGTCATAACCGGGGCCAACGCCTGGTGGGAACGCCAATATTTCTATGAGGACATTTTCGCGTTTTTGGAGGACCCCGAGGACCCGGCGTGGAACTATTTTGACGAGACGGGCCAGATCAATGTCCAGTGGTCCTATACCGGGGATGAATACGACCTGGAGGATATCGCGAGGATACGGGAGGACGAGGGCCTTTCGTGGACCGGCTTTTGCGAGAAGTACGGCACGGAGGATACGCTTTCCCAACTGCTCGTAAACAATGAATACGACGCCGACGATTTTATCGAGATCCTCAGGGACATACAGAGCACTGTACATAACGACGACCTGAAAAATGACCTGCAAGTCCTGATCGACAAGACGGCCCAGGCCCGGGATACACACGATATGAACGCCGCGAACGACATCTTCAAAACCGTCCACGATATGGACTATTATCTTCTGCGCTACGGCCCGGAGGACATGGCCGAGGAAGTGGAGGACACCTCCTTTGTCAGAAAATACTTTGGCATGCTGTCCATTTACCGGTAGCGGACAGCACCATCAGGCGCTGACTGGGGGATCATAACGTCGGACAACAGACAACCCTTCCGTCAGCGCTCCGCGCTGCCACCTCCCCTTGCACAGGGGAGGCGTTCGATAAGGAAAATCAAAATCCAACGGGTCCCCGGCCAAGCCGGGGACACAATTACACCCGGCAAACGCTGTTTAGGGCTCTTGTAACGCTTCCAGGGGCATGGTATACTGTGCGCGGTGCGCGAAAAATCGGAGTTTGTCGAAAGGAGTTAGAATATATGGAAATCAGAAAACTGGCAGAAGCCGATCATGATAAAGTGGTCAAGCTGTATCAGGAATTGGATGAGCTTCATGTACAGGCACGACCGGACTTTTTTGTGAGTCGGGATAAAGATGAAGTGTATCCCAAGGATGCTTTTATTCAGAATTTGGCCAACCCTGACGTTATGCAACTGGGAGTCTTTGATGATGAGCAGATTGTGAGTGTTGTTAGGGCAACGCTTTGGAAAGAAAGCGGTATGGTAAAGGATATAAGGACAGTTTGTCTGGATGACATATTTGTTTTGCCCGCCTATCGCCGCAGAGGGATTGCGGCCAAGCTCTTTACCGAGGTGGAGACTTGGGCAAAAGAGCAGGGGGCTGTTCGTCTGGATGTGTACACATGGGGCTTCAACAAGGGCGCTATCGCTATGTATCAGGCAATGGGAATGACACCCCAACAATATGTGTTTGAAAAGAAGCTGTGATCCGGATATCAGCAGATCTATGCGGCGCAAGCCGCTCTTTATCGACGGCCCCCCTGTGTAAGGGGGGCTGTCACGCACATGCGTGACTGGGGGGTTGTAACGTCGGACAACAGACAACCCTTCCGTCTCGCTTCGCTCGCCACCTCCCCTTGCACAGGGGAGGCTTTCCATATGGTGTGTCCCCGGCGTAAGCCGGGGACACGTTTTTACAATGTCTTTATCGTGCGGCCAAGGTGGATCCTGGGCTTCATCACGTAGGAATAGCCCTTGTCCTCGCAGTCCTGCCTATCGATCATGCGCAGAAGGCGGGTGGCCACCTGGCGGCCCATCTCCCGCCCCTGGTAGACCGAGCAGGTGACGCCCGCTTCCTCCCAGTCGTCGCCGGAATAGTCGAAGCAGACGAGGGAGCAATCCTCGGGCACCCGCCGGCCCATGCGCTCCAGGGCCCGACGGACCAGCCGGTAGATGATGGCGTTGCAGCACACCACCGCCGTACACCGGGGGATGCCCTTCAAAAACCGCTCGATGACGCGCACAAAGCTGTCGTCATGGGCCTCGTTGGACACGCACCACTTGATGTAATCGTCCTGATATTCCAGGCCGCTTTGCTGCAGGGCCTCGGTCATGCCCTGGAATTTCTCGATGCTCTGGTAGTTGTCGTAGACGAAAATGCCCGCGATGTGCCGGTGGCCGGCGGCGATCAGCAGGTCCATCAGCTCCCCGGCGCACTGCCGGTCGTTGACGATGACACGGGGATAGCGGAGGTTCTTGTAGTAGTTGTTGTAAAACACCACCGGGATACGCCGCCGGTACAGCTCCTGATAGCAGTCCAGGTTGGGGTTTAAAAGGCTGGCCTTCACCCCGTCCACGATGAAGCCGCTGAAGCTCTGGTGGACCACCGTTTGCAGACAACGGCGCTCGTTGGCGAACTTGTTGTCCGTCAGGAACACGTGCAGGTCCGCCTGGCCGTCCGTCAGAACGCTCTTGACGCCCTCGATGAGGGCGGAGTTGGCGTCGGCGTCCTGGCCCTGTAAAATAAGGCCGATGCGCCGGGGGGTGTCCTCGGCGCTCATCTGGCGGGACAGGGCCAGCTCCCGGTTGAAGTAGGTCCCGCTGCCCTTGACCTTGTAGACGGTCCCGTCCTGAGCCAGGCGGTCGAACGCCGCCCGCACCGTCTCCCGGCTGACCGAGAGACGGCGCTGCAGGGCGTTTTCCGAGGGGAGCTTCTGGTTGCCGGAGAATTTGTTTTCGTCGATGTAGGCCAAAAGCCAGCGGTAGACCTGCTCGGTCTTTTTCCCGTTGGTCATGGGTCAGTCGGTGATGACAGGCCGGGTCCCCTCGGCCCGCTCGATCCAGTCCAGCAGCCTTTGGCGAAGCTCCGCTTTGACAGAGGCGTAGGCCGGGTCCGTGACCACGTTAGTAAGCTGCCAGGGGTCGGCCTTCATGTCGTACAGGAAATCGTCGGCATAGGTGTCCGAGGCGGCAGCCTCGCCGCCGTTGACGCCGGGGGCGTACACGGAATAGAGCCAATCCGGCGTGCGGACGCACCGGCCCACCCGGCTTTCGGATATCTGGGCGAACACCTCGTTGGGCCTATCCGGGTCCTTATGCTCCACCACGTCCAGCAGGTTCTCGCCGATCATGGCGTCGCCCACATGGACACCGGCGATGGCCAGGATGGTCTTGGGCAGGCTCTCGGTGCTGACCAGCTCCTGCACCGCCACGCCGCCCTTGTAGGGCCCGCCGGCGATGACCAGGGGCACGTGCAGACACCCGTCGTGGCAGGAGCGCTTGTAGTCGTCGTAGCCGTTCAGGTGCTCGTCCCGGTTGCGGGTCATGAAGTGGGAGCCGTGGTCGGAGGCGAAGATGATGACCGTGTTGTCGTAAAGGCCCTCTTTTTTGAGCCGGTCGATCAGGCGGCCCAGATTCTCGTCCAGGGCGGCGCACTGGCCCAGATAGTCCGGGTATTCCTCCGCCGCGTTGCCCTTGAGCACTTCCAGGTCGTGGGGCAGCACGAAATCCTTGAACCGCTCCTTGGAGCCCTCCGGCCCCTCGTAGTGCCGGTGGTCGTTCTGGTGGTGGGGCTCGATCTGGGAGACGGTCATGAAAAAGGGCTTTTTCCGGTCGTAGGTATCGAAAAACTGCAGGGCCAGGTCGTTGATGCAGTCGGCGCGGTAGCCCTTGAAGTCGATGCGGTTGTCGTTCTCGTCGAAGACGAAGCCGTCGTAGCCGTGGGAGGTGAACTCCAGCACGTCGGCGGTGCGCCAGTAGCCGGTGTACCCGCCCCGCAGCTCTTTGGGGATGGCGGTGACGGTGTGGTCGATGACCGGGGGCTTTTCCAGCTCCCCGTCGCTGGCCAGGTGCCACTTGCCGATGTAGGCCGTCTCATAGCCCGCTTCCTCGATGTATTGGCCCAGGGTCTTCACGTCCGGGGGGAGCATGATGTTGTTGCGGAAACACCCGGTCTCCGTGGGATAGCGGCCGGTCTGGAACAGGGCCCGGCAGGGGCCGCACACCGGCTGGGGGGAGAAAGCGTTGGGGAATTTGACCCCCTCGGCCGCCAAGGCGTCCAGATTGGGCGTGATATTTAAGGGCTGGCCAAAGCAGCCGCAGGTGTCCCAGCGCTGCTGGTCGGTGAAGTAAAAGACGATATTGTAAGGCATGTCATTCCTCCTTTGTGACAGGTTGGGCCTGCGGTTTTTTCTCCCGGAGCTTGCCGCGCAGGATGGTGCCCACCGCCAGCACGATCAGGCCGACGAATATCCAGCAGTACACGCTGCTGAAGAACACGGACGGGTTGCCGTTGGAGATGAGCAGCGCACGGCGGAAGTTGGTCTCCGTCATCTTGCCCAGCACCAGGCCCAGCAGGATGGGTACCGGGGGCATATCCAGCTTTCGAAGCAGCCACGCCAGCACGCAGAACACCAGCGCCACGGCCACGTCGAAGTAGTTCTTGTTCACCGAGTAGGCCCCGGCGAAGCAGAAGATGACGATGATGGGGGTCAAAATCTCCTGAGGGATGGACACCACCTTGGCGAAGATGGGCGTGAGCACCTTGCCCTGCAGGAGCATGAACACGTTCACCAGAATGAGGCCCAGCATGATGGCGTACATGATGTCGCCCTGGGTGGTGAACAGGCTCAGGCCGGGGTTCAGGCCGTTTATCATCAGCGCGGAGAGCATGATGGCCACCGTGCCGTCCCCGGGTATGCCAAGGGTCAGCAGCGGTATCAGCGTGGCGCCGGTGACGGCGTTGTTGGCGGATTCGGAGGCCGCCACGCCCTCCACGGAGCCGTGGCCAAATTCCTCCGGGTGTTTGGAGAGGTTGCGGGCCTGACTGTAGCTGAACCAGCTGGCCTCGGACGCGCCGGTGCCGGGGATGATGCCCACGATGACGCCGATGAGCGAGCCCAGGATGGTGGGGCGGGCCATGCGCTTGTACTCCGCCTTGGTAATGACGCCGTTGTCGTGCATCTTGGAGGTGTCCATGTGCAGTTCGTCGGGCTTTTTCTCCGCACGGCCAACGATCTCCACCAGGGCGAACAGGCCGATCAGGCACACCGCCAGGTCAAGGCCCAGGTATAAACGGCCCACGCCGAAGGTGAAGCGGTCGTAGCTGGTCATGGGGTCGGAGCCGATGCAGGAGATGAGAAGGCCCAGGCAGGCGGCGATGATGCCACGGATCATGCTCTTGCCGGACACGCCGGCGATGATGGTAAGGCCGAACACGCACACCATGAAGCACTCCGGCGTGCCCAGCTGGGCGGCGAATTTCGCCACCTGGGGGCCGAGGAATAACAGCGCCAGGGCGGAGAAAATGCCGCCGAAGGTGGACGCGTACAGGGCGATCTTCAACGCCGCCTTGGTACGGCCCTGCTTGGACAGCGGGTGGCCGTCCAGCATGGTGGCGGCGGCGTGAGGCGTGCCCGGGGTGTTGATGAGGATGGCCGACACGCTGCCCCCGTAGCCGCCGGCGCAGTAGATGCCCAGCAGGAACATCATGCCGGGGATGGCGGACATGGAGTAGGTGACCGGCAGAAACAGGATGACGCAAAGAATTACGGTCAGGCCGGGAATGGCGGCGAATACCGCGCCGATGAACACGCCGATGTTGATCCACAGGATGTTTTGCAGCGTGAACAGCAGCCCGCTGGCCGGGACGATATGTTGCAGCATAAACCCACTTCCTCTCTATTAAAAGCGCACGTTCAGCAAAAAGCGGAACGCGGCCCAGATGCCCACGGCTAGCCCCACGGTGATAATGTAATAGCTGGGCTTTTTGCACCGGAAGTAAATGAGAAACGCCAGCGCGCAAAATACCGCGCCCACCACGAACAGGTCCGTCCACCGGGCCAGCAGGTAGCTGACGAGCAGTATGGCCAGGATGATCAGGGCCTTGATCTCCACCAGCAGGTTCACCGTCTTGTATTCCAGGGGCTTCTTTTTGGCGAGCTTATAGATCTCCTTGCCCACCAAAAGCGCGCTGCAGAACATCATAAGGCCCATCAGAAGCGTAGGGAAGGCGCGGCCGTTGACCACGTCCCGCTCGGAAATGGCCACCTGATGGGGCATGATCAGCAGCACCACGCCGCCCAGCAGGAAAAACAGCACGCCCACCGTCAGGTCCACGGGGATGCGTATCTCCTTGCGCGCCAGCTTCGCGCCAAGGGTATCCAATTTGTCTTTCACGATATGACCTCCCTTACAGGAAAGACAGGGGACTGTCAAAGAATAAGAAAATGTACGTCACGCAAAGGGGAGCTCGAGGGGGACGGGAGTCCCGCCTCGAATGGGATCTGACGCCCCGCGCTTGCGCGGCTCGCGGGGGCCCCACGCGGCACGCTTGTCGCGTGGGGAGAGGAGACGCCGCGGGCTATTCGTGGTTTGCCGCTTGCGGCGAATCCCGGCCTAGCCCAGCGAGCGGCGACGACGCGAGGACTTTTGCGCCGCTTGCGGCGCGAAAGTACCGGCGTCATTTCGGGCCGTCAAAAAGTCCCTTTTTGACGGCCCGAGGGGAATGGGCGCTTGGGCCCATTCCCCCCGACAGTTCAATTGAATGGGAGCGAGAGTTGCCCGACGCGCCGCCTTATTCAGGCTGGACGATGTCGATGTACTCCTCCACGATGTCCTTCACGTTGGCGATGTGCTCCTCCACGGCCTCCACGTCCATGGTGTCCACTTCCAGGAGCATGGTGTCGTGCAGCCACTCCACCACTTCCTCGTCGGCCAGGATGTCGTCATACAGGGCCTTCAGCTCGGCGACCTTGGCCTCGTCGGTGCCGGCGGGGGCCATGATGAAGCAGCGGTTGCGGAAGTAGGGGTAGCCATACTCGCCCACGCCCTCAACGCCGGCGAAGGGACCGTTTTCGATGGGGCCTTCGTCGAACGCGCAGACCACGGTCACGCCGCCCTGGTTGTAGGTCTCCAGGATCTGGGACTGGTGGCTGACGGCGAAATCGGTCTCACCGCGGGACACGGCCTGAGCGGCCTCAGCGGCGGACTGATAGGGAACGAGCTTCAGAGTGTCGCCCGCGCCCATGGAGCCGAACAGAGCGGCGGCCAGGAACGCCTCGGAGCCGGTGGCGCCGTTGGTGGCGACGGTGATCTCCTCCGCGCCCTCCACGTAGGCCTTCAGGTCCTCAATGCCGTTGATCTCCAGCTTGGCGTCGGCGCTCAGCACGAACACGGAGGAATACAGGTTCTCCACGAACGCGAAGTCCTCATAGCCAAACTGCATCTTGGCCGGGTCCATGGTGGCGGTGATGCTCAAAAGGCCCTCGCCCACGAACACCAGGCCGGTGTCGCCGGCCTCGTTGTCCAGGACCCAGGTGTTGACGGTGGCGGCGTCGCCCTTGATGGCCTCGGCGACAAGGGTGATGTCCTCGGAATACTCGGTGCTCAGGCTGGCGGCCTTCTGGCTCACCAGGCTTGCCACGCCGTCAGGCGCCCAGGGGCAGGTGACGGTCCAGGTCTCCCCGGCGGCAAAGGCGGTGGTGCTGAGAGCGCAGCTCATGACCATGACCAGCGACAGCAGCAGACAGATGCGGCGGAAGGTTTGTTTTTTCATTTTCATTCTCCTTCATAAAATAATAGGTTTCGTCTCGTCGTTTGGCGTCGTATGCCTTCTGCTGCCACTATACCATTTTGCCTTTCCCAAATGCAATAACTTTTTGAAGAAAAAACGGAAAGTTGTCCGGTCGTTGTGCGTTTTTGGAAAAGCTGTATTTTAAATACGGGCCTATTTTGTTTAAATCGCAGTATATGTCACAAAAATTTCAGCCGCCCAGATACCGCCAGGCGTTGTAGACGCTGATGGCGATGATGACCGCCATCAGCGCCGTGAAGAACTTATCCACCGCGTCGCCGTCCAGGCGCTTGTTGATCTTCCGGCCCACCATCCCGCCGCCGATGCCGCCCAGCACCATCAATACCAGCGTGTGGGCCGCGAAGGGCGGCACGGTACCCGTGACCAGGGTGGCGATCAGGCTGGCGAGCTGGCTGAACAGGATGACGTACAGGCTGTTGGCCGCGGCTGTCTTGGTGTCCATGCTGAAAAAGTAAAAGAGCACCACCAGGTTTATGGGCCCGCCGCCGATGCCCAGAAAGCTGCTCATGATGCCCAGCACCAGGCCGATGGCCAGGCACAGGGCGGCGCTGTCGATCTTCTTCGTGCGGATACGAGCCTTTTTGAGGGTGTACGCCAGCGTCATCAGCGTGACCAGGGCCAGACACACGGCCTGGACGCCGCCCACCATGTCCGGGTCCGGCGCGGCATTGCGAATGGCGGTGAAAAGCTGCTTGCCGATCACGCCGCCCACGGCCCCGCCGATGGCCAGAGGCGTGCCCGTATGCAGGTCCACCGCCTTCTCCCCCGCCGCCAGGGACCGGCCCACCGAGTAGCAGCTCATAGCCAGCACCGTGCAGCCGGACAAAAAGCTGATGGCGGACACGCTGGCCCAGCCGAACAGGTCCAGCACCGGCTTGATGATCACGCCGCCGCCGATGCCGCATATGGCGCCCACGATGGAGGCGAAAAAGCTGACCGCGAAAAACAGCAGCGACTGCAGGATGCTCATAGGGGTCCTCTCTCCTTTGTAAATCAAAAAGTTTACGCAAGCGCCTTGGGCACGACGTTGTTCCGGGCCTTGAAAATGCTGCCCGCCGGGACCGTGCCCCGGACCGAGGAAAGGGGGTAGATGTTGCTGTCCCGGCCGATAACGGTCCCCGGATTGAGCACGCTGCCGCATCCTACCTCTACCCTGTCGCCCAGCATGGCCCCCACCTTTTTCCGGCCGGTGGGGATGTCCTGCTTGCCGTTGTGGATGACGACCAGGGTCTTGTCGCTCTTCACGTTGGACGTGACGCTGCCCGCGCCCATGTGGGCCCTGTAGCCCAATATGGAATCGCCCACGTAGTTATAATGGGGCACCTGGACGTTATCGAACAAGATCACGTTTTTCAGCTCCGTAGAGTTGCCCACCACGCAGTTGTCCCCCACCAGGGCATTCCCCCGGATGAACGCGCCGGGCCGGACCTCGGTGCCGTGGCCAATGATGCATGGCCCGGCGATATAGTTATTGGGGTAAATCTTGGCGTCCCTGGCGAGCCAGACGTCCTCCGCCGGGTGGTCGTATTCCGCCGGGGAGAGCGTCTTGCCCAAGGCCAGAATGAAGTCGCCGATGCCCGCCAGGGCCTCCCAGGGGTACTCGGTCGCCTCCAGCAGCGCCGCCGCGGCGGTGTGGGTCAGATCGAAAAGCTCGCAGGTTCTCATTTGCGCACCTCCACCAAAAGGCCCTCCGCGTCCATGGCGGCGATGATGCGGTCCACGCTCTGCTCGCACAGCTCCGGGGTGGACGCCTCCGCCATCACCCGCAGCACCGGCTCCGTGCCGCTGGCCCGCAGGAGCACACGGCCCTCGTCGCCCAGGTCCGCCTCCACGGCGGACACTTCACGCCGCACGGCCTCATGGGCCAGGGCCAATTCTTTGTCCGTGACCACCACGTTTTTCAATACCTGGGGGTACATCTTCACCGGCGCGGCCAGGGCGGACAGGGGCAGGTTGGTCCCGATCATCACCCGCATGACCATGATGGCGGTGATGAGCCCGTCGCCGGAGCGGGCGTACTTGCGGAAGATGATGTGTCCGGACTGCTCGCCGCCGATCAGGTGGTTGTGGGCCTTCATGTTCTCGTAGACGTATCTATCGCCAACGGCGGTTTTCTCATAGCCGATGCCGGCGGCGTCCAGGGCCTTGTATAGCCCCAGGTTCGACATGACCGTGGTCACCACCGTGTTGCTTGGCAGGTGACCACGGCTTTTCATGCTTTTCGCGCAGATGTACATGATCTTGTCGCCGTTGACCACGTCCCCCCGCTCGTCCACGGCCAGACACCGGTCCCCGTCCCCGTCAAAGGCAAAGCCGCAGTCGGCCCGGCTGTCCCGGACAAACTCGCGGAGCTGCTCGATGTGGGTGGAGCCGCAGCCCCGGTTGATGTTGGTGCCGTCGGGCCGGTCGTTTATCACCAGCACCTTGGCGCCTAAAGCGGTGAACACGGCCCGGGCGATCATCCAGGTGCTGCCGTTGGCGCAGTCCAGGGCGATGGTCCGGTTTTCAAAGGGGCAGTCCGCCAGGGCGGTCAAAGCCCCGATATAGCGGTTGCGGCCGGAGTAAAAGTCCACGGTGCAGCCGATCTGGTCCCGGGTGGCGTAGGGCAGCGCTTCGCTGGCCCCGTCCATGTACTTCTCGATGGCGTCCTGCAGCGCGTCGTCCATCTTCTCCCCCTCGCCGTTTAAGAGCTTGATGCCGTTGTCGTAATAGGGGTTGTGGCTGGCGGAGATCATCACGCCGCAGTCAAAGCCCTCGCTGCGGGTAATGTAGGAAACACATGGCGTGGTGGTCACGTGCAGAAGATAGGCGTCCGCGCCGGAGGACACGATGCCCGCCGCCAGGGCGCTTTCGTACATGTAGCTGCTGCGGCGGGTGTCCTTGCCGATCACGATCTTCGCCTTGTGCTCCCGGCCATAGTACCAGCCCAGATAGCGCCCGATCTGAAAGGCGTGTATCGGGTTTAAGTCCACGTTGGCCTCGCCGCGGAAGCCGTCGGTGCCGAAATATTTCCCCATATCGTTCTCCCCCTATAGAGATTTGTGCCCGCTCATACTCCGGGCAAAGCGTGGCATACTATCGCCATGCTAACTAAGATCATATTCAACTCCATCGTCATATATGCCGTGCTCATTGTGTTCATGCGCCTGATGGGCAAGCGCCAGCTGGGCGAGCTGGAGCCGTCGGAGCTGATCGTCACGATCTTGATCTCCGAGGTGTCCGCCACGCCGGTGGTCAACCCGGAAAAGTCCGTTTTGTGCGGCATCGTGCCCGCGGTGACGCTGTTCGCCATGGAGCTGGTGCTGAGCCTTTTCATGGCAAAGAGCGTGAAGTTCCGGGCGCTGCTGGCGGGCAAGCCCGCGCTGCTCATCGTCCACGGCCGGATAGACCAGAGCCAGATGCGCCGCAACCGGTTCACCCCGGACGAGCTGGCCGAGGCCCTGCGCAATCAGGGCGCGCTGGACCTGAACGAGGTGGAATACGCCATTTTGGAGACGGACGGAAAGCTGAACGTGGTCCTCTCCCCCGCCAGCCGTCCGGTCACCGCCGGACAGATGAACGTCCAGGCCCAGGATGCAGGGTACCCGCTCATCGTCATCAACGAGGGCCGGGTGCTGACGGAGAATTTGAAAATTCTGGGAAAGGACGAAAAGTGGCTGGAAAAACATCTGCGCAGCCAAAAACTGTCCTCTCCCAGAGATGTGTATATGATGACGGTGGATATGGCCGGCGGCGTATTTTTGTCGCCAAAAGAGAAGCGTTAACCGTTCTCGGCCTCTTTCGTCTTGTCCCCCAGCAGCTTGGTGAGCTCCTCCATGAAGGTGTTGATGTCCTTGAACTGGCGGTAGACGCTGGCGAAGCGGACGTAGGATACCTCGTCCACGTTCTTCAGCTGCTCCATCACCATGTCGCCGATGACGGCGGTGGATATCTCCCGCTCCAGGGCGCTTTGCAGCTCCGTCTCGATGGAGTCGGCGATGGCCTCGATTTTCTCCAGAGGCACGGTCCGCTTCTCACACGCCCGAACCATGGAGTTTATCAGCTTGACTTTATCGAAGGTCTGGCGGCTGCCGTCCCGCTTCACCACCACCAGGGGCATGCGCTCCACCTTCTCATACGTCGTGAACCTCTTGCCGCACATCAGGCACTCACGCCGGCGGCGGATGGTGCTGCCCTCGTCGGCGGGTCGGGAATCAATGACCTTGCTCTCGGCGTAACCGCAATAGGGACATTTCATTGTCGTTCCTCCCAAATCTCCGCGTATGCGGAATTTACATAATTATAGCACACCTTTCCCCAAATTACCACTATAATTTGTGTTTTTTGTGTTGGAATAGACATAATAACGCCGGTCCCACCCTGTGAGGGGACCGGTATTTCCAACATCTGTGGCTTGCGGGGCGGGGCGAAACGCGCTATGATGGCGGCATGAAACGGTTTTTACATAGCTTTGCGAAAATAACCCCGGCGGGGCTTTGGGCGGTGCGGGTGATACTGGCGCTGTGCTGCGCCATGGTTTTCGCCGGGTTCGCCCTGTGCCTTTTCGCGGGTGAGCCCTGCGTGGGCAACTTCCGGGCCTACCGGCTGGCCCGGGCGCTGGCGGAGACGCCGGCGGGAGTGCTGCTGGTGGCGGGCATCGGGCTTATGATCGTGGAGGACCCGGCAGAGAAGCGATGAGCGCCGCCAATTCCTCCCGGGTAACAAGCACGTTCAGCACGTCCAGAAGGCCGTTGGTGGCGAGCTTTTCGGGCAGGTCCAGGGCCTTTTTCACGGCGGCGCGCTTTTGGGCGCTGTCGGGCCGGCCCGTCAGGCCCAATTCATAAAGCTCCGCCTTTGTCATGGGCGGGGCCGTCTCTTTGTCCGCCTCGCCCAAAATCGTAACGCCGGCGCGGCGCAGGGCCGCTTCCAGCACGTCGGGGCCCATGCCCTCCACGCCCAGCTTCCCCTCTTTGGAGGGGCTTTTTTTGCGCCGCTCTTTACCGGGTACGTCCGGGACGTAGGCGTGCTTGACAAACGCCGGGTCGATGGCGCTTTTTAAAAAGCCGCGGATGAGAAAGCCGCCGCCGTCGCTGTCCGTCAGGACCACAAGGCCCCGGGCCCGGGCCAGACGGCGCAGCAGCGCCAGCTTTTCCCTGTCGGAAAAAATGCCGAACCCGGCGGTGTCCACGATCACCGTATCCGCCACGTTGGCGAGAGCCGCCTTGTCGTACCGGCCCTCCACCACGATCGCCTCTTGTATGCGTATCATACCCGGTCCAGCGCCAGGCGCGCCAGAAGCTCCTTCATCAGCGCCTCCGGCTCGCCGCCGGTGTCCTTCATGGCGTAGTCGCACCGGACGCACAGGTCCACGGCCCGGGCCAGCCGCGCCGCCGGGAACTTTTTGCACGCCCGCTGCAAAAGCTGCAGGGGGTAGCTCCGGCCGGAAAGCTCCGGCACACAGGCGGTGATGTAGGCCGCGCCCTGGCCGCTGTCGGCCGCCACCCGGGCCACGTATAAGCGCCGGAACTGCTCGCTGACCATGGCAAGCTGCTTTTGGGGCGGCTCGTCCTTGTCCGCCAATAGATCCGCCAGAAGGCGGGCCGCCTTGTCATACTCCCCCGCGCCCAGGGCGTCCGTCAGGTTGAAGATGGTCGTCTCCGGGGCCTTTTTCGCCACCGCGTCGATGTCAGAACGGGCGACGGCCTTTTCTTTGGCGTAGCCCGCGATTTTGACGATCTCCGGGATGAGGGCGTTCATCCTGTCGCCGCAGACCCAGAGAAGGTAGCTGGCCGTATGGGGGTCGATGGTCTTGTCCAGGTCCTCCATGCGGCGGATGACCCAGCGGACCAGCGCCGCCTCGCCGGGGCTTGAAAAGCACAGGTCCGCCCCGGCCTTTTTCATGGCCTTCACCGCCCCCAGGCGGCTGTCCGGCGAATAACCGGGGGAGAAGACGAACGCCACCGTGGCCCAATCCGGCACGTCAAGCAAAAAGTCCTTCAGCGCCTCCGGGTCGTAGGCCGCCGTGCGGTTCACGTCAAAGTCCCGGACCTCGGTCAGGGTGTGTTCGCCCATGAAGGGCATGGCCTCCGCGCTCTCCAGCAGGGCGGCCATATCCAGATTCGGCCCCTGCAGCCGGTGGTAGTTGAACGCCTCCGTGCCCTCGGGCAGACAGAGCTTTTTAAGCTCTGTGAGGAAACTGTCCCGCAGATAGTCCTCGTCCCCCCGCAGGATGTACACCCGCCGGGGTCCCTCCTGCCGCAGCTTTTTAAGCTCCGCGCCGTAATCCAGCGCGTCTCTATCCGTTCTCGCCAAGCGCTTCCCCTCCCAATCGCACCGTCACGTCCCCCAGCCGGTCCGTGCGCAGTACCTCGTCGCAGTACTCTGCCAGCCGCGCCAGCACCTTTTCGGTGGGGTGGCCGTATGTATTATAGCCCACGCTGATGATGGCGGTCTCCGGGTCCGCCGCCCGCAGAAAACTGGGCGTGGTCGAGGTGTTGGACCCGTGGTGGCCCACCAGCAGCACGTCCACGTCCGGCACCTGCCGTGCCGCCAGCAGGGCCGATTCCGCCTCACGGCCGGCGTCGCCCATGACAAGGGCCCTGCCGCCGGTCTGCTCCGACAGGACAACGATACCGCGCTCGTTGGTGCCGCCCTCGCCCTCCGGCAATAAAAGGTCCAGGCCGATCCGGCCCACGTCGGTATGGGTCGGGTCGGACAGCGACACCACGGGTACGCCCCGGCGCTGGGCGGCAAGAAGCACCTCCCGGCGCTGCTCCTCGCCGCCCTCCCCGTCCGCGGGCAGGACAACGCAGCCCACCTGCATGCGGTAGATGAGCGCGGCCGCGCCGTTGGCGTGGTCTTCATGCAGGTGGGTAAGCACCAGCATGTCCAGCTTCGTCTTGCCCACGCTCATGAGATAGTTGGCGGCGGTGTCCCCGGCGCTGGAAAAGCTGCTGCCGCCGCAGTCCACCACCACGGCGCTGTCTCTATCCGCCAGGACCACGCATTCCCCCTGGCCCACGTCCAGGGCCGTCACCAGGCTCTCGTCCGGTCGAATGGCGAATTTGCCATAAAGAATAGCGCCCAGCAGCAGGATGAGCGACAGGCATACCGGCCGGTCCAGCCGTATCTCACGGCCCCGCCGCCTTAAAACATACCAGAGCGTGAAGGCCAGATAGCTCGCGGCCAGCCACACCAGCGTGCGTGGGCTGCGGATGGAAAGGCACGAAAACGGTATTCTGGACACCACCCGGTATACCCCCAGGCACCAGCGCACCAGCCAGCTCACCGCCCAGGCGCACGCCCGGCCCGCCGTTGGCGCCAGCGCGCCGATAGTACACACCGTGTAGCCCGCCGCGAACACGGCCTCCACCACGGTCAGCGTCAGTAGGTTCGCCGCCACGGAGAAAAGGGGCACCTGCTCAAAATAAAGCGCCGCCAGGGGCGTGGAAAAGGCCGTGGCCGCCAGGGTACAGGCCAGGCTGTCCCCGATATAGCGGACCGGCCAGCGCTCCATGGGCAGATGCTCTTCCATCCACCCCTCGATCCGGGGCAGCAGGAAGATGAGCCCGGCCATACAGGCAAAACTCAGCTGCAGGCCCACGCTGCCGATGGCAATAGGGTCGGGCACCAGCAGCGCCAGCAGCGCCGCGCCAAGACAGGTGATCCCGTCCGGCTCCCGCTCCAACAGCGGCGAGAGCAGCAACAGCGTCTGCATCACCGCCGCCCGGACCACCGAGGGCCTGCACCCCGCCATCAGCGCGAACAGCCATATGGCCGGAAGGCAGATCAGGCTGGTCCGGCGGCTTTTGCCCAGCAGCAGCTGCACGAACCCCACCAGCACAAACATGTGCATCCCGCTGACCGCCACGATGTGCAGCACCCCGGCGGCGCGCATGGCGGTGTAGTTTTCCGTGTCCTCCTGCAGGTCCGCCGTGTCCCCCGTCAAAAGGCCCTTTACCAGCGGGGCCGCGTCCGGCGGGAAGAGCGCGTCGCACAACGCCTGTACGCCGTGGCAGAGCCGCTGGGGAAAATACCGCCAACTGTGCGCCGTCCGGCCCGTCACGGTCAGGGAGTCCGGTTCTATATAGCCCAGCAGATCGTCGCCCCTGGCCGCGTACGTCCAGGACCGCTCCCCCTGCCGGGTCACGGCGGAGCTCACCCGTATCCGGGCCTCGACGGTATCCCCCGGCTCAAGCGCCGGCATCTCGCCGCCGTAAAGATACAGCAGCGCCTTTTCCCTTGGCGCGCCGTCGGTCACCCGGACCTCCACCCGGTCGTAATTGTCGTATCGCTCCACATAGTCGCTCACAGTGGCGGTTATTTTGACGTTCTCCCCCACCAAAGCCTCCGATGGGGCGATATGGAGCGTATAGTGTCCCCACCAGTCCAGAAAGCCCAGCGCCGCGCCCAGACAGGCCAGCAGCGCCCGCCCGCGCCAGCGGGGGCCGCGCTTTATGCATGCGCACGCCAGCGCCACAACGGCGAGAGCCGCCGCAAAATACGGCAGCTCTCCCACAGGCAGTATGTACTCCGCCAGACCCGCCGCCACGGCAAAGCCCAGCGCCGTCCACGCCAGCTTACGCATGGGCCGCTGTCAGCCCATCCGGCCGCTCAGGGTACGGCCGCCCAGGATATGAAAGTGCAGGTGCGGCACGCTCTGGCCCCCGTCCGGGCCCACGTTGGACACCACGCGATAGCCGCCGTCCAGCCCCTCGTCCCGGGCGATCTTGGCGATCACCGTGAAGATGTGCGCCACCAGGGCGGCGTTGGCCTCGGTGAGGTCCGCGCAGGAGGCGATATGGGTCCTGGGGACCACCAGAATATGGGTGGGCGCTTGCGGGTCAATGTCCCGGAAGGCATAGCACAGCTCGTCCTCATAGACTTTGTTGGAGGGGATGTCCCCGTTTACGATCTTGCAGAAAAGGCAGTCGTCGCTCATGGCACACCTCACTGTTTGGGGATGACGGCGAAGAACACCAGGTCCTCGTCCCCGGTATTTTCCAGGCCGTGGGAATGGCCCTTGGGGCAGTGGTGGCACTTGCCCGCCTCCGCCGGCTCATAGCGGCCGTCAAAGTACATACGGCCCTTGCCGGAAAGGTAATAGACCGTCTCGGAGCTCTCCTCGTGGGCGTGTACGCCCAGGGACGCGCCCGGTTCCAGCCGGCCCAGCATGATGGTGTTGTCCGCAAGCTCCACGCACTTGCGGTAAAGCTCCTTTTCACCGCCGCGGGCGTGAGGCACCACGGTCTCCTGCATGTTGTCAAATGCGATCAGCACGGTAAACGCTCCTTTCTTACAGTCCCAGCTTTTTGGCCACGAAATCGTCCACCACGGCCAGGGCGTTGTCAGTCTTGAGCACGTCGGCGCCGCCGCCCATGGCGGATTCGGGCTTGCCGCCGCCCTTGCCGCCGGTGACGGCGGAGACTTCCCGCACCAGCTCGCCGGCCTTGACCCCGGCCTTCACGGCGTCCGCGCCGCACACGGCCAGGAACGTGACCTTCTCCCCATTGTCGCTGGCCAGGACGGCCACGATGTTGGCGGCCTTGTCCCGCAAAATGTCGCCCATCTGGCGCAGACGGCCCGCGTCCGCGCCGGGGACCACGGCCGTGAGCACCCGCAGCGCGCCCACTTCCCGGGTGCCGAACAGCAGCCGGTCGGTCTCGCCGGCGGTCTCCCGGGCCTTCATCTTCTCCACGGACTGGTGCAGGGATCTAAGCTCGCCCATGATGGCCTCGGCGCGGCTTTCCAGCTCCGCGGGCCGGACCTTCAATATGGCCGCCGCCTGGGCAAGACGGGCGTTGACCCGGTTCATCTCCGCCAGAGCGGCCTTGCCGGTGACGGCCTCGATGCGCCGCACGCCGCTGGCCACGGAAAATTCGCTCTCGATGTGGAAAAGGCCCACTTTTGCCGTGTTGTCCAGGTGGGTGCCGCCGCAGAACTCCACGGAATAGCCCTCGCCCATGTCCACCACCCGGACCGTGTCGCCGTACTTCTCGCTGAAAAGGGCGATGGCGCCGCGCTTGCGGGCCTCGTCGATGGGCAGCACGTCGGTGTTGATCCCGTACCCGGCCAGCACCGCCTCGTTGACCATTTCCTCGGTTTTGGCCAGCTCTTCGGTTGTCATGGCGGAGAAGTGGGTGAAGTCAAAGCGCAGCTTATCCGGCTCCACCAGAGAGCCGGCCTGGTGCACGTGGTCCCCCAGCACGGTCCGCAGGGCCTTGTCCAGCAGGTGCGTAGCGGAGTGGGCCCGCATGACGGCCCCGCGCCGGTCCACGTCGATGGCGGCGGTCACGGTGTCGCCCAGCTTTAAAACGCCGCCGGTCACCTTGCCGTAGTGCATGTACTTGCCGCCCTTGTTCTTCTGCACGTCCGTGACGGCGAAGGTCATATCCCCCGCGGTGAGCGCGCCGTGGTCGGCCACCTGACCGCCCATCTCGGCGTAAAACGGGGTTTTGTCCAGCACCACGATGCCCTCCACGCCCGGCATTAATTCCTCGGCCTGTTCGTTTTCCACCACCAGGGCCACGACCTTCGCGCCCTCGTAGACCGTGTGGTCATAGCCCACAAATTCCGTCTCGGGTACGTCCTTGCCAAATTCCACGCCGGCCCAGCCCAGATCGCCCAGGGCCTCCCGGGCCTTCCGGGCCCGCTGGCGCTGCTCTTCCATGAGCTTCTGGAACTCCGCCTCGTCCACGGTCATGCCCTGCTCGTCGGCCATATCCGCCGTCAGGTCCAGGGGGAAGCCGTAGGTGTCGTAGAGCTTGAAGGCGTCCGCGCCGGAAAATACCGTCTCGCCCCGGTCCTTATGGCCGGAGAGCATCTCGTCGAAAATGCGCATGCCGCCGTCGATGGTGCGGGCAAAGTTCTCCTCCTCCACCCGGATGACACGGGTGATGTACGCCTGCCGCTCCCGCAGGTCGGGGTAGTGGCCCTCGTTCTCGTGGACCACCATGTCCACGATCTTATAGAGGAACGGCTCGTTCACGCCCAGCAGCTTGCCGTGGCGGGCGGCGCGGCGCAAAAGCCGGCGCAGCACGTAGCCCCGGCCCTCGTTGGAGGGCAGCACCCCGTCGCATATCATCATGACGGAGGCGCGGATGTGGTCGGTGATGACCCGCAGGGACACGTCCATCTTGTGACTGCGGCCGTAAGTCGCGCCGGTGAGCTTGCTGACCTCATTGGTGATGTTCATCACCGTGTCCACGTCAAAGAGGCTGTCAACGTCCTGGCAGACCACCGCAAGCCGCTCCAGGCCCATGCCGGTGTCGATGTTCTTCTGCTTCAGCTCCGTATAGTTGTCGTGGCCGTCGTTATCGAACTGGGAGAAGACGACGTTCCAGACCTCCATGTACCGGTCGCAGTCGCAGCCCACGGTGCAGGTGGGCTTGCCGCAGCCGTATTTGGGGCCGCGGTCGTAGTAGATCTCGGAGCAGGGGCCGCAGGGGCCGGAGCCGTGCTCCCAGAAGTTGTCCTCCTTGCCGAATTTGAAGATGCGGTCCTCGGGGATGCCTATCACGTCCCGCCAGATGGCGAATGCCTCGTCGTCGGCGGGCGTCGTTTCGTTGCCCGCGAACACGGAGGGGTACAGTCTGTCCGGGTCCAGGCCCACCCACTCCGGGCTGGTCAGAAATTCCCAGGCCCAGGGGATGGCCTCTTTTTTGAAGTAATCGCCGAAGGAGAAGTTGCCCAGCATCTCGAAATAGGTGCCGTGGCGGGCAGTCTTGCCGATGTTCTCGATGTCCCCGGTGCGGATGCACTTCTGGCAGGTGCAGACCCGGTGACGGGGCGGCTCCTGCTCGCCGGTGAAATAGGGCTTCATGGGCGCCATACCGGAGTTGATGAGCAGAAGGCTCGCGTCGTTCTGGGGGATCAGGGAGAAGCTTGGCAGACGCAGATGGCCTTTTGTCTCAAAGAAGGCCAGAAACATCTCCCGCAGTTCGTTCACGCCGTACTTTTTCATTTTTTCTACCTCGTGTATGCTCAAATATGGTTTTGCTCAGTTGGGGTTGGCCGCGGCAAAGGCCGCGTGCTCGTCGCTGGAGGCGAAGAAATAGGTCTCGCCGTCCACGGAATACCAGTAATAATATCCCGTCTCCGCCGGGGCCACCACCGCCTCGATGGACGCCAGGCCCGGATTGCAGATCGGTCCGGGGGGCAGGCCCTGGTAGAGATAGGTGTTGTAGGGGCTGTCCGTCTGCAGGTCCTCCGCCGTCAGGTCCAGGGTGTTCTTGCCCAGGACATAGTTGACGGTGGCGTCGATCTGCAGGGGCATACCGGCGGCCAGACGGTTATAGATGGCCGAGGCCATATTCTCCCGCTCGCCCTCCGCGCCGGCGGCTTCTTTTTCGATAAGAGAGGCCATGGTCATAAGCTGGCTCACGTTCAGGCCGCGGGCCGCGGCGGTGTCCTGTATCTCCTGGGTCAGCTTGCTTTCCGTATTGCGCAGGAACCGGTTGATGGCCACCGAGGCGGACTCGCCCTGGTAAAAGTCGTAGGTGTCCGGGAACAAAAAGCCCTCCAGCCGGGAGGCGTCCCCCAGGGGCAGGTCCGCCAGAAAGTCGTAGTCGAAGTCGTAGTTGGCCGCCGCCTCGTAAAGGTCGGCCTTCTTGCAGACGTAGTTCTGCTCCAAAAGGGTGAAAATCTGGTCCATGGAGAACCCCTCCGGGAAGGTCACCCGGGTGATCTCCTGGCTGTCCGAGCCGAAGCGCATTTTCGTCACCAGGGCCCGGTAGTCATAGGAGGTGTTCAGGTCGTAGGTGCCCGGGTCTATCTTCACGTTGGCGTGGGAAAACCCGGCGAATATCTTGAAAAGCCACTTATACTCGATGATGCCGCCACGCTTCAGCTCGTCGGCCACCTGGTCGATGTCCACCTTTATCTCCACGTCCTCCATCTGGCCCTCGGAGTTTTCCATCTGGACCGTGGCGGGCATGTCGCCTGTGGGCTCATAGGGCAATATGGTGACGATGGCGCTGGCGTCCTCTTTGTTCAATGCCAGCACGTCCACCGCGCACATCCAGGCAAAGCAGGCCAATATAATGCTGACGCTTATGACAAAAAGCGCGTACAGCACCCCGCCGCTGACGCCCAGGCGGCCATAGCGCCGAAAGCGTATGGGCAGATAGTCCCGGCCCTCGGGCAGGTCCTCCGGGTCGGTGTAGTCCACCTCGTCCAGCTCGGAGTCGTAGACCAGCATCTTGCTCCCGGGCAGGTCCCGGCCCAGAGTGGGCGCCTCCCGGACCACCTGCTCCGGCAGCGCGTCCAGGGCCTTTTTCTCCCGCCGGGAGAGCTTCTTCACGTCCACGATCTCCCGCCGCGGCCCGTCCGTCAGCGCCTCGGTCCGCTCCCGGTCCGGAAGATCGTATTCGTCATGGGTGTTCTTATCAGCCATAGATCGCTCCTTAAAATTACCCGTCACGCCATCGGGCCCAGCCACATAGTATGACACGGATGACAACGCGCTGTCCGCCCCGCCGCGCAGGCCGCAGTCACGCACAGTAAAGCGCGGAGAAAGGGATAAAAACCATGTTCTACAACAATTCCTATAGCTGGCTCTGGCTCATCATCATCCTGATCCTTCTGTTCTCCGTGGCCGGCGGCTACGGCTGCGGCTGCGGCTGCAACAACGACAATGGCTGCGGGTGCGGCTGCAACAACGGCTGCGGCTGCGGCAACTGATCCTTTGCCGTCAGAGAGAAAACCAGCATATCCACCTGGGGCTCATTGGAGCCCCGCTTTTTTTATATCCTATTCGAGGCGGGACTGGCGTCCCCCTCGAGCTCCCCCTTACGCGACCGTCGGCCATGCATTATCCAGAAGGCCGGCTCGTTATCTTCTCGGCCAGCACCGCCAGTACGAACAGGGGCAGACACAGCTGCCGGCCCAGACGGGACGGCTCGTGGATGAGCCGGTAGAGCCACTCCAGCTTCAGCCGTATCCAGCTCTCAGGGGCACGGCGCTTGCGCCCGCTGAGCACGTCCAGGCACCCGCCCAGACCCGCCATCACACACCCGCCCAGCGCGCCCCGGTTCCGGGCCATCCAAAGCTCCTGTTTGGGGCTTCCCAGACACGCCAGCACCAGCTCCGCGCCGGAAGACTTTATGGCCTCTATGACAGGTCCGTCGTCGGTGAAATACCCGTCCAGGCATCCGCAGACGGTCACGTCCGGAAACTGCCGTTCGATGGCAGCGGCGGCTTCGGCCGCTACGCCGGGTCTGCCGCCCAGCAGAAACACCCGGCCCTTGAACCGGGCCAGAAGGGTCAGCAGAAAGTCAAATCCGCTCACCCGCTCCGGCACGGGACAGCCCAGCGTTCGAGCGGCCCAGACGATGCCCACGCCGTCCGCCAATGTCATATCCGCACCGGCGACGGCGTCCGCCAGCGCCTCGTTTTTCCGGCTGCGCCAGACGATCTCCGGGTTGGGCGTGCAGATATAGGCGTCCTTTTTCGCCGCCAGCAGCGCCAGGGCACGGTCCGCCGCCTGGTCCACGGTAACGGCGTCGAACCGCACGCCCAGGACCCGGGCGCTCATACCTGGGAAAACACCTGGCCGATGTTGCCCCGGACGATCAGGTCCGCCGAACCGTCACGGGGGGTAGCCCCCCGGTTCACCAGCACCAGCTTGTGGCCCCGGTAGTAGTTGATGAGGCCCGCCGCCGGGTACACGGCCAGACTGGTCCCGCCGATGATCAGCATGTCCGCGTGGCGGATATAGTGGACGCTCCGCTGCAGGATATCCTCGTCCAAGGGTTCCTCGTACAGCACCACGTCCGGCCGCAAAATGCCGCCGCAGTCACACCGCGGCACACCCGACCCCTCGTTGATGGCGCTGGGCGGGTATGGCTTGCCGCACCGGGAACAGTAGCACCGCAGGGTGGAGCCGTGCAGCTCCAGCACCTCTTTACTGCCCGCCGCCTGGTGGAGCCCGTCGATGTTCTGGGTCAGGATGGCCTTCAGCTTGCCCTCCCGCTCCAATTCGGCCAAGCGCAGGTGGGCGGCGTTGGGTTTGGCCCCGTGTATCACCAGCTTTTCCCGATAAAACCTATAAAACTCCGCCGGGTCCCGCTCAAAAAACGAGTGGGACAAGATCGTCTCCGGCGGGTAGGCCCACTTCTGGTTATACAGCCCGTCCACGCTGCGGAAATCCGGTATGCCGCTCTCCGTGCTCACGCCCGCGCCGCCAAAAAACACGATGTTGTCGCTTTCCGCTATCCACTGGCGCAGCGTCTCGATCGCAGAGGCCATATTGCCGCTCCTTTCCGTTCTTGCCAAATGTTCCCAGCGTAATTCAGTCTATTATAATATATCCACTTTGGATTTTCAATAAAAACCGAAAAAACGGGGGTGCGCCGTATGGCACGGCCCACCCCCTTCAACAACAGGGTCCGTCATTTTTTGCCCCTGGCGCGGGCGTTGGTGTTGATGGAATTTCCAAACACCACGAACCGGTCAAAGAGAAATTCCAGAACGAAATTGCTGAGCATGGTCAGCGCCAGGACCAGATAGTCCGGCCAGCCGGCCGACTCCGTGAGCCAGTCCCCCAGCCAGGTGGACAGCGGCGTGAACACCAGGTAAAAACCCGCGACTTTCGCCATCGCCACCGGCACGTTGGCCGCGGACTTAAAGGTGAACTCCCGGTTCAGGGTGAAGTTCCACAGCACGGATAAAATCAGCGCCGTTAAATAGGCCGGCCAGTATTTCAGGTCCAGCAGCTCGTGCAGCAGCGCGAAAGCCCCCGCCTCGATCACCCCGGCGGAGATGGAGAACAGCGTGAATTTCACGCCCTGGATGATGTTTTCCCGTTTTGACAGCCTGGCCATGACCGCCGCCCCCTTGCTATTCCAATGTTTGAAAAATTATAGTTCCGCCCCGCCTGTTTGTCAAGGCCGGGGCCATACGCTCCGTTGTACTTTTTCGTCATTTTCGCCGTGGAAAAACACTAAATATTGGTAAAATCGACAAAACGGCGTTTTTGCTCTGAAATCTTAAAGTTTTATTTGAAAAAACGCCCGGTAAAGTATATTATAGAGGGTAGCGGCTTAACATTGTAAATCTTTTTAAGGAGTGATCAACGCTATGTTCGAAAACCTGTTTTGGATAGGCTTCGCGGGCGCTGCCGTCGCTCTCATCTTCGCCTGGCTTCAGAAGACAAAGGTCATGAAAGCCTCCGAAGGCAATGAGAAGATGGTGAAGCTGGCCTCCGCCATCCGCGAGGGCGCCAACGCCTATCTGAAAGCGCAGTACACCACGGTCGCCAAGGTGTTCTGCGTCGTGTTCGTGATCCTGGTGGTCATCGCCTTCGCCTCCGACGGCACGATGATCCCCAAGGTGACCCCCATCGCCTACCTGACCGGCGGCATCTGGTCCGTCCTGGCCGGCTTCATCGGCATGAAGATCGCCACCAACGCCAACGCGCGCACTGCCAACGCGGCCAGCGAGAGCCTGAACAAGGGCCTGAACGTGGCCTTCTCCGCCGGCTCCGTCATGGGCTTCGTGGTGGTGGGCCTGGGCCTCTTAGACATCACCATCTGGTTCTTTGTGCTCAAGTACGGCCTGCACATGACCGAGCCCCATGAGATCGCCAACATCATGGTCATGAACGGCATGGGCGCTTCCTTCGTGGCCCTGTTCGCCCGTGTGGGCGGCGGTATCTACACCAAGGCCGCCGACGTGGGCGCGGACCTGGTGGGCAAGGTCGAGGCCGGTATCCCCGAGGACGACCCCCGCAACCCCGCCACCATCGCCGACAACGTGGGCGATAACGTGGGCGACGTGGCCGGTATGGGCGCGGACCTGTTCGAGAGCTACGTGGGCTCCATCGTGGCCACCTTCGCTCTGGCCGGCACCGCCGGGTATGGCTGGAGCGGCATGTTCCTGCCCCTGGCCCTGGCCGTGCTGGGCATCGTGTGCTCCCTGATCGGCTCCTTCCTCATCAAAACCAAGGAAGACGCCACCCAGATGAGCCTTTTGAAGAGCCTGCGCACCGGTACATACACCGCCGCCATTTTGAGCGCGGTGCTGGCCTGCCCGCTGTGCTACGTGGTGCTGGGCGCCGAGGGCCACTGGCTGGGCGTTTACGCCGCCATCCTGGCCGGCCTCATCGGCGGCTGCGCCATCGGCTACTTCACCGAGTACTACACCTCCGACAACTACAAG
>CANQJZ010000007.1 GCA_947624385.1 uncultured Oscillospiraceae bacterium
CCTCGTCGTGGCCGTACTTCTGGATCATGGTGTTGATGACCAGCTTGGCGGTGCCGGCGGTGTTGTAGTTGGACAGCCAGATCAGGCCCTCATACTGCGGGTCGGTCAGGTCGGCCCAGTCCTGAGGCTCAGGCAGGCCCAGACGCTCGATCTCGTCCCGGTTGACCATGAAGCCCAGGATGCCCTTGTAGATGCCGTACCAGCTGCCGTCGGCGCTGCGGTACTGGTCGCCCAGCAGGTGGCTGGCGTTCGTCGCCTCATAGGGTTCCAGCAGACCCTCGGCGGCCATGACATTGTACGGGTCGGTGGTGCCGCCGAAGAGAACGTCGGCAGAGGGATTGCCGTTCTCTTCCTCGATCTTGGCCTGGATCTCGCCGGTGGACAGGCGCTGATACTGCACTTCGATGCCAAACTCTTCCATGAAGTGGTCGCACACAGCCGCCAGATATTCCTCCTCGCAGCCGCCATAGACGACCAGCGTGCCCTCCTCCTGGGCCGCGGCAACAAGCTCGGGGTCGAACCCTTCCGGCGCCTCATCCGCCATCGCGGGGACGGTCAGCGCGAAGAGCATCGTCAGAGCCAGCGCAAGCGCAAATACCTTCTTCATATGATTTCCTCCTTATGTACTGTTTTAGCGCAGCACCGTACTGCGCTGTTTACGTGAGATATTATATAGCCGTGCCGAATAAATGTCAATAACTCACAAAAATTTAACGCGGATTTTTCCCGTTTTATAAAATATGTCCATACATGAAAAACACACCGGCCGAAACCGGTGTGTTCTTGTCATTTTCCGTCACAGGCGCTCTCGTACCCCTCCGCCGGGGCGACGGACACGTCCGGGTCGTTATAGAGCACACGCTCCCCGTCGGGGCGGACGGCGTATATCCCCTGCTCCGCCAGCGCGGACAGACCGTCCCCGTCCAGCGTATCCGCCACAAAAAGCGGCGCAAGCTTCAAAAGCGTCTCGGCACAGCCGACGTCCCGGGCAAAGACTACAAGATCGTCCGCCGCGGTCCGGCTCAGGCCGTCCGCCGGGTCCACACAGGCCGCGAGCACCGTTCCGTCTTCCATCTCGTAATAATGCTGCGCGTCCTGCGCGTTCATGGGGTAGCTTCTGAGATACACGATGCTCATAGGGCCGGTATAGGTCACCGTGGCCGCCTGCTCGCCCTTGTCATAGACGTTGACGCCGAAGGCCTCGTCCCCGTCAAACAGATCGCGCACGAAGCCGTCGAAGCTGGAAAGCGCGCCCCGCGTATAGCCCGCGTCCGCCAGGGACTGGGCCAGACAATCCGCGATGAAGGCGTTTTTCATCCAGCTAAAGTCGATGAAGCACTCGATCTCCTGTTCACGGGCAAAGGCAAGGTATTCCTCCGACACATGAAGCCTTGCCTGTCCGCCGCCCAGAAGCTCCATGTCCACCGCCGCCGGGTCCCGGGCAAAGGCGGCGCATTGGGCGAAATACTCCCGCAGGCTCTCGTTTTGCCGCGGGTCATAGTCGGCGGTCTGGCCGTCGTTTTCACAGGTAAAGACGCCGTTATATATCTCATACACCGGCCCCAGATACAGCGACCGGTCCCCGGCGTCTCGTATCTGCTCCAGCGCCGCGTACAGCGCCGGGTCCAGGTCCACCGTCTCGTTGGGGTGGGCGTTTATATACTGCACGTTGTGAACGCCCTCATAGGCGACGATGCTGTCAAAGAGCCGATAGGCCTTCACGGCCGCGTCGGTGTAGGCGGCGGTCAGGCCCCGCTTTTCCGCCGAGGCGCTCATCTCGCCGCTTCCTATATCATAAAACAGCACAAAGTCCCCGGCGCAGTTGGCCTCTGCGCCGTTTGACGCCTGGATCTGCTGCCATCCCTTTTTGACCGTGAACAGGCTGGTGAACGCGTACACCAGCGTCACTACGCCGATGGCCAGCAGCACGACCGCTATGACCATCCTCCGCCCGGAATGGGCGGAGGACAGCTCGATCTTCTGTATGGGCGGGAGGTTCGGCTCCCGTTGTCTTCTGTCAGTGCGTCCCAATCAGACCACCACAGCCAGCAGCAGCAGCCCGAACAGCACGGCGATAGCGGCAAAGGTGACGATACCGATCACAGCGCCCTTCTTACACGCCTTGTAATTTCGGAAGTGCTTGTGCCGCTTGAAAAGCCAGCCCGCTATGAATCCGGGGATGGGCAGCAGGAAGCTCAAAAGCGTGTACCAGATGCTGCCCGTGTCATGCACCGGCGCACGCAGGAACTCCGCTTCCGCGGCGGCCTCGGCCGCGTCGATGGCGGCGGCCTGCTCCTGCGCGGCGGTCTCGGGATCGCCGATGGTGATAGGCTTGACGGGCACGCCCTTTTCCCGGATGGCCTTGTACTCCTCGATCTCCTTCTTGTTGCCGAAGACCCAATGGTCGTGGCCGATGCACACGAACTCCGGCTTATCCTCGCTGTAGTCGTGGATCGAGGGATCGTAGACGTACTGGACCTTGTTCTTCTCCAGCTTCGGGTCCGGGATGGGGATGGCCGAGATCAGCGAGTGGGTGTAAGGATGCAGGGGGAAGTCGAAAAGCTCCTCCGCGTCCGCCACCTCCACGATACGGCCCTTGTAGATGACGCCGATACGGTCGGAGATGAACCGGACCACGCTCAGGTCGTGGGCGATGAAGAGATAGGTGACGTCGTTCTCCCGCTGGAACTTCTTCATCAGGTTCAGCACCTGGGCGCGGATGGACACGTCCAGCGCGGAGATCGGCTCGTCGGCCACCACCAGTTCCGGCTCCATGACCATGGCCCGGGCGATGCCGATACGCTGGCGCTGGCCGCCGGAGAACTCGTGGGGATACCGGGTCAGGTGCTCGGGGAGCAGACCGACCTCGTTGATCATGTTCTCGACCTTGCGGACGCGGTCCGCCTCGTTCTCGAACAGGCCGAAGTTATAAAGTCCCTCGGAGATGATGTAGTCCACCGTGGCGCGCTCGTTCAGGGACGCGGCCGGGTCCTGGAACACCATCTGCACGTTTCGGATGACCTCACGGTCCAGCGCGTGGGGTATTTTGCCGGAGATACGAACGCCTTTATAATCGATCTCACCGGCTGCCAGGGGGTTGACCCGGATCACGGCCCGGCCGATAGTCGTCTTGCCGGAGCCGGACTCTCCCACCAGGGAGAAGGTCTCGCCCTTATAAATGTCGAAGGACGCGTCCTGCACGGCCCGGACGGCATTGTCGCCCTTGCCGAAGGTGATGTCCACGTCTTTCAGCGACAGAAGTATCTCTCTGCCGTTGTCCGCCACAGGCCCATGCTCGGGGAAACGGGAGCGGCGTGTCTTCTTTTCCTGTACGTTTGCCATATCTCCGCCCCCCTTAAATGTTGAATGCCTTCATGAGCTTGCCGTGGATATCGTGAATGATCTCCGGCTTTTCCACCTTGGGCGAGCGCGGGTCCAGAAGCCATGTCTTGGCAAAGTGGGTCTCGCTCACCTGGAACATGGGCGGCTCTTTGATGGTGTCGATCTTCATGCAGTACGGGTTGCGGGGCGCGAACGCGTCGCCCACGATGGCGTTATACAGAGAGGGCGGCGTACCGGTGATGGAATACAGGGTCGTGTTGCGCTCGGCCAGCTGGGGCAGGCTCGACAGCAGCGCCCAGGTGTACGGGTGCCGGGGGTCGTAAAAGACATCCTCCACCGTGCCAAGCTCCACGATCTGCCCGGCGTACAGCACGGCCACCCGGTCCGCGATATTGGCGACCACGCCCAGGTCGTGGGTAATGAACACCGTGGTGAAATTGAACTCCTTCTGCAGGTCCTTGATGAGCTTCAGGATCTGGGCCTGGATGGTCACGTCCAGCGCCGTCGTCGGCTCGTCGCAGATGAGGATTTTGGGCTGGCAGGACAGGGCGATGGCAATGACGATACGCTGGCGCATGCCGCCGGAGTATTGGAAGGGATAGTCGTCGAAACGGGCCTCCGCGTGGGGGATGCCGACTTTATGCATCAGTTCCAGCGCCCGCTGGCGGGCCTCCACCTCGGAGCATCCCTGGTGCTTGATGATGATGGAGGTGATCTGCCGGCCGATGGTGATGATGGGGTTCAGGCTGGTCATGGGGTCCTGGAACACCGTGGCGATACGGCGGCCGCGGACCTGGGTCCAGTCCTTGGAATACTTCACGTTGGCCAGGTTCAGCACGCATGTGCCGTGCAGCTGGTCCGCCGTCTCGTCCAGATACCGGACCCGGAACACCACCGTGTCGAACACGGCGTTGCGCTGGTCCTCGTCGTCCAGATCGACGCCCATTTTCATGGCCTTTTCCAGGGCCGCCAGAAGCTGCCTGGTCAGCTGCATGCGCTTGACGAAGTTATACCGGCCCACGGACAGTTGGATCTCCTTGCTGAGGATCTCGTTGCGCTTGCGGGTCGCGTCGGTGATGGGCGCGGCGATCTGCTTGTCGTACTGGGCCTTCAGCGCGGCCATATCCTTGGCGTAGCGCTCGTTGAAGGCGGTATCGTGCGCGGCGGCGTCCCTGCGCTTTTTCTCCTCGGCGGCCTCCTTCCCCTCCAGGGCCTTGATCTGCGCGTCGTACTCCTTCAGCTTCTGGTCGGCGGCTTTGATCTTGTCCTTTTCCTTTCGGGGGTCGTAGGTCTGCTTTTCATTGAACAGGTTGGTGCGGGTGAACTTCAATTCCCGAAGCTCGTTTTCGATGGCCTCCTTCTCCTCGCCGGATAGGGTGCCGCGGCGCTTTTTCTCGCTCTCGAGCTCCACGATCTTCTTATAGGTATCCGCCCCATGCTCATAGCGGCTCATCCGGTTCAGCTTTGCCAGAGAGCTGTCCATCTGCCGACGGGCGCCGGGCGTAAGCTTCACGAACGTCTCCGCCAGCTCCGGGTCGTCGAAGATGATCTTGCCCTTGTCGATGAAGCCGTTGGAGTCGGTCATACCGGCGAAGGTTTTCGTCAGCACGGATTTGCCGGAGCCGGACTCGCCCACGATGGCGATGGACTCGTTCTCATAGATATCCAGGCTCACGTCCCGGATAGCGGTCAAAATACGGCCGCGGACGCGGAACTTGACGGTCAGGTCCTGGATGGACAGCAGTACCTTTTTCTTTTCTTCCATGGTACGCCCTCCTTATTCCATATGCGTCCGGGGGTCGGACGCGTCGCCCAGGTTCTGGCCCACCACGTACAGCACCACGGTGATGATGGACGCGATAGCCACCGGGCTCCAGAACTCGAACTGCCAGCCGGGGGTCACCATAGCGCTCTCGGCGGCATAGATCATCCGGCCAAGGCTCATTTCGCTCATGCCCATGCCGATGTAGGCCAGGAACACCTCATAGGATATGTAAGAGGGTATCTCCGTCGCCAGCATGGTCACGATGACGCTGGTCATGAAGGGCAGGATGTTCTTCATGGCGATCTTGATGGTGGAGGTGCCCAGGCACCGGGATGCCAGGTTATATTCCCGGTCGCGTATAATGACCACCTGGGTCCGGATGAAGAACGCGATGCCGATCCAGCCCACGACGGTCATAGCCAGCACCATGGTCCAGAAGGTGGGGGAAAACAGCATGGCCATCACGGAGATGATGAGGATCAGGGGCACGTTGCCCACGATGTTATAGACCTCCATCATGATGGCGTCCACCCGCTTGGAGAAGCCCCACACCGCGCCGATCAGCACGCCGACGGTCATGTTGATCGCGCCGCAGATGAGCGCCAGGGAGATGGAGATGCGCGAGCCGTTCCAGATGGCGTCGAAGGTCGGCTCACCGGAGGCGCCGGCGCCCAGGATCCAGTGGATGCTGCCGCCGAAATAGCTCATCGCCTTGGACGGCGACAGATGCTTGGAGTTGGGATCCAGCAGATTGGCGAAGGGGTCATAGTGGATCAGGGACGGATAGATATACGCGAACAGGATCATGAACACCAGCAGCGACAGGATGATGATGTTCAGCCTGTTGCGGAAAAACACCCGGAACACGCTCTTCCAATAGGAATAGCGGGGCGCGGTGATCTTCTCGGACTCCGCGCTGCTGTGGTCCACGTGGGAGAACAGTTCCGCTTCGCTCATGCCCAGGTCCTTCAGGTCGATCTTGTTATCCACGCCGCTCACCTCTCTTTCGTGGAGAAGGAAATTCTCGGGTCAACGGTGGCCATGAGCAGGTCGCCCAGGATCAGGGACACCACGCTCAGCACCGCGTAGAACAGGGTAACGCCTACGATCACGGAGTTATCGTACTTATTGATGGCCTGGGTCAGCAAATTACCTGCGCCGGGGACAGAGTACACGCGCTCGGTGATGATGGCGCCCGTCATGGCGAAGATCACGCTGCCGGGGATACCGTGTACGATGGGGATGAGGGCGTTTTTCCAGATATGCTTGGTGAATATCTCGCCCTCGGACAGGCCGCCGGACCGGGCGAACTTCACGTAATCGGAGTTCATCTGGTCGATCATGTACCGGCGCATCCACTTCATCAGGTTCGCGATAGACGGCAGCGCCAGGGACACGATGGGCAGGATATACATCAGTTTGTTCTTCGAGTCCACCTCAAACAGCGTAGGCAGGCCGAAGAGTTTTCCGCCCACGGATTTAAACAGGAAGATATACGCCAGACTGGGCACGGCGATGATGAACATGATATAGATCGTACCCAGCTTGTCGATGAGCTTATCCTTTCGCAGTGCCATCAGCAGACCGATGGGCAGACCCAGCACATAGGCCATGATCACGGAGATGATGCCGATGACAAAGGAGAAGCCCAGCTTGCTCATGCCGGTTTTATGGGTACGCATGTTTGTATAGTCGTCCTCGAACCATTCCATATTGGAGGCCGTCGATTCGCGGGACCCCTCCATATACGTGGCGGTGTGCAGATCGTCGGCGCGGTCCGCCGTCACGCCGGTGGGATAGGTCGTCGGAGACAGGATATAAGAGCCCTGGGAGTCGGTCATGGTGGTGAACACGTCGATACCGCGGTTGACCGTATAGGACTCGCCTAATTGCAAAGTCAGGATGTTCTGATGGATAAAGGGGAACTTGTTGTCAAAGTATAACAGATACTTATGTTCCGTTCCGTTGCCGATAATGGCGGGCGAGAAGACCTTTTCCGTAGAGCCCGGCGGGTTATATACCGGGTCATACCATGTGAAAGTAATGCCTCTCTTGCCAATATCCGTCCCCTCCGGGACGTAATCAACGCTGTCGATGAAGAACATATTGGCAAAATAGTTGATCGCGCGCTTGATGAGCGGCTTGTCGCGGGTGGCGAACAGGGCCGTCTGGCCGCCGCTCTTGACCTGGCCGTTGCTCTTCACGTCAGCGTCCAGGCGGGTGATAGTATAGCCCTGCGATTGATAATAATCGGTGAACTTTTGGACGTACTCTGCTGTGACCTCAGAGTCCTTGTCCGGGGTACGGCCCAGAAGCGCGGCCTTGGAGCGCGTTTCCTCGTCCAAATCGCCTTCACGGACCAACTGGTTGATATAATCCGAATAGGGCACGTAATCGGTATAGCCGAAGACCTCATATCGGCTCTGTTCATAGCTGACGCGGGCGTTGCTCTGGATCTTGGAGTAGTTGGGGTCGGCGCCAAGGATCGTGGACCGGTCCAACAACGAATAGATCAGGATCATGACGATAAGGACCACGCAGACCGCCGAAAACGCGCCGTGCAAGAGCCGTTTCAGTATGTACTTTCCCATTTTTCTGACCTCGCTCTGCTTGTTTATTCAACAAGGGGGTGGGAAGCCCCCACCCCCTTGTTTGCTTGGAAATTATTTGCGTTTTTCGGCAGTGGATCAATAGATACCCAGGTTCTTGGTCATGTAGCCGTAAGGCTGAATGGTATCCAGGAAGGTCTGGGGATCGCCGTAGTCGGGGCCCCAGCCGGAGCTGTGGGAGATATCGAAGTTGGCCTCAGCGCCGGTGGAGTTGCGGTAGTAAGCGTACTGCATGACAGTGGAGTCATCAAAGCCGATCAGGTTGACGACGACCAGAGGATTGCCCTCCTCGTCCACCAGGGTCTGCTCGATGCCCTTCTTGTAGGCCTGCTTGGTGTTGGTGTTGGTCTCGCTGCCGGCGAAGTAGAAGGTATCGATCTGGATGGGGTTCTCCGCGGAGACCTCGATGCCCTGCGCGGCCAGCTCCTCGATAGCGGTGGCCAGCTCGGCCTGCGCGTTCTCCGGGCTGTACCAGCCGTCGAAGCCGTCGCCGGAACCGGCGCCGCCGTCAGCCTCGGGATCCCAAACCTTGATGGGATAGCCGTCGGCGTCCAGCTGGGCCTGCATGACCTCGCCGTAGTAGGTGCCGGCGGGGAAGGTGGTGGTGGTGCCGTTGATGTCAACGTCAACGTCGGCGGTCATCACGGTAAAGTCGCCGGGGACATAGGAGTTCTTCAGGGAGGCATACTTCAGATCTTCGCCCACGGAGACGGCGTTGTAAGCGCCGCGGTCGAAGCCATAGGCCAGAGCCAGACGGAAGTGCTGGTTGTTCATGGCAGCGCGGGTGGCCGCGATAGCAGCCTCATCCTCCGCCTTGGGAGAAACGCCCTGGGTCGCGTCGTTGAAGTTGGCGAAAGCCGCGCGGTTCAGGTTCAGCCAGGCGCAGTAGCAGGTAGCGCTGTTGGTGGTTGTGTAGTGATACAGGTCGAAGTAAGTGCTCTCCTCGCCCTCGGGGATGTCCTTCTGGGCCTGCACCAGGGAGGAAGCGTTGAAGGAGCAGCCGTTCACGGTGCCGTCAACAGCCTCGTTGTAGGCGCGCATGGTATCGGAACCGTCGTTGTAGTAGAAGTTCACGGTGTGAACGTTGATCGCGTCGGGGTTCCAGTACTCGGGGTTGGCGGAGAAGGTCCAGATGTTCTGCGGGGTGTAGTTGGTCACAACATAAGGACCGCAGTAAGCGATGGTCTCGGGGCTGGTGCCGTAGTTGCCGGCGGTGTACTCGTCGCCGTCAGCGGAGAAGGTGCCGCCCTGGGACTTGTAGAAGTCACGGTTCAGGGGCGCGAAGCAGCCATAGCCCACCATCGTGATAAAGGGCGGGAAGGGAGCTTCCAGCGTGTACTCCAGGGTGTAGTCGTCCACAGCCTTGACGCCCACTTCGTCGAAGGTGACCTCGCCGTTGACGTAAGCGTCATAGTTCTTGATGCCGCAGCCGCCGTCGGCGCTCATCAGGTAACCCAGCTCGTCGTTGTTGTCGGCCAGGTGCTCCAGAGAAGCTACCCAGTCGTCAGCGGTGACTTCGCCGATAACGGTGCCCTGCTGATCGACCCAGTTGACGCCCGGACGGATGTGGAAGGTGTACACGGTGCCGTCGTCGGAGACTTCATAGCTCTCCGCCAGAGCGGGCTGCTGCACGTTCTTGGCGTCGTACTCCATCAGGCCGGTGTAGGTGCAGGCGATGAAGTAAGAGTCGGAGGTGTAGGAGGTGGCGATCACGTCCCAGGTCTCCATGTCGTAGGAGGAGTGGGCGTTGTACTCGTCACGCAGGGTGTAACCATGCTCGTCCAGGTAAGCCCTGGCCTGCTCGAACCACTCGTCGGCGTTGGCGGCAGCGCCCCAAATGCCGGTCAGAGCGTCACGGTCCTCAGTCTTGAGGATCTCGTTGCACACCAGAGTGGTGTACCACTTGTACTCATCCAGGCCCCAGGACGTGGTAGTCGCGGAACGGGGGACAGCACGGTTCATGGCGAAAGCTCCGCCGTCGCCGTAGATGGGCATGAACACGCCGGACTCCAGCATCTTGGCCTCGGCGATAGCCATCAGGGCGTTACGCAGGTTCAGGTCGGTGACCTCAGCCTTGGCGACCTCATAAGCGCTGTAGAACTCGCCCAGGTTGTAGTCATAGATGGCGTCAGACGCGTCATCGTACTCCATCGCGTCGATGGCTTCCCAGTCCAGGGTCTCGCCATCGGCGAACGCGGGAGCCGCCAGGGCCAGGCACATGACCACGGCCACAACGAGCGCCAGCAATTTCTTTGCGTTCTTCATTGTTTGACCTCCTTCGTCATACAATACACTTCTATGAACAGGGCGCGCCCGCCCAAGTCCACAAACCTCATTCGCTTGTATCTTTCAAGATACAAGCGGAAAGGGACTAGTCCCTTTCCATGTCCACGCTGCGCGGACAAAAATCCACAGCCTGCGTAGATTTAGTGTTCTAATTTTATTACTTTAATACAATAATGTCAAGGGAACATTGTGGAATATCACCGCTTTTCGTTCAATTATGTCATTTTGTCCAGTTTCGACTGTCTACGCTCCGTGACAATTGGTCAAATCCGTCAACTCTCGCCCCTTCCCACGCCCCAAAACCCGCGCCGCGATTGTATTTTTGCCCCTGCCGTGATACAACAGGCGCTCCGCGCTGTTGTACCAGAATGATACCAGTCGCGCTCTCGCTTGCGCGAAACCGCGCGACATGGTACAATCCGGCTATGGCTGCATTAAATGACAACATCAGAACGCTGAAAGGCGTGGGCGACGCCCGGGCCAAGGCCCTGGAAAAGCTGGGCGTAAACACATTGGCGGACGCCCTGGGCTATTTCCCCAGGGCCTACGAGGACCGCCGCCAAACCTGTACCGTGGCGGACGCGCCGCTGGAGACGCCGGTGTGCGTCAAGGCGATGGCCGCCTCGGCGCCGACGGCCAGCTTTGTGCGCCGTGGCATGGAGCTTTTGAAGCTCCGGGCCGTGGACGAGACCGGGACTCTGGACATCACCTGGTTCAACCAGAACTATCTCAAAAGCCACATCCTGCCCGGTGAGACGTACGTTTTCTATGGCCGGGTCAGCGCCCTTGGCCGCCGCCGGACCATGACGAACCCCGTCTTTGAGCGTGAAGACAGGCAGGGCGCGGTCACGGGCCGTATCATGCCCATTTACCGCCTGACGGCGGGCATATCCCAGAAGTTTCTCATGGACGTGATCGCCCGTGCCCTGGATACCTGCGGCGAACTGGCCCCGGACGCGCTGCCCGCCCCCGTGCGGGAGAAGATGCAGCTTGCCCAGGCCCGGTACGCCTATGAGAACATCCACTTCCCCCGGGATGAACAGGCGCTGGAACAGGCCCGGCGGCGCCTGGTTTTCGAGGAACTGTTCGTGCTGGCCGCCGCCCTGGGGCTGATGCGCGAAAAGCGCACGTCCGGCAGCGGGAAAAAGCTCACGGCCCGGCCCATGGAGGAATTTTGGAGCGCCCTCCCCTACCGGCCCACGGCCGCCCAAATGCGCGCCGTGGACGAGGCCCTGGCCGATATGGCCTCCGGCACGCCCATGAACCGCCTCCTGCAAGGGGACGTGGGCAGCGGCAAGACGCTGGTTGCCGCGGCGCTTTTGTGGCAGTGTGCGAAAAACGGCCTGCAGGCCGCGTTCATGGCCCCCACGGAGATATTGGCGGACCAGCATTATGCGAGCCTCACGGCGCTTTTGGAGCCCCTCGGCGTGCATGTGGTAAAGCTGACCGGCGCGATGAAGGCGGCGGAAAAGCGAAACGTCAACGAGCTTTTGCAGGCGGGCCTTGCCCAGATCGCCGTCGGCACCCACGCGCTTTTGAGCGCTGGCGTGGCCTTTCGCGATCTGGGGCTTGTCATCACCGACGAGCAGCACCGCTTCGGCGTGGCCCAGCGCGGCGCCCTGGCCGGCAAGGGGGAAAAGCCCCACGTGCTGGTCATGTCCGCCACGCCCATCCCCCGCACGCTGGCGCTCATCATTTACGGCGACCTGGACATCTCCGTGCTGGACGAGCTGCCCCCCGGCCGGCAGAAGGTGGACACCTTCGCCGTTGGCGAGGATATGCGAGCGCGTATCTGGCGGTTCGTCCGGCGGCTGGTGGGCGAGGGCCGCCAGGTGTTCATCGTCTGCCCCATGGTGGAGGAAAACGAGGACCTCCCCCCCGGCATGAAGAGCGCGGAGGCCTACGCCAAAACGCTGCAAAAGGACGTGTTCCCGGACCTGCGGGTGGCGTGCGTACACGGGAAGATGAAGGCCAGGGCCAAGGACGCGGTCATGACCGCTTTTGCCGCCGGGGAATTTGACATCCTCGTCTCCACCACGGTCATCGAGGTAGGCGTGGACATTCCCAACGCGGCGCTGATGATCGTCGAAAACGCGGACCGGTTCGGCCTGAGCCAGCTCCACCAGCTCCGAGGCCGCGTCGGCCGTGGCCGGCACAAGAGCTATTGCGTGCTCTTTTCCGACGCGGACACGCCGGACGTGAAGGCCCGGCTCGGCATCATGACAAAGACCAACGACGGCTTCAAGATCTCGGAGGAGGACCTGCGTCTGCGTGGTCCCGGCGATTTCTTCGGCGCAAGGCAGCACGGCTTGCCGGAGATGCACGTGGCGGACCTGACCGGCGACATGCGGGTGCTGAAGGCCGCCCAGCAGCAGGCCCAGGACCTTCTGGCCGCCGACCCGGCCCTGGAAGCGCCGGAAAACCGCCCTCTGAAAGAGCGCGTCACCGCCCTTTTCGACCTCCACGCGGATACATTTAATTAAAAACAAAAGCAAGCGGTTTCCCGCTTGCTTCTTATTATTGTGTTTTCTTTACTCGGCGTCAGGTTCTTCGTCCGTCTCGGGGGCGATGCCCTTGGCCTCGCCGGTGGCGGAGACCTCATAGACCAGCGCGTCGGCCTCCGGCGCCTTCTCCTTGCGCTCCGTATGCTCGCTGTGGCGGACAGGGGCGGGTTCCGGCTCGATGAGGGCGCGGATGGACAGGCTGATCTTCTGCTTGTCCTCGTCGATGGCGGTGATCTTGGCGTCCACCTGCTCGCCCACGGTCAGCACGTCGTCGGGCTTGCCGATACGGCGGTTGGCGATCTGGGAGATGTGGATCAGGCCGTCCACACCGGGCACGACCTCGGCGAAAGCGCCGAAGGGCATCATCTTCACGATCCTGACGTTGGCCACGTCGCCGACCTTATAGGCGTTGACGAACTTCAGCCAGGGGTTGTCCTCCGCCTTGCGGTAGCCCAGAGAGATCTTCCGCTTCTCCGGGTCGAAGTTGATGACATAGACCTCGACCTCCTGGCCCACGCTCAGCACGTCCTCGGGCTTGCGGATACGCTCCCAGCTGATCTCGGACACATGGACCATGCCGTCCACGCCGCCGATATCCACGAAAGCGCCGTAAGAGGTCATGCTCTTGACAACGCCCTGATAGACCTTGCCGTTTTCGATCTCGGCCCAGACCTTCTCGGCCTTTTCCTTGCGCTCCCGGGCAGCCACGCTGCGGATGGAGCCGACCACGCGCTTGCGGGCCCGGTTGACCTCGGTAATGCGGAAGCGGACGGTCTTACCCACCAGATTGCTCATGGGCTCCTCCCGGCCAAGGCCGGTCTGGGAGGCGGGGACAAAGACGCGGATGCCCTTCAGGTTGATGACCACGCCGCCCTTGTTTTCCTCGGAGACCTTGCCCTCCAGGACGGTGCCGTCCTCATAGGACGCCTCCACGTCGGTCCAATTCTTGGCCGCGTCCAGACGGCGCTTGCTGAGCTGCACGGTGCCCTCCACGTCGTTGACGCGCACAACGGAAGCCTGGATCTCGTCGCCGACCTTCACCAGATCGTTGATGTCCACACCGGGCTGGTCGTCGGTGAACTCGGATACGGATATGTATCCGGAGTGCTTGGTGGGCAGATCGACGGTGATCTCGGTGGCGCCGATGGCCGCGACCGTGCCAACGACGGTGTCGCCATTGTGGATGGTGCGGATAGAATCCTCCAGCATCTGGTCGAAGGACTTCTCCCCCGTCTCCGCGGGCGCTTCCTCAGCCGCGGGAGCGGCCTCTTCGGCCACGGGAGCGGCTTCCTCCACGGCGGGAGCTTCCTCGACAACGGGAGCGGCTTCTTCCACAGGGGCGGCGTCCTCCGCCACGGGTTCTTCTTTCTTGATCTCAGGCTCGTTCATTTTGCTTACTACCTCCTTAATTATCCACGAGGGCGTTGAGGCGCCGGCGGTCACGCCGACGGATACGCACCCGGTCAGGGCTTGTACATCCAGCTCGCTCGCGTTCTCCACGAACTGCACACGCCCGCAGCGCTCCCGGCATATCTCCGCCAGATGAACGCTGTTGGCGCTGTGCCGCCCGCCCACGACGACCATCGCGTCACAGGACGCGGCAAGCTGTCTCGCCTCAGTTTGCCTGATACTCGTAGCGTTACATATTGTATCAAAAAACGTGGCGTTTGTATACAGTTTTTTTACTAAATTAATATTTTGTTCACTAATTTCCCGGTTGGACGTGGTCTGAAACACCACTGTGAGAGGCGCCTGGGGAGAAACGCGTTCATTTTCCGCCCAGCGGGTGAACTCGTCCATGTCCCGGACCACCGCCGCGCCGGGGCGCCAGCCGCAGATACCCTGCACCTCCGGGTGGCCCGGCTCGCCGAATACGACCACCTGTCTGCCCTCTTGTCCCGCCCGCTCCACGATCTTGTGGATACGGGACACCTTGGGGCAGGTGGCGTCCACGATCCGGCAGCCTTTTTTCTCCAAAACGGCTATCTGCGTGCGCGGCACGCCGTGGGCCCGGATGAGAACGGTGGCGCCGTCCGGTATCTCGTCCGCGGACCGGGCCGTGCGCATGCCCTTTTCCGCGAGCCTCGCCACCACGCACCGGTTGTGGATGAGCTCGCCCAGGCTCCAGCACGCGCCCTCTTCCGCCAATGTCTGCTCCGCCAGCTTCACCGCCCTGTCCACGCCAAAGCAGAACCCGGCGTTTTCCGCTGCCAGAACGTTCATGCTATATCGAACCGCGCCCGGACAAGGGCGCACACATGCTCGATGCTCTCTTCCAGCGTCATGTCCGACGTGTCCACCGTCACCGCGTCCACCGCCGCCTTCAATGGCGCGGCGGCGCGGTTGGAATCCTGCGCGTCCCGGCGTATCATGTCCGCCAGCACGTCCTCAAAGGTGCTCCCGTCGCCCTTGGCGTTCAGCTCCAGGAGCCGCCGCCTGGCCCGCGCTTCGGCGCTGGCGGTCAGGAATATTTTCAGCCCCGCGTCCGGCAGCACCACCGTGCCGATGTCCCGGCCGTCCATGACCACGCTGTGCTTACGGGCCATATCCCGCTGCATGTCCAGCAGATAAGCGCGCACCACGGGCAGCGTCGCCACGGCGGAGGCGTACATGGACCCCTCCGGCGTGCGTATGGCCTCGGACACGTCCTCCCCGTTCA
The DNA here is from genome assembly GCA_947624385.1 of uncultured Oscillospiraceae bacterium. Lineage (GTDB taxonomy): Bacteria > Bacillota > Clostridia > Oscillospirales > Oscillospiraceae > CAJOIG01. The sequence goes on from CANQJZ010000007.1 coordinate 15,166, forward strand.
GCTTCATCCGCTGTTGTCCGTCGGAGCCGTAGTCAAAGCGTATGTCCAGCCCCGGCAGCAGCGGTCCCACGGCGGAGGCGTCGTGGGGGTCCGCGCCCGCCCGACGGACCGCCAGACCCACCGTCCGGTAAATGGCGCCGGTGTCCACATACACAAACCCGCACCGGGCCGCCACCGCCCTGGCGATGGTGCTCTTACCGGCCCCGGACGGGCCGTCGATGGCGACGGCGCAAAGCGTATTGCTCATGGACACAGCTCCTTTCCCACGGCCAGCCCGGCGCAGCGGCCGGTGGCCCACGCGATCTGTAGATTAAACCCGCCCGTATAGGCGTCCACGTCCAAAATCTCCCCGGCGAAGTACAGGCCCGGCACCAGCTTGGATCTCATGGTCCGGGGTTCTATCTGCTTCACGTCTATCCCGCCGCCGGTGACGATGGCCTCCGCCACGGGCCGCGGGCCGCTTACAGGCACGGGAAACGCCTTCAAAAGCGCCCCCAGCCGCAGCCGCTGCACCCGGGTCACATCGTGGACCTTTGTATGGGCGGGGATATCCGCCAGGCGCAGGACCACCGGTATCATGCTCCGGGGCAGCAGGTCCGCCAGGCCGTTGGCGATATCCCGGTTTTGATACTTCTCAAAATCCCGCAAAATGCGCTCATCCAGCTTCTCCGGGGCAAGCGCGGGCTTGAAGTCGATGGAAAGCGAGTATGTCCGCTCCCCCCACCGGCGCATGTGGGCGCTGGCGGACAGGACCAGCGGCCCCGTCACCCCAAAGTGGGCGAAAAGCATCTCCCCCCGCTCGGTATAGATGGCCTTGCCGTTTTCATAGGCCGTCAGGTCCACGTTTCGTGGCGCGAAGCCGGCCAGCTCGGCGCAATACGCCGCCGGGCTCTCCAGCGGCACCAGGGACGCTCTGGCCGGGACGATTTTATGGCCCAGCTCGGCGGCGATGGCGTACCCGTCCCCGGTGGAGCCGGTGGCGGGGTAAGAAAGCCCGCCCGTGGCCAGTATGGCCGCCTTGCAGGGTATCTCCCCCTTGTCCGTGACCACCGCCCGGACCGCGCCCGCGCCGTCCAGGGCCACGCTTTGGACCCTGTTGCGCACATGGCGCACGCCCTGGCCCCTGACCCAGCGGGCCAAAGCGTCCGCGATGTCGTTGGCATTGTCCGACACCGGGAATACCCGGCCGCCCCGCTCTGTCTTCAGCGGCACGCCAAGGCTCTCAAAAAAGGCCATAGCCGCCGACGGGGGAAACGCCGCGGCGGCGCTGTAGAGAAATTTCGGGTTGGTGGGAACGTTTTCCAGCCAGGTTTTACTGTCGCAGTCGTTGGTCACGTTGCACCGGCCCTTGCCGGTGATACGAAGCTTTCGTCCCAGCTTTTCGTTGGGCTCCATAAGCGCCACATCCAGGCCCTGCGCCGCCGCCGTGCCCGCGGCCATCAGCCCGGCCGCTCCGCCGCCGATCACCACCGCGTCAGCCATCGACCGTGAACACCCCGTATTCGCTCCAGAGCTTTTCCAGATACCCGAACGTCTCGTCCAGGGAATCCCGCCGCTTGTTGGCCACCGCCACGATGAGGGCGTTGATGAGGCTCATGGGCGCCACCAGCGAGTCCAAAAACGACACCATGTCGCTCTTGGCGTAGAGCCTGATGTCCGCCAGGCGGGCGGAGGGGGAATTTTCGTTGTCGGTAAGCGCGATGACCGTGGCCCCCTGGCGCTTGGCGAACTCCATGGCTTTCAAGGCCCCGGAGGAATACCGGGGGTAGCTGATGCCCACGTACACGTCCCCCGGTCCAATGCGCATGATCTGCTCGTAGACCTCGTTGGCGGTGGTGTTGTGGATGAGCCGCACGTCCTCCACCAGCAGATTCATGTAAAAGCCCATGAAGCTTGCCAGCGACGCGGAGGAGCGCATGCCGACGATGTAAAGATGCTTTGCCCCGCCGATGGCCTCCACCGCCCTGTCGAACTCCGCCCGGTCCAGCGCCTCCAGAGACGCCTGGAGATTTTCGATGTCGGAGGTCATGACGGCCTTCAGCACGTCCGCCCCGGCCAGCATATCGTTTGCCACGGCGATACGCTGCACGCTGGTAAGGCGGCTGCGCACCATCTCCTGCAGCGCCCGGCGCATGCCGGGATAGCCGTCAAAGCCCAGCTCCGTGGCGAATCGGACCACCGTGGACTCGCTCACGCCCACCGTGCGGCCCAGCTTTCCCGCCGTCATGAAGGCGGCCTTGTCGTAATTTTCCGTGATATAGCGGGCGATCAGGCGCTGGCCCTTGGACATGCGCCGATCCGTCCCGGTCAAAAGCGTCAGGATATCCTTCTCCATGTCTTTCTCCCACTGGTAAAAAAATGGAACATGGACTATCATACTGCATTTTCGTGAAAATGCAAGTCTAAACCGCAAAAAATTTAATTTCCTGCAAAACCCGCCGCTTTTATGCCCTTGATCGGGAAATTTTAAAGGTTCCGTATGTAGGAAATTTCATCCGCCGTCATGCTCCGCCACTTTCCCGGCGGCAGCGCGCCCAGCGTGACCGGTCCCTCCGCCACCCGGACGAGCCGGCGCACAGCCAGGCCGCAGGCGGCGCACATCCGGCGTATCTGGCGGTTTTTCCCCTCGTGGATGACGATCTGCACCTCCGCGCCGCTGCCTTGCCGCTCCACCAGCGTCACGCCCGGCCGGGCGATGGGCTCACCCTCCAGGCTGTCCATGGTCCGCAGCTTCGCCAGCGCGGCCGGGATATTCTCGCCCTGGACAAAGACGGTGTACACCTTGTCCACCTGATGGGACGGGTGCATAAGCGCGTTGGCGGCACGGCCGTCGTCGGTCAGGATAAGAAGCCCCTCCGAGTCCATGTCCAGCCGTCCCACGGGGTATAACCGCCCGCCCGCGTCATGCACCAGCTCCGCCACGGTGGGCCGCCCCCGGTCATCGTGCATGGTGGTCACGTACCCCCTGGGTTTGTGCAAAACTATGTACCGGCGCTTGTCCGACAGGCGGACGGGTTCGCCGTCCACCTCGATTTTATCCCTGTCCGGGTCGGCGGACGCGCCCAATAATGCGGTCACGCCGTTCACCGTCACCCGACCGGCCCGGATCATGTCCTCCGCGGCCCGCCTTGAGGCGATACCCGCCGCCGATATCAGCTTTTGCAGCCGCTGGGTCATGCACACCCCTCCTTCTGTCAGTCAAAAAGCTCCTGCACCTGCTCCCAGAACGTAGGCTCCTCCGGCTGGGCCTGGGCCACGTCCTGGGCGTAGACCAGCTCTGCCCGCCCGGCCTCCACGCCGCCGATGTAGGCCACGGCCTGGCCCGCCGCACCACCGGCCTCGACCGCCGCGTACACGAACGACGGCAGCTTGTACTGGACCGTGATCTCATCATCGCCCCGGTGGACCACGGACAGGGCCTCGCCCGCCGTCACGCTCACCGTATCGGTCACGCCGCCGATCACCGGCACCGTCCAGGTGACCCCCGCCAGCACATCGTCCCTGGCGTAAGCGCCGTAGGCCCAGGCGTATAGGGCCTCATGGTCGTCCCAGTCATCCGGGTCGGACAGCGTGACGCATATGAGCGTCAGGCCGTTTCGCTCGCAGCAGCTCACCAGCGTCCGGCCCGCCGCCATCGTGTAGCCCGTCTTGACGCCGAACACGCCCTCGCACTCCCGCAGCAGCCGGTTGTGGTTGACGTAGGTGTTCTCCCCCACGGTCCTGGCCGGGGTGGACACGATCTGGCGGAACGTGTCGTATCGCAGCGCCTCCCGGGTGATGAGGGCCAGGTCCCGTGCGCTGGCGTAGTGCTCCGGGTCGTCCAGGCCGTTGGCGTTGGCGAAATGGGTATTGCCGCAGCCCAGCGCCGCCGCCTTCTCGTTCATCAGCGCCGCGAAGGCCTCCACGGACCCGGCCGTGACGCACGCCAGGGCCACCGCGGCGTCGTTGCCGGAGGCCAGCATGAGCCCGTACAGCAGGTCCCGGACCGAGAGCACCTGGCCCGGTTTTAAATACATGGACGAGCCCTCGATGCCGGTCCAGGCCGGGTCCACGGTCACCTGCGCGTCCAGGTCCGCGCACCGCTCCAGCACCACCAGGGCCGTCATGATCTTCGTGGTGCTGGCGATGAGCATAGGCTCGTCCGCGTTTTTCTCCCACAGGGTCTGGCCGCTGTCCGCTTCCAGCACCACCGCCGCCCGTGCGGAGACGGGCGAGACCGCCTCCGCGCCATAGGCTCTCGACGAGAGCAGCCCTAATATCAGCAGCGCCAGGGCTGCCGCTGTCAGTCTTTTCATGGATAAGCACGACCTTTCCGATCGTGCTTATTATGGCCTGTTTTTGGCAAATTATCCCTGCTGGGGCTTATTTTTCCGGGCGTACTTCTCGATATAGCCCTCCAACTTTTCCAATAGCTCCGGGGCCATATCGATGAGCCGGTCCGCCGCGGAAAAAGCCGGCGCCTGGATGCACAGCATCCGTGCGCCACCGTCTTTATTCATGAGAAATCCCACCGGCTCCACCTTCACCGCCGCGCCGTTGCCGCCCCAGATACCGGGCTTGGAGGCCGAGCCCGTCTTGTCGCTGCCACCGGCGGCAAAGCCGAAGCTCAGCCTTGATACGGGTATCAGCGTGACCCCATCCGGGGTGCTGATGGGCGTTCCGATGACCGTGTTGGAGTCCACCATGCCCCGTATCTTGTCCAGCGCGCCCTCCATCAGATCGCCGACCGCCTGTTCTGCCATGGTACATCATTCCTTTTCACGTTGATAATGATTATCTGATGGCGAAACGCCGCAAGGCGTTTCGCCGAGCCGCTTTGCGGCTCAGCAAAACAGCATGGCTGTTTTGCCAGATTCATTACAATGAACATCGCGCAAATGATCCTTGGATCATTTGCATCGCCAAACTTATCGTTTGGCGGCGAAAACATTTGTTTTCGCCTTGCGATGATCATTATACTGATAGTATCCCCGCAAAAAGTCCATCCCAAAACACCCGGCGGCATAAACCGCCTGTCCCAGCCGTGCGGACAGGGCCAGACGGCCTTCCAGCTTTGACCGCACGCCGCCAAAATCGATCTCCGCCCGCAGGTCCGCGTTGGGGACCATGTGCGCGATACCCTCCATGGCAAGGCCCGCACGGGCGTATGCCATCGCGGCGGCATAGGGGTCCGGACCCGCCGCCAGGTATCGCACCCGCAGCGACTTGATCCGCACCCGGCCCAGCAGCCAGCCCATGGGCCGGCACGCGCTCCGGGCCAGCAGCCGCAGCACCGGCAGCGGCACGCGCCGCAGAAGGCTTTTTTCGTCCCGCTCGGCGTCCTTTTCCAGCTCCCGGCCCGTGGCCGCCTCCCGGGGAAAAAGCTTCACCGGCACGGGTCCGGCCCGACCGGTGAGCGTAAAGACGCCGTGGGCATACCCCGCCTCCAATCGCACCGGCGCCAGCGCCAGTACGCATAGAAGCAGCGGTACCCCGACCGCGATACAAATGGCTGTCAATGCTCCAGGGCGACCTCCTTCGTCTCCGCTTCCGTCTTTGCCGCCGCTTCCTCCGCCGCCCGCAGGGCGTCCACCTTCTCCTGCAGCTGTTTGGCCGCGTCGCTGCCGCCGATCTCGGGCAGCGGGGGCAGCTCGTCCAGGCTGGAAATGCCCATGGTCCGCAAAAACAGGTCCGTGGTCCTGTACAGCGTGGGCCGGCCCACGGCCTCCAGCTGGCCGCAGGGCTCGATCATGCCCCGCTCTGTCAGCACGCCCACGGTATAGGAGCTGTCCACGCCCCGCATCTGCTCGATGTAGGCCCGGGTCACCGGCTGAAAATAGGCCGCGATGGCCAGCACCTCCAGCGACGCCGGGGACAGCTTGGGCGCACGGCGCTGCTCCAGGGCCCTGGTGATGGCGTCGGCGTGCTCCGGGGCGCTGTGCAGCTGCAGGGAGTCGTTGAGCCGCACCAGGCGTATGCCCCGCTTTCCCGCTTCATATTCCGCCGCCAGCTCCGCGCCGGCTGCCAGCACGTCCGCCTCGTCCGAATCGGTGACGATGGCGATACGGGCCGCGCTCACCGGCTCCCCGGAGGCAAACAATATGGCCTCCACGGCGCTTTTCAGTTCTATTTTATCCATAATCGATGCTCTCCAAAATGGCCTCCGTGTCGCCGCCGGTGAAGTTCACGGCATAATCGTCCCCGTCCGGGTCGATGGTCACGCTCCCCATGGAGCACATGGCCAGCAGGGACAAAAACGTGGCCACCACCTCCGAGCGGCTCTCCGCCAGCGCGTACAACGAGCGCAGGGACGAACGGCCCTTTTGCCGCAGGTAAGAGATGAGCTGACGGCTCTTGTCCTGCACGCTGTACACGATGGGCCGGGGGATGGACACCCGCCCTTCCTCCTCCGGCACGGTCACGCCCTTGCGCAGCATCCCGGCCAGGGCCGCCAGAAGCTCCCAGGGCTGGTGGTGATAGTCGTACGCGCCATATTTTGGCATGGGCTCCGGCGGCGTGGAGTAAAGCCGCGACCCGGCCTCCAGGGCCAGGCTCAGCGCCGGCACGTTTTCCTTCACCGCCGCGAAGGCGTCCCGGCTCTGTAACTGTTCCAGGCTGGACATGAGAAGCTCCAGCTCGGAAACCTCCTCCGTCCCGGCCAGCAGTGTCTTCGTCTTGATGTACACCAGATGGGAGGCCATCTGCACGAACTCGCTGGCAACTTCCAGGTCCATCTCGTGCATCCGGGCCAGCCACGCCAGGTACTGGTCCAGAATGTCCGCGATCTTTATGTCCCGTATCTCTATGCGGTTTTTGGACAGGAGCATCAGGATCAGGGTCAGCGGGCCTTCAAAGTCCTGCATCTCCTCTTTCGTCCTGACCACCCCTTCCAGGTGGAAGGTGGGGTTTTCCATACTCAGTTCACCAGATCGAAACCAAATTCCGCGATAAAAAACAGCTTGTCGTATATCCAGCCCGTGGCGGCGGAGAGATACCCGGACAGCCCGCCCGTGATGACCAGCACCATCACGATCAGCATGCCGTAGCGCTCATAGCGCATGAGCTTGTCATAGGCGCTGTCGCTCAAAAACGCGAACAGGACCTTGGACCCGTCCAGGGGCGATATGGGCAGTATATTGAACACCGCCAGCGCCAGGGACATGTACGCCGTGGTCATGATCATCTCCGAAAGCCGGTAGGTGAAGGCCGAGCCATGCCGATAGAGCGGGCCGTACGAAAAGCCGTAGAGGAACAGGCACACCGCCGCGATGATGAGGTTGCTGACAGGTCCTGCCAGGGCCGTGAGCGCCATCCCCTGCCGGGGCTTTTTGAATTTGTACATATCCACCGGCACGGGCTTGGCCCAGCCAAAGCGGAACAGCACCATCATCACCAGGCCCCAGGGGTCGATGTGGCGAATGGGGTTGAGGGTGAGCCGACCGGCCCGTTTGGCCGTATCGTCCCCCAGGGCATAGGCCACCGCCCCATGGCTCAGCTCATGCAGCGTGATGCACACCAGCGCCGGGATGATGGAAAACAGCAGGTCCGTCAGCACGGACCAGTCCAGATTGCGGAACACGTTTGCAAATCCCATGGTTCACACCCAGTCGGATATCGCCCCGAGAAGCGCCTCCCGCCCGGTCCGCTTCTCGGCGGAAAAGGGCAGGAGCAGTGTGTCCTCCCCCAGCGCCAGCATCTCGCGTATACGGGCCAGGTTCGGCTCTTTTTCCGACGCCTTCAGCTTATCCCACTTGTTGGCGACCACCGCCCGGGGGCAGCCGCAGATGGCGAACAGCGTGTTCATGTCAGCGTCCAGGGCCGTGGGCGCGTGGCGTCCGTCCACGATCTGCACGCCTACGGTGATATTCCCGCTGTCGGCGAAAAAAGCCTCCATGAGCCGGCCCCACCGGTCCCGCTCCGCCTGGGACACCTTGGCGTAGCCGTATCCGGGCAGATCCACGAACCACACGGCCTCGCCTACCAGAAAATAATTGATATTGGTAGTCTTGCCGGGGGCGGAGCCCACCCGGGCCAGGTTCTTGCGGTTCAAAAGGCAGTTGATGACGGAGCTCTTGCCCACGTTGGACTTGCCCGCGAACACCACCGTGGGCCGGCCGTCCCGGACAAAGTCCTCCCTGCGGCCGACGGACCTGACGAACCGGGCCGGCTCAAGGCGTATCATGCTTTTCCTCCCGGCACAAGGCCGCGTTCAGCACCGTGTCCACGCTCTTGGCGGTGATGAAGTTCAAAGCCGCCCGGACGGTCTGGTCGATGTCGGCCAAATCCGGCTCGTTCTCCGCCGGTATAATGACCGTGTGGATACCGGCCCGTAAAGCCGCCATCGTCTTTTCCCTTAAGCCCCCGATGGGCAGCACCCGGCCCAACAGGGTGATCTCCCCCGTCATGGCCACGTCCTGGCGCACAGGGGTACCGGACAGGGCCGACACAAGGCCCGTGCAGATGGTCACGCCCGCCGAGGGCCCGTCCTTGGGCACGGCCCCCTCCGGGAAGTGGATGTGGATGTCCTTGTTTTTATAAAACTCCGGCTCCACGCCCAGCTCATTGGCGTGGGCGCGGATATAGGTCAGCGCCGCCCGGGCGGATTCCTTCATCACGTCGCCCAAATTGCCGGTCAGCTCCAGCTTGCCGGAGCCGTCCATGACGCCCACCTCCGCGTCCAGCATCTCGCCCCCGGCGCTGGTCCAGGCCAGGCCGTGGACCAGGCCCACCTCCGCCGTGCCGTCCGTATGACGGTCCCGGTACTTGGCCGGGCCAAGCACCTCCTCCAGGCCCCCGGCCCGGAGATATTTGGACTTGCATTTTCCGGCCACGATGCCCGCCGCCGTCTTGCGGCATACCTCCGCCAGCTCCTGTTCCAGCCGGCGCACGCCGGACTCCCGGGTATAGCGGGCGATGATCTCCCGCATGGCCCCGTCGTTGATACGAAGCTGGTTGCCGTTCAGGCCGTGCTTTTTCCGCTGCTTGGGCAGCAGGTGGTCCCGGGCGATGGCAAGCTTTTCCTCGTCGGTATAGCTGGGGAACTCGATGATCTCCATCCTATCCAGCAGCGCCGGCGGTATCGTGTCGGCGGTGTTGGCGGTGGTGATGAAAAACACGTGGGACAAATCGAAGGGCAGCTCCAGAAAGTGGTCCCGAAACTGGCTGTTCTGCTCCGGGTCCAACGCCTCCAGCAGCGCCGCCGATGGGTCGCCCCGGTAGTCGGAGCCCAGCTTGTCGATCTCGTCCAGGACCATGACCGGGTTGCGGCTGCCCGCCTGCTGGATACCGGCCATAATGCGCCCCGGCATAGCCCCCACATATGTCTTGCGGTGGCCCCGTATCTCCGCCTCGTCATGAATGCCGCCAAGCGATATGCGGCACAGCTTCCGGCCCATGGCCCGTGCGATGGACAGGGCGATGCTCGTCTTGCCGGTGCCCGGAGGGCCCAGAAGGCACAGGATGGACCCCTTCTGGTCCGGGGCCAGCTTGCGCACGGCGATATACTCGATCACCCGCTCCTTGATCTTATCCAGGCCGAAGTGGTCCGCGTCCAGCGCGGCCCGGACGGCCTCGGGGTCCAGATCGTCCCGTGTCTCCGTGGTCCAGGGTATTTCCAGGCATATGTCCAGATAGCTTCTTATCACGGCCGATTCCGCGCTGCCGAAGGGCTGCTTGGCCAGGCGGCCGATCTCCTTATGGAGCTTGTCCGCCACCTCTTTGGGCAGCGCGGCCTTTTCCACGGCGGCCCGGTATTCCTCCGTATCGTCGCCGTAGCCCTCGTCCTCGCCCAGCTCCGCCTGGATGGTCCGAAGCTGCTCCCGCAGGAACATCTCCCGCTGGACCTGCTTCATGCGCCGGGCGGCTTCCTCGTGGATGGACTGCTCCATGTCCAGAATGTCCAGCTCCCAGCGTATGAGCCGGTTCACCAGCGCCAGACGCCGCAGGGGCCGCAGCTCTTCCAGCACCAGCTGCTTCTGCTCGTGGCGCATGTAGATGTTCTGGGTCACATAGTCCGCCACGTAGCCCGGGTCCGCGCTGGGCAGGATATTGCCCAGCACGTCGCTCAAGTCCAGCCCGGAGCTCTCGGCGTACTTCTCCAAAAGCCCGTAGCACTGGCGTATGAGCGCCTCGGCCTTCACCGCCGTGCGGGGATTGTTCACCGGCTCCACCGGCTCCACCTGGGCGGTGAGATAGGGCTTTGTCCCGGTCAGGCGGTCCAGGTATCCCCGGGACACGCCCTCCACCATGACCTTGGCGCCCTCCTCGTCCGGCACCCGCAGGACCTGCATCACCCGGCAGACGCACCCGACCTTGTAAAGGCCGTCCGCGCCGGGCACAACCTCCGCCGAGGCGTCCCGCTGGGCAATGAGAAACAGGGTCTGGTCCGACTCCATGGCCGCGTCCAGCGCGGCTCTCGCCTCGTCCCGGTCCACGTCGAATATGAGCCGCATGCCGGGAAATACGCATATGCCCCGCAGGGCGATCAGCGGGTAGACCCGGCGGCGGGATGTGATCGTAGTTTCAGTATCCATACGTTACCCTCCTATTCGGGAAAAGGCCGCACGAACCGTGCGGCCATGTCCCGTGCAGGAAATGTTTGTCATGAAGCGTCCTTGTTCTCCAACCGCCGGTAGATGACCGGGCGGGAGCCGTTTTTTACGCAGTCGGCGGTGATGACCACCGACTCGATGGTGTGGTCCGAGGGGACCTCGAACATGACGGCAGTCATGATGTCCTCCGTGATGCTCCGCAGACCGCGTGCGCCGATCTCCATGTCGATGGCCTTATCGGCGATGGCCTCCAAAGCCCGGGGGTCGAACTCCAGCTTCACGTCGTCATAGCCCAGCATGGCCTGATACTGCTTGACCAGGGCGTTTTTCGGCTCGGTCAGGATACGTATCAGGTCCTCCCGCTTCAGGCTCTCCAGCGTGGTGACCACGGGAAGACGGCCGATGAGCTCCGGGATGATGCCGAACTTCAAAAGGTCGTGGGACTGCACGTGCCGCAGCACCTCGCCCACATCCTTTTCCTTTTTGGAGGCGATCTCCGCGCCGAAGCCCAGGCTCTTGCGGTCCATGCGGTTTTCGATGATCTTGTCCAGCCCGTCGAAAGCGCCGCCGCAGATGAACAGGATGTTGCTGGTGTCGATATGGATGAACTCCTGATGGGGGTGCTTGCGCCCGCCCTGGGGCGGGACGGCGGCCACAGTCCCCTCCAATATCTTCAAAAGCGCCTGCTGCACCCCCTCGCCGGACACGTCCCGGGTGATGGAGGTATTCTCGCTCTTGCGGGAGATCTTGTCGATCTCGTCGATGTAGATGATGCCCTGCTGGGCCCGCTCCACGTCGAAATCCGCCGCCTGCAAAAGCCGCAGCAGAATGTTCTCCACGTCCTCGCCCACGTAACCGGCCTCGGTCAGGGTGGTAGCGTCGGCGATGGCGAAGGGCACGTTCAGCATCCGGGCCAGGGTCTGGGCAAACAGCGTCTTGCCGCTGCCGGTGGGTCCCACCAGCAGGATGTTGGACTTTTGCAGGTCCACGTCGCTCTGGCCCCGGTGCAAAATGCGCTTATAGTGGTTGTACACCGCCACGGACAGGGCGATCTTTGCCCGGTCCTGGCCGATGATATACTCGTCCAGCGCCGCCTTGATCTTCCGGGGCACGGGCACATCGCCCGGCTGTATGCCCTGTCCGCCCTCCGGTTCCTCCCGGGTGAAGTCGGGATAATCCTCCTCGAACTCGTCCCCCAGGATGCTCAGGCAAAGGCGCACGCACTCGTCGCAGATATACGCGTCGTTGCCGGCGATGAGCCGCTGGACCTGGGACTGGGGCTTGCCGCAGAAGCTGCACCGCAATATCCTCTTGTCGCCCTCTCTCGGCATAGGATTTTACCTCTTTGTGATGATCTTGTCGATAAGGCCGTACTGCACGGCTTCCTCTGCGGTCATGAAATTGTCCCGCTCCGTGGCCTCCACGATCTCCTCATAGCTCTTGCCGGTGTTGTCGGCCAGAATGTGGTTGAGCCGCTCCTTGATGACCTCCAGCCGCTTCAGGTGGATAGCCATATCCGTTATCTGGCCCTGGGTCCCGGCGGAGGGCTGGTGGATCATGATCTCCGCGTTGGGCAGGGCGATACGCTTGCCCCTGGCGCCGCTCGAGAGCAGGAACGCCCCCATGCTGGCGGCCAGCCCCACGCAAATGGTGGACACGTCGCACTTGATGTACTGCATGGTATCATAGATGGCCATGCCGGCCGTGACGCTGCCGCCGGGGCTGTTGATGTAAAACTGGATATCCTTGTCCGGATCCTGGCCTTCCAGATAGAGCATCTGGGCCACGATCAGCGACGCGGTGGTGTCGTTCACTTCCTCCGACAGCATGATGATCCGGTCGTTCAAGAGCCGGGAGAAGATGTCATACGAGCGCTCCCCCCGGGAGGTCTGTTCCACTACATACGGTACTAGGCTCATCGGTCTCGCTCCTTTCCAGGTATTGAAAGCCTATCCAAAATCTTCCCGGCTTATTCCGCCTTGCCCTCGTCCTCATCCGCGGACTTCTCCGCCTTTTTGCGGGGAGCGCGCTTTTTGGGCGCTGGTTTGGCTTCCTCATCCGCGTCGGGCTCTTCGTCGGCCTCGTCCTTCTTCTTCCGGGCCGTGCGCTTCTTGGGCGCGGGCTTTTCTTCCTCCCCGGCGGGCGCTTCCTCCGGCACGGGCTCGGTGGGCACGCCGGCGTCGAAAATGAGCTGGGCGGCCTTGCGCGTTTTCACGTCGCCCACGATCACGTCCCTGCTCAGGGCCTTTTTCACCTGCTCGGCCTCCATGCCGTAGTTCTCGGCCAGGCGGGTATATTCCGCCTCCACTTCCTCGTCGGAGACCTCGATGTTCTCCGCCTCGGCGACTTTATCCAGCAGCAGGTCTGTCTTGACCCGGCGCTCGGCCGTGGGGCGGCTCTGCTCCCGGAAAGTCCTGGGGTCCTGGCCCAGATACTTGAGATACAGCTCCAGGTTCAGGCCGTTCATCTGCAGGTTCTGGTCGTACTCCCGCATCATGTTGTCCATCTGTTCCTCGACCATGGCGTCGGGGATGTCGGCGGTGATATTGTCGCCGGCCTTCTCGATCAGGGCTGACTCATAGGCGCTCTGGGCCTGATCCTGGGCCGTCTTTTCCAGCTTGGCCCGGACGTCGGCCTTGTACTCGTCCAGGGTGTCAAAGTCCGACACGTCCTTGGCGAACTCGTCGTCCAGGTCGGGCATCTGGTTTTCCTTGACCTCATCGCACTTGACGTGGAACACGGCGGCCTTGCCCGCCAGGGATTTTTCGTGGTATTCCTCCGGGAAGGTGACGTGGATGTCCCGCTCCTCGCCGGCGCTCATGCCAACGACCTGGTCCTCAAATCCGGGGATGAACGTATTGGAGCCCAGGACCAGATTGTGGCCCTCGGCCTTGCCGCCGTCGAAGGGCACGCCGTCCACGCTGCCCTCGTAGTCGATGACCGCGGTGTCCTCCAGCTGGGCCGGACGCTCCACGGTGACGATGCGGCTGTTGCGCTTGCGCGCCTTTTCCAGCTCCGCGTCCACCTGCTCGTCGGTGACCTCCGCCTTGGCCCTGGGGGCCTCGACGCCCTTATACTGGCCCAGAGTCACCTCCGGCCACACGGCCGTCACGAAGGAGAGCGTCAGCTCCTTGTCGTCGGACACGTCCACGGCCTTCACGGCGGGGTTGCCCACCGTGCGCAGCTTTTCCTGCTCCACGGCGAAGCGAAACGCCTCGGGGGCCAGATCGTCGGCGGCGTCGTCATAGAACACGTCCTTGCCGTACATGCCCTCGATGACCATGCGTGGGGCCTTGCCCTTGCGGAAGCCCTGGACAAAGATCTTGCCCCTGTTCTTCAGATAGGCCCCGTTCACGGCCTTCTCGAACTCCGCGGCGTCGCAGAGCACGTCAAAGCTCACCGTGCTCTTTTCCTGTTTTTCTACGTTCTTTACGATCATGTAGCGACTTCTCCTTCCAATATTACGCGGGATATCGTCTTAAATAATAAGCCCATAACACACAGAGCTTTATTTTACCAAAAATCACAGGATCTTGCAAGGGCTAAAATCTATCCCGTCGCCGGAAACGCACAAATACCGGGTGTTCTCATACCAGCCGTTGAAGGCCAGGCGCAGACTGTCCGCGTGCAGGTGGCCGCTGGCGCACAGCTTCACGCCGTAGCGCAGAAAAAGGTCCAGTATCTCCCGGCATACATACCCGCCGTATTTGGGCGGATAATGTAAGAATACGTACTTCTCCCGCTCTCCGGCGGCCTTCAGGCTCGCCTCCAGCCGCAGTATCTCCCGGGCGATGAGCTTTTTGTCGTGCTCCGTGCCCCGGCTCTCCTCGTAAAACCAGCCCTTGGTGCCGCATATGGCGGCGTTTTCGCCGTAGGGATAGAAGTTGTTGTGGAGGATGGAGACGGTGGAAATGGAATTTTTTTCAAAAAACGCGTGCATCTTGGCCGCCGAAGTCCACCAGTAATCGTGGTTGCCCTTGAGCACGATCTTTTTGCCCGGCAGCGCGTCGATAAATTTGAAGTCCTCCAGCGCCCCGTCCAGGTCCAGCGCCCAGCTGGTGTCCCCGCACAGCACGCACACGTCCTCGTCCGTCAGGGCGGAAAAGCCCGCCCTAAGCTTCTCCACGTGGTTTTTCCACCTGGGCCCGAACACATCCATGGGCTTGTCCGCGCCGAAGGACAGGTGCAGGTCGCCTATGGCATAAAGTGACATCGAATAAACGCCTTTCTGCGCGCAGATACTATCCGCGAGGTGATAGCGATATGGATAACAAGAAGAATTGCGGCGGCCGGGACTGCATCAACGGCGTCAACTGCACTGTGAGCAACTGCAAGCATCACACGCTCAGCGACCAGTGTACCGCGCCTCACATCAGCGTCAAGAGCGAGCAGGCCGTCACCAAGGCGGAGACCTTCTGCGGCACCTTCTCGCCCGTGGACACCTGGCAGTATGTGTGACCTCAGGGGGAGACGTTTATCGTCTCCCTCTACATAGTCACGCCAAAAAATCCGAGACGGACTGTTTCATGTCCTCTTTTGTCACCCATTGACCAAAAATGACCGGTTTTTGTCCCAGGTGGGACAATGGCCCCGGCGCGGAAATGCCGGTATAAGCGGATAATTCGTCCACAATGTCCGGGCCGGACATTTGTGGGACAACGCCCAGGGCCTCCAGCACGGCGGCGCCGAACTTGAAGGGGCTGGCGGTGGAGACCACCACCGTGGGCCGCACCGCGCCCTCCTTTTGCCGCAGGTCGCCCAGCACCCGGCTGGCCACGGCGGTATGGGTATCCATGAGATAGCCCTTGTCCCGCCAGACCCGGCCGATCTCCGCCTTGGCGTCATCGTCCGGGCAGAAGCCGCCGGTGAACTCCCGCTGCACGGCGGCCCGCAGGTCCTCCCCCGCGTCGTAGCGGCCTTGACCGGACAGCTTTTCCATCATGTCCCGGACCTGGGCCGCGTCGCCGCTCAGGCAGTACAGCAGCCGTTCCAGGTTGGACGAGACGAGAATGTCCATGGACGGCGAGCTGGTCAGGTGGAAGGGCCGGTTTTTGTCGTAGACCCCCGTGGCGATGAAGTCCGTCAGGACGTTGTTGTCGTTGGACGCGCAGATAAACCGGCCCACGGGCAGACCCATCTGTTTGGCGTACCACCCGGCCAGGATATTGCCGAAGTTGCCGGTGGGCACGCAGAAGTCCAGCTTTTCGCCCATTTGAAGCTTTCCCGCGTTCACCATGTCGCAGTAGGCGGAGAAGTAATAGGCGATCTGAGGCACCAGACGGCCCCAGTTGATGGAGTTGGCGGAGCTGAGGAAGTACCCCCGGCTGTCCAGGACCTTCTCAAAGTCCCGGTCGGCGAATATCTTCTTCACGCCGGTCTGGGCGTCGTCAAAGTTGCCGTCCACGGCTACCACATTGACGTTGCCGCCCTCCTGCGTGGCCATTTGCAGCTTCTGGACCTGGCTGACGCCATCCCGGGGATAAAACACCATGATCCGGGTGCCCGGCACGTCCTTGAAGCCCTCCAGCGCCGCCTTGCCCGTGTCCCCGCTGGTGGCGACAAGGATGCTCACCGTGCGCTGTTCGCCGTTTTTCCGAAGGCTGGCCGTCAAAAGCCTTGGCATGATCTGCAGGGCCATGTCTTTAAACGCGCTGGTGGGGCCGTGCCACAGTTCCAGATACGCCGTTTCATCGTCCAGCACGTGCAGCGGCGCTATAGACGGATGGTCGAAGTTGTCCCCATAGGACGCCTCGGCAATATCTTCCAGCTCTTCCCGGCTGAACTCGTCCAGGTAAAGGCCCAGGACCTCCACCGCACGCTGCCGGTATGGCATGGCAGCCAGTCGGCGTATAAAGTCCATATCCACGGTGGGGATGGTCTCGGGGACATATAATCCCCCGTCGGGGGCGATGCCCCGTATAATGGCCTGGGAGGCGGTCACGCCGCGGGTGCCCTGTCTCGTGCTCACATATTTCATGTCGAATACGCGTCCTCCAAATGGTGTATCTCGGGCTTTTTCGTGTCCAGCCCCTGAGGGGCGTAGACCTCGATCACGTCAAAGCGGGGTTGGAGCTTTGTGGGGTTCTGTTGCAGCCACCGCTCCGCCGCGGCGATGACGCGCCGCTGCTTGGCGGGCGTCACGAACTCCATGGCCTCGCCGTGGCTCTCGTCCTTACGCAGCTTGACCTCCGCAAAGACCAGATATTTCCGGTTCCGGGCGATGATGTCGATCTCCCCGAAGCGGCAGGAATAGTTGCGGCCGATGATCTTATACCGGCGGCGCTTCAAATACCGGCAGGCCGCGTCCTCCCCGAAAGCGCCCAGGAGCTTTTTATCGCTTGGCATAGAACTTTTTGAGAAAGCTGGGCCGGTGGACCGGGGACGGGCCGAAGGCTTCCAGGGCCGCGTAATGGGCCTTGGTGCCGTACCCCTTGTGCTTGTCAAAGCCGTACTGGGGGTACTGCTCCGCCAGAGCGTACATCAGCCGGTCACGGGTGACCTTTGCCAGCACGGACGCCGCCGCGATGCACGCGCATTTTGCGTCCCCGCCCACGATACTCCGGGCCGGAATGGAAATGCCCTTGGTGGTGTTGCCGTCGATGAGGGCCAGGGCCGGCCTTGGGTCCAGCCGGGCGATGGCCCGGTCCATGGCCAGCAGCGCCGCCCGGAGGATGTTCAGCTCTTCGATCTCCTCCACCGTGGCAAAGGCGATGCCGTAGGCCACGGCCTTTTCCTCGATCAGCGGGAAAAGCGCCTCCCGCTTTTTCTCCGTGAGCTTCTTGGAGTCGTTTAACCCCGGCAGGTCCACACCCTCGGGCAGTATCACCGCCGCGGCGCACACCGGTCCCGCCAGGGGGCCCCGCCCGGCCTCGTCCGCACCGCAAAGGACGGCCACGCCCTCCCGGTGGACCGCTCTTTCAATCTCCCACAGGTCGTTCAAGGCTGATCCTCCCCAGCTTGCCGCCCCGAAATTCGTCCAGCAGCACGGCAGCCATCCGCTCTGTGTTCACATTGCCGCCGGCCATGAGAAAGCCCCGCTTGCGGGCGCAGTCTTCCAAAAGCTCCCAGCCCTGGGCATTGGGAGCCGGGTCCAGCTTATACCGCTGGCGGATGGCGTTCGGGTACAGGTCCCGCAGCTTCACCAGCAGCTTCGCCGCCAGGTCCTCCGTGTCCAGCACGTCGTCCTTCACCGCGCCGGTAAAGGCCAGCGCCTCCCCCACGGCGGGGTCGTCGAACTTGGGCCATAAGACGCCGGGGGTGTCCAAAAGCTCCAGCTGGCTGTCCACCGTGATCCACTGCTTGCCACGGGTGACGCCGGGCCGGTCGGACACGGCGGCTGTCCTGCGGCCGCTGACGCGGTTGATAAAGGTGGATTTGCCCACGTTGGGCACGCCCACCACCATGGCCCGCATAGGGCCCTGCTTGTCCCGCAAGGCCCGCAGGGCCCGGGGCAGGTCCTTCACCCCCCGGCCGGATCTGGCGTCGCACTCCAGAAAGGCTACGCCGTTTGCCTTATAAAAGGCCCGCCACCGGGCCGTCACGTCCGGGTCCGCCTGGTCGGAGCGGTTCAGGATGAGCAGCCTTGGCCTGCGTCCGGCGATGATGGCGTCCAGGTCCGGGTTCCGGCTGGAAAGCGGGATACGGGCGTCGGCCACCTCGCACACCGCGTCCACCAGACGCAGGCTGTCCTGCATCATCCGCTCGGCCTTTTTCATGTGGCCGGGGAACCACTGCACCTCAGCCACTGCGCCCACCAGTGCCGTAGATGGCGCCCAGCTTGTAAAACGGGTAGATGCGGAAAACCGCCTTGCCCAGCACGTCCCGTGTGTCCACGAACGCGATGGTGGACACGCGGCTGTCGCTGGAATTGTTGCGGTTGTCGCCCATGACGAAGATATGTCCCTCCGGGACGGTGACGCGCACCCAGCCCTCCCCCACGTCCTCCGTGGGGTCGATGCCGTAAACGTCGTAGTACAGCGGGTCCATGATGTGGTAGCTGTCGTAGGTTTTCTCAAAGGTATAGGGCTCGTCCAGGACCTGGCCGTCCACGGAGACGGTGCCCTCCACGAAGTTGATCTCCAGGGTCTGGCCCTCAGTGCCGATGACGCGCTTGACAAGAGGGTCGGGCCGGTAGTTCTCCGCCCGGAGCACCACGATATCGCCATATTCATAGCCGCCGGCAAGCTCGGTGATGATGATCTTGTCACCGTTTACCAGCGTGGGCAGCATGGAGCTTCCCCGCACGTCGATGACCCGGGCCACCAGCACGAACACCAGCACGCACACGACGATCGCCACGATGATGCAGTGGACCCAGTCATAGGTGTCCTTCAGGGTACTGACCTGTTTCTTTTCCTTTCCCTGTTGGGCCGTCTGGTCCTCCGCCTGGCCGCGACGGGCTTTCTTTGCAAACATAGGTACACCTCCCTCTCGCCTAAACAGGTATTTTAACATAGTTAATGCCTTGAACGCAACAAAAAAGAGGCTTTCCGCCTCTTTTTTGTTGATCTTTTCGGCTGTTACAGCTTCTCCCGGATCTTGGCGGCCTTGCCCACGCGGTCGCGCAGGTAATACAGCTTCGCCCGGCGGACCTTGCCTCTGCGGACCGTGTCCACGCTCACGATGGTAGGAGAGTGTACCGGGAAGACCTTCTCACAGCCCACGCCGTAGGAGATACGGCGCACGGTGATGGTCTCGTTGATGCCGCCGTGCTTCTTGGCGATCAGGGTGCCCTCGAACGCCTGGTTACGCTCGCGGTTGCCCTCTTTGATGCGGACGGTGACGCGGACGGTGTCGCCCACGTTCATCTCCGGCAGCTCCGGCTTCATGTACTGCTGAGTCAGCGCATTGATGAGATCCATGGTAATGACCTTCCTTAATAGACGTTCATACCGGGAATGACCCATCCGGCAGCGGACCGCCTTGATAGACGCATGCGAACATGCTCGGATATATTAGCATACTTTTCCGGCTGTTGCAAGCTTTTTGTGAAATTTTTCTTATTTTCCGATGGAGTCCGTGCGGATGACGAAGCGCACAACGCTGCTGACGCCCTCCGCCGCGCCGGAGAAGGAGGTGTATTCTTTGGCCAGCTCCTGCACCGCACGCAGCCGGTCGAAGAAGCCCTGGGCGTCGCCCTTGACCAGATCGGACAGGGCCTGGATCCCCTCCTCGTCAAACTTGTCCATGCCCTCCATCAGGTCGGAAGCGCCGTCCACCACCTGGCCGATGCCGTCGGACAGCTCCTGCGCGCCGCTGGAAAGGGTCTGGGTGCCGGCGGCCAAAGTGTCCGCGCCCTCGGAAAGCTGCCAGGCGCCGTTCACGGCGGTAGCCGCGCCCGCGTTCAGCGCGTCCGCGCCGGAGGAAAGCTGGGCCACGCCGTCCACCAGCGTCTGGCTGCTGGCGTTCAGGGTCTCCAGACCGCCGATCAGCGCGTTCAGGTTGTCCCCCTCGTTGCCGGAGACCATGGTATCCACACCGGCGGCAAGCTGTTCCGCCCCGGTGGCCAGAGCGTCGGAGCCGTCCGTGGCCAACTGCTCGGCCCCGGCCGCCAGAGCGCCCGCCGCCTCATAGAGACCCGGAGCCTCCGCGCTGCCGCTCCTGGCGCCGGCGGCGATCTTCTCCGCCCCGCTCTGGATACCGGCGGCGCCGGCGATGATCGCGTCCATGGCCGCGACGGCGGCGGAGGTGTCCGGCATGGTGACGCCGCTCAGGCCGGCATTGACGGCGCTCAGGTAGAGGTTGCTGCCTTCGATCGCCCCAAGCGCGTTCTGGATCGCCGTCTTCTGCTCCGCCGTGAGGTTCTCGGCGGATGCCAGCGCGGTCAGCGCAGTCTTGACGCTGTTATTAAATTCCGTGGACTTGGCCAGCGCCTCGGCCGCCGCGCTCAGCGAGCCGGTCAGGTCCGGCGTGTTCGTCAGCCCTTCCTTGACCTGGGTCGCGCCGGCGGCGATCGCGCCCGCGGCCTCATAGATGCCGGGGTCCGCCGCATCGTTGCTCCTGGCGCCCTTGGCGATGGCGTCCGCGCCGGTCTGCATCTGGGCCGCGCCTGTCTTGAACGTGCCGCGCAGGGTCTCGGAGACCGTCTGCGCACCGGTCTGGATGGCCTCCGCGCCGGGCTTGACCTGGCCGGTCAGGGCGGTTTTCAGGTTCTGCGCGCCGTCCAGAAGCGCCTGGGTGCCGGCAGGCAGGTCCGCCACCTGGGTCTGCATGGTGTCCAGGCCGCCGGCCAGGGCGACAGCGCCGTTCTGGAGGGTCACCAGGCCGTTATAGAGACTGGTCATGTTGGCCGCCAGCGTGGCCGCGCCGTCAGAAAGCTCCACAGCGCCGGAGGTCAGCGAGCCCGCACCGTCGGCCAGGGCCGTGGCTCCGTCGTACAGGTCCGATGACCCGTCCGCCAGCTGGGTGGAGGCGTCCGTCAGCTCGTCCATGGAGCCCTCCAGCTCGTCGAAGCTGTCCACATTGTCCAGGTCCAAGTCCCCCAGCAGGTTATTTTCTACAAGCGTCAGGGTGGTCATCAGGGAGAAATCCGTCACGTCCGCGGACACGACCACTTCCTCCGGGATGTCGATGGTGAGCGGGTCGCCGTCGGCGTCCTTGAGCTCATCCAGACCCAGGCTCTCTTTCAGACCGGGCATGGCGACACCGGCCACGATGAGCTGGTCGCCCAGGTTCACCAGCTTGCCGTTGGTGACCTCAACGTTGGTGACCTTGTCACCGTTCAGCACGGCGCAGGAGACCGCCGCAAAGGGCTGGTAGACGGTGACGGTCTCGCCGTTTATCTCGCGGGTGGTGGCGGTGTTGTTCTCATAGGTGAACGTCATGACCAGGTGGCCGGAAGCGCCGGCAAGCTCCTGGGCCGTCACGTCCTGCCCGTCCAGCGTATAGCTCACGTGTACGGTCAGGGGAAGCGCGGCGTCGGAGTCGCCCTGGTAATAGATATCGCTGCCGGCGGCGGCCCAGACGATGTTGCCGTCCGCGTCCTGAGTGAAGGTCTCGTCGCCTTTTGTGTTGCGGATGTTGGAAAGGTCCGCCTTGTCGGTCAGGGTGTCCGCTCCGTCCGGGTTTTTCAGCCACGCGCTGACGATGGAGCGGGTGGGCGTGCCCTCGGCGTCCGCGATCACGTAGACCGTCTCCTCTTTCCCGGCGTCCGTACCGTCGGTGGGCAGCAGACCGGACGCGGTCTCGACCAGCTCGTCCGTGCCTTCCAGGTCGGCGTCGTCACCGGACGCGGCGCGGGCCGCTCCGCCGCATAAAGCGCAAGCGGTCATCACGCACAATACCAGCGCGAGAGAAATGAAACGATGCAGTTTCCTGTTCATGATGATACCTCCGTCTTATGATGATTTTTTCCCCAGCTTGTTTTTTGAATCACTTTGTCGAACGTCACCAGCAGCGCCGGCAGCAAAAGCAGCACCACGGCCATGCTGATGAGCGCGCCGCGGGCCATGAGCATGCACAGAGCGCCGATCAGGTCCACGTCGGAATAAACGCCCACGCCCACGGTCGCCGCAAAGAATCCCAGGGCGCTGGTGAGCACCGAGTGGCAGGAGGCGGACAGCGCCGACCTGACGGCCTGCGTCTTGTCCAGACCGCTGGCCCGCTCCCGCTGGTACCGGTTCGTCATGAGGATGGCGTAGTCCACCGTGGCGCCAAGCTGGATGGTGCCGATGACGATGGACGCGATGAAGGGCAGCGTCGTGCCGGTGAAATAAGACACGCCCATGTTGATGTAGATGGCAAGCTCTATCACCAGCACCAGAATGAAGGGCAGCGCGAAGCTCTTCAGCACCAGCAATATCAGCACAAAGATGGCGGCGATGGATACCGCGCTGACCACCTGGAAGTCCCGGTCCGTGATGTTGATCAGGTCCTTTGTGCAGGGGGCCTCGCCGATGAGCATGGCGGTGGGATCGTAGCGCTTGATGATGTCCTGAAGTTCCTCCACCTGGGCGTTGACCTCATCGCTGGCCACGGGATAGGCGGAGCTTACGAGCATCAGCTGGTGTCCGCCGCTGGAGAGGGTCTCGGTCAGCTCGTCGGGCAGAAACTCCTTAGGTATCACCGAGCCCACCAGACTGTCCCCGCCCAGGGCGAACTGCACGCCGTCCACGGCCTCCATCTCGTCCAGCATGGCCTTGGCGTCCTGGGCTTCCAGGTCGCTGTCCGCCAGGACAAGGTGGATGCAGTTCATGTCAAAGTCCCGGTCCAGGACCTGGTTGGCCTGTACGGAGGGCAGATAGTCCGGCAAACTCTCGTCCAGCTTGTAATAGACCTTCACATGGGTGTCGCCGTAAATGGCCGGTATCCAGAGCAGCAGCAGGAGCACGGCCACGATATTGCGGTGCTTGAGCACGAGGTCAGCGAATCTGTCGCCGTTGAAGGTGAGGGGCCTGTGCCGTGTCTTCTGGATGGCCCGGTCGAAGGTCAGGATCAGCGCGGGCAAAATCGTGACGCAGCTGACCACGCCGAACACCACGCCCTTTATCATGACCACGCCCAGGTCAAGGCCCAGGGTGAAGGTCATGAAGCACAGCGCCGCAAATCCCGCGATGGTGGTCAGGGACGAGCCGGCTACGGAGGTGATGGTGGCGGCGATGGCCCGGGCCATGGCCTCCGACTTGTCCGGGCAGGTCTGGCGCTGCTCAAAGTAGCTGTTCCAAAGGAAGATGGAGTAGTCCATGGTCACGCCCAGCTGCAGCACAGCGGCCAGGCTCATGGTGATGAAGGATATCTCCCCCTTGAACACGTTGGTCCCCATATTATACACGATGGCCATGCCGATGTTCAACATGAACAGCACCGGGGCCATCCAGGAGTCCATGGTCACCGCCAGCACCACGCAGGACAGGATAACGGCGATGAGCACATACCAGAAAAGCTCCTGCTCCACCAACGCCTTCGTGTCGGTGACGATGGCGGACATACTGCTCAAAAAGCACTGCTCGCCCGCCACAGACCGTATCTCGTTGATGGCGTCCATGGTCACGTCGGCCGAGGTGGACGAGTCAAAGAAAATGGCCATCAGCGTGCCGTTGTCCGAGTGGAACGCGTCGTAGATATTGTCCGGCAGAAGCTCCTGGGGGATGGAGTCGTCCACAAAGCTGTCGTACCAGATCACGTCCGCCACGTGGTCCACTTCGGTCAGCTTTTCCCGCAGCTCCGCCGCCTCATGGTCCGTCAGCCCGTCGGCCACGAACAGCGCGTACGCGCCCTTGCCAAAGTCCCGCAGCAGGATATCCTGGCCCTGCATGGTCTCGATGTCGCCGGGCAGGTAATAGAGGATATCATAGTTGACCCGGGTGTGCAGATAGCCCCACCCCGCCGGGATCAGCAGCAAAAGGCTGAGGATCAGGATCGGGATGCGCAGGCGGACGATGCCCTTGCCTACTTTTTTCATGTACTTGCTACCTCTCAATGCTATTAGTTTTTGTAAGTTGACAATCGTGGGAAAATCCTATATCCTTATGCGCATGCTCAGGCAGGATATCACGCAAAGGAAGGCTCCCATGGCAAACGAGACCCGAAACGCCATCAAAATGGCGCTGATCCGGCTCCTGGACGAACGTCCGGTGTCCCAGATCACCGTAAAGGATATCGTGACCGCGTGCGGTATCAACCGCAACACGTTCTATTACCACTATCAGGGTATCCCCGAGCTCATCGAGGAGATCGCGGACGACGAGGCCGAGGCCATCATCCGGCGCCATCCCACCGCGGATACGCTGGCGGACTGCGTGGCCGACCTCATCCGGGCCGCGCTGGAAAAAAAGCGGGCCGTCCAGCATATCTACGACTCCGCCAGCCGGGTCATATGCGAGCAGTACATGTGGGCCGTGTGCGAGCACCTGGTCCAGGTGCAGCTGACCGCCATATTGAACGGACGGCGTCTGCCGGAGGACGACTGGCACGTGCTGAACCGATACTACGCCTGTCTGGCCTTCGGCGCGGCCTCCAAGTGGCTGGCATTGGGCATGCGGGAGGACGTGCTGCCGGACCTGTGCCGTATCGCCCAGCTCCAGCGCGGGTCGCTGGAGGAAATGATAACACGTTCCCTCGGGGAGAATAAATAGGCAAATCCTCCCCGATGTCTAAATACCGGCGTCAAAAGTACCCCGGCAAAGTGTACGCTTTGCCGGGGTACTGTATGCATTGCTCCCGTCACCGGAACGGGGTCATGTCCTCCTTATACGCCTCCAGGCGGGTGAAGCGGAACCAGGCCGGGGCGTCATCCCCCAGGGCCGCCATCATCAGCTCCGGGCTGACGGTGGGCTCCTGGGCGTGTAAGATAAGCTCTGCCTCCACCCCGCCGGCCGTGTCCGTGAAGCGGGCCAGTTTGATGGACGGGGCGATGTCGTCGGTGCGCACGCCCCGCTTGGCCCGATGCCGGACCATGATAGAGCTTTGGGCGAAAAAGTCCGTGTAATATGCCGCGTCCCGACCGCCCTTCATGAGGCCCGCCAGCCGCAGCCAGCGCAGCTCCGCGCCCTTGCAGGGGGCCTGGTACGCCTCCAACGCCCGGATGCCCTCGGGCATATAGGGGTTCAGCGCCGCCGGCAGCGGCCCCAGGTCCCGGTCATCAGCCAGGGCAAAATCCATATACTCGCACTGGCTGGCCGTACCCACGGTCAGGGGCAGGATGATGGAGATCTTCGCGTGGGGGTTGAACCCCTCGCTGTATTTGAGCGGCACGCCCGCACGGGAGAATACCCGCTGCATGGTGCGCATCAGGTCCAGGTGGGAGATGTACACCGCCCGGCCAGTCTTGGCAAATTTCAAACGCAGCTTATCCACGGCACACGCCCTCCCGCAAAAGGCTCGACGCCCCGCAGCCGGAGCAGCCCGCCCGACAGTCCGGGGTCAAAACGCCCTCGTATGCCCGCGCACGCTCCCGCTCCAAATGCCGGCGGCTCACGGCGCAGTCCATGTGCTCCCAGGGCAAAAGCTCATCCAGAGGCCGCTCCCGTGTGGCGTAAAAGTCCATGTCCAGGCCGCAGGCCGGGAACGCCGCCAGCCAGCGGTCCAGCGAAAAATACTCGCTCCAGCTCTCCAGCCGTCCCCCCTGCCGCCAGACATGCTCGATGACCGCGCTCATGCGCCGGTCGCCACGGGACAGGGCCGCCTCCACGTAGCTCATCTCGGCGTCGTGCCAATTGTACGTGACGGCCTTCGTCCGGGCCAGCGCGTCCGCCAGCAGGTGTACCCGGCGCAGGTATTCCTCCCGGCTCACCTGCGCCTCCCACTGGAAGGGCGTGTGGGGCTTCGGAATAAACTCCGACGTGCTCACGGTGATGCGCACGCCCCGGGCCTTATTGGCCGCGTGCTGCTTCCAGGTCCACCAGACCTTTTTGGCAAGCTCCGCGATGCCCAGAACGTCCTCGTCCGTCTCCGTGGGCAGACCAAGCATGAAGTAGAGCTTTACGCCGTTCCAGCCGCCCGCAAAGGCCACCCGGCAGGAATTTAAGAGGTCCTCCTCCGTGACATTCTTGTTGATCACGTCCCGCAGCCGCTGTGTGCCTGCCTCCGGGGCAAAGGTCAGGCCGCTTTTGCGCACCTGCTGGACCCGCTGCATGATGTCCATGGAGAAGTTGTCCGCCCGCAGACTGGGCAGGCTCAGGCTGACGCCCCGGGGCCGGCAGTAGTCCAAAAGCCCGTCGCACAGGGCCGACAGGTCCCGGTAGTCGCTGGTGCTCAGGCTGGAAAGGTTCAGCTCCTGATAGCCGGTGTTCTCCAAGGTCTCCTTCCCCAGCCGCAGCAGGGTCTCCGGTCTGCGGGAGCGGACCGGGCGGTTGGTGTGCCCCGCCTGGCAGAACCGACAGCCCCGGATGCAGCCACGGAATACCTCCAGGCTCACCCGGTCGTGTACGATCTCCGTGGAGGGCACCACCGGCGCGGTGGGATAGTAACAGCCGTCGAAGTCCTCCACGATGCGCTTGCGGACCCTTGACGGCGCGCCGTCTTTCGCCGTGACGGACGCCACGGTCCCGTCGGCGTTGTAGGCAACGTCGTAGAGGCTGGGTACGTACACGCCCTCGATCCGGGCCGCCGCACGGAGAAACCGGGGCTTGTCCCAGTTCTCCCGCTTGGCGGTCTGATAAAGCTCCAGCACCTCCCGGTCCACGTCCTCCCCCTCGCCCAGAAAGCACAGGTCGAAGAAGTCCGCCATGGGCTCGATGTTGCACATGCACCCGCCGCCGGCCATCACCATGTGCGCAAGGCCCGGCCTGTCCGCCGCCCGCAGGGGGATACCGCCCAGGTCCAGCATGTCCAGCACGGTGGTGTAGGCCATCTCGTAGCCGATGGACACGGCGATCACGTCGAAGTCCCCCAGCCCGTCGCCGCTCTCCAGCGCCCAAAGCGGGATGCGCTCGGCGCGCAGCTTCTCCGCCATATCCCCCCAGGGGGCAAACACCCGCTCGCACCAGACGCCGGGCATGTCGTTCATGATGCCGTATAAAATTTTCATCCCCAGATTGGACATGCCGATCTCGTAGGTGTCCGGGAAGCAGAAGGCCACCCGCACGTCCACCTGGCTCTTGTCCTTGACGATCTGGTTGTACTCGCCGCCCACGTAACGGGCGGGACGCTGTACCTGCCGGAGCAGGGCGTCGATCTTTTCGTTCATTTCCATGCCGCCAGTTTACCGCAATTGCGGGAAATTGGCAAGTGCCGCCATCCAGATCCCCGCCGCGGCCGCCGCGATGGAGCGTATGTACACGCCTGTGGCGAATACGCCCAGGGCGCAAAGCGAACCCGTCACGCGCAAAATGCTGGCCGCCGTCCGCTCGGAAAACGCCGTTTCCAGCGCGTACCGGGCAAGCCGTCCCCCGTCCATGGGCAGCACGGGCAGCAGGTTGAACATGGCCGCCAAAAGGGCGATGGCGCCGGTGTAGCACAGAAACGGGATGTCCGTGATGAAGCACAGCACCGCGAAAAAAAGTCCCGCCATCGGTCCCGCCGCCAGAATGCCCATCTCCTGCCGCCGGTCCAGCACACCGCCGTACTCGATCACCGGGCCGCAGGCCGTGAAGCGCACGCCGCGGATGGACGCGCCAGCGACGAACATGGCCGCCAGGTGCCCCAGCTCATGGGCCAGCGCCGCCGCCCAGAATGCCGCCAGCGCACCCAGTCCTCCGGCAAAGTACACCGACGCGGCCAGCAGCAGGAACCCCGGACTGACCGTCAGCTCCAGTCCAGCCACGCAATCGCTCCCTCCGGCAGCGGCAGCGCGAAGGCGTCCGCGTCGATGGTCTGACGCACCGCCGCCAGCGCCGGCGCTCCCTGCTCGGGCAGATAGATCTTCAGGCATGTGGCGGCCAGAAACAGCGCCGCCGCGATCATCAGCCGGTGATATGTCATTGGCATCCCCTCCCGTACAAGCTATGTGCGGGCTGGAATTTTATGCTTGCAATCTGCGCGGGAGGGTGCTATAATCTTAAAGCCCTGCAGGTGTAGTTCAATGGCAGAACATCAGCTTCCCAAGCTGAATACGAGGGTTCGATTCCCTTCACCTGCTCCAGCGTCGGAAGTTTCCCGAGGATGTCGGGGCCCCGCAAGCGGGTCCCCTCCATCGGTCGGAAAACTTCCTCCTTCTCCCCACGCGACAGGCGTGCCGCGTGGGGGCCCCAAGGGGGAACAAGGTGTCCGCGGAGCGGACAGATTTGATTTCGGGGTGTAGCGCAGTTGGTAGCGCGCCTGGTTCGGGACCAGGAGGTCGGGTGTTCAAGTCACCTCACTCCGACCAGCGTCAGAAGAGCTTTGAAGATGTCGAAACCTCGCAAGCGAGGTCCCTCCATCGGTCAAAGCTCTTCTTCCTTTTCCCATCGCAAACGCTCCGCTGGTTTGCGATGGGAGCCCTAAGTGTAAAGCCCCGCAAGTACTGTTTTTCGGCGCTTGCGGGGCTTTTTGTATGGCATAAAACGCTGTCGGGACGATATTCGTCCCGACTGTTTCTATTTTGTGTTCACGCGATCCCATACGCCCACGCCCTGTTCCTTCACCCGTTCCGGGTCCGGTGGGGACAGTCCTGAAACAAGGATCGCCAGCAGCTACGTGTTTTCCGGTTTTTTCTTTAACGGCCGGCGGGCCAGCTTCTCCAACAGGGGGCGGTTTTGCTTCCAGATCACATTGCCCACCGTTGTTATATCTCTCGCAACGGCTCTCCAATTTGTATCATACTGCCTTGCCACGTCCGGGTATACCCACTTTGTGACGAGCTGCAGCCGTTCCGGCTGTTTTACGCAAAGCTGTAACGCATACGACACGTAAAAGAATCCGACATATCTGGCAGTGACTCCAAGCTGATACAGCAAATCGTAGATTTGAAGAACTACTTCATCCATGCCGTCTTATCATCCTCTATATTCAGCAATTGTGAGACCGTGACGTCCATGCACGACGCGATCAGCTGGATCGTGCTCAGTTTTGGGTCTGTTTTCCTCCGTTCCAACAGACTCAATTCTTCTTCGCTTATCCCTATTTCCGAGGAAAACTCAAACTGTGTTTTGTGGACTGCTTGTCTATATCGCTTTAGCCGTTTGGCCAATGCGTCTATCTCCGGCATATTTACTACCCCTTTTGCATTAAGTATACAAAAGAGGGCAAAAAAGTCCACGGATTCTAATACGGATTTTCTTTAGGACGCGAAAGCGTCATTGGCCCGTTTTCAACTGCGGCGCGAGGGGGATATCCGTCCCCTGGCAAAAGCCCGTTATTTTCGCAGGCGCAGGGCAAGCTGCACGGCGGTGGTCCCGTCGGGCTTTTGCACCAGGAAGTGCCAGCCCTCGTCGTCCAGGCGGCGGTAGACGGACAGCTCCTCCCCCTCCCGGCAGGCCATGGAATAGGACACCTCCGCCTCGGCGATGTCCATATTCTCCAGCTCCGCCACGGTGAACGTGCCCAGCAGCATGCGGATATAGGCCACGTTGTTCATGTGTTGGCCCATGTCGATGTCCCGGGAGCCGACTGTATAGCGCTGGCAGAGGTTCGCCGGGTCCGGCTGTTCCCGAAAGCGGGTGAATGGCTCGTCGCACACCCGCTCCGGGCGGTGCTCCATCCACAGGGGGTAGCCGAAGTCAGCCACCTTCATCACCCGGCCCGTGTCGATGTTCTGGCCCACCCACTCGGTGCGGCCCTCCGCCAGGACCACGCCGTCTCCGGCGACGGTATAGAACCGGTCGCACTTCACCGCCTTGGGCGCGCCCGGCCAGGTCCGGGCCGTTATTATTTCCCCCAGCCTGGGCCGCTGTCCCGGAAGACGCAGACGGGTGCGCACCGCCACCCAGTAGGCCCGGCGGCCGTGCATGGCGTCAAAGCCCACGTTCAGCTTTTCCGCATGGGACGAGGCCAGGTCCATGAACAGGTCGAACAGCGCGGGGATGGACAGGCGCCCCTGGGGGTCCGCCTGGCTGGACTGGACGGTCAGCTCCCGCTCAAGATAATTTATTTCCATGTTTTCACCTCATAAAGTCAGCCCTCCCCGGGTCGGAGAGGGCTGGCGGTATGCTCTGTGTGTTTTACGTTCTCTCGCTCCAGTCGCTCCACAGGACGATCCTGCCCGCCTTGCGGGTGGCGTTCATGTCGATGAGCCGTTGGTTGGACGAGCCGCGAAACCGGAGGCTGATGTCCTTCAGCCGCTCCACGAAGGGGCCGTCGATCAGCACGTCGATCATGCCCAGCATCTCGTCCGTGACCTCGCAGCGGGGGTGCTTGCCGATGCGCAGCAGGTCGTCGTACTCATAGCCCGTATAGGCCCAGACAGTCTTTTGGGGGTACAGGGCCTTCACCCGCCGCAGGAATGGTACCAGCGCCCGCTGGTTTTCCGGCTCGAAGGGGTCGCCGCCCAGCAGGGTAAGGCCGTTGATGTAGTCCGGGGCCAGCAGACCCAATATCCGCCCCTCGGTCTTGAGGGTAAATTCCTCGCCGTAGTCGAAGTCCCAGGTCTCCGGCTGGAAGCAGCCGGGGCAGCGGTTGGTGCAGCCGGACACGAACAGCGTCACCCGCACGCCCACGCCGTCGGCGATATCGCAGTTTTTGATCTGACCGTAGTGCATGACGGCTTACAGGTGCAGGACCCGGTCTTTGATCTCCTGGGTGCGGCCCTGGTTCCAGAACTGGGTGCCGATGTACCCGCAGGTGCGCCGGGCCACATTCATCTTGTTCTGGTCGGTGTTGCCGCAGCGGGGGCAGCGCCAGACCAGCTTGCCGTCGTCCTCGGCGATCTCGATCTCCCCGTCCCAGCCGCAGACCTGGCAGTAGTCGCTCTTGGTGTTCAGCTCCGCGTAGATGATGTTGTCGTAGATGAACTTCATCACCTGCAGCACGGCTTCCAGGTTGTTCTGCATGTCCGGCACCTCCACGTAGCTGATGGCGCCGCCGGGAGAGAGATGTTGGAACTGGGCCTCGAACTTGAGCTTGGTGAAGGCGTCGATCTGCTCCGTCACGTGGACGTGGTAGGAGTTGGTGATATAGCCCTTGTCGGTGATGCCCTCGATGACGCCGAAGCGCTTTTGCAGACACTTGGCAAACTTGTACGTGGTGCTCTCCAAGGGCGTGCCGTACAGGGAGTAGTCGATGTTCTCCGCCGTCTTCCACTGGCGGCACTTGTCGTTCATCTTCTGCATGATCTCCAGGGCGAAAGGCGTGGCGGCGGGGTCGGTGTGGCTCTTGCCGGTCATGTACTTGACGCACTCGTAAAGCCCCGCGTAGCCCAGGGAGATGGTGGAGTAGCCGTTATAGAGAAGTCTGTCGATGGGCTCGCCCTTTTGAAGGCGGGCCAGCGCGCCGTACTGCCACAGGATGGGGGCCGCGTCGGACAGCGTGCCCTTCAGCCGCTCGTGGCGGCAGCGCAGCGCCCGGTGGCACAGCTCCAGCCGCTCGTCGAAGATCTTCCAGAACTTGTCCAGGTTGCCGCCGGAGGAAAGGGCCACGTCCGGCAGGTTGATGGTGACCACGCCCTGGTTGAAGCGGCCATAGTACTTGTGCTTGCCCGGTTCGTAGTTGCCGGCGTTGGCGATGTTGCCCACGCCCGCGTCGGTGAAGCGGTCCGGGGTCAGGAAGCTGCGGCAGCCCATGCAGGTGTACACGTCGCCCTTCAGCTCCAGCATCTTCTTCTCGGAGATGTAGTCGGGGACCATCCGCTTGGCGGTACACCTGGCGGCCAGCCGGGTCAGGTAGTAGTAAGGCGTGCCCTCCTCCACGTTGTCCTCCTCCAGCACGTAGATGAGCTTGGGGAACGCGGGGGTCACCCAGATGCCCTGCTCGTTCTTCACGCCCTGGTAGCGCTGCAGCAGGGTCTCCTCGATGATGATGGCCAGGTCCTTCTTCTCCCGCTCGCTCTTGGCCTCGTTCAGGTACATGAACACGGTGACGAAGGGGGCCTGTCCGTTGGTGGTCAGAAGGGTCACCACCTGATACTGGATGGTCTGCACGCCGCGGCGGATCTCTTCCCGCAGACGCTTTTCCACGATCTGGTCCACCTGCTCGGTGGTGGGGACCACCCCAAGGGTGCTGATCTCGTCCCGGACGATGGCGCGGATCTTCTCACGGCTGACCTGGACAAAGGGCGCCAGGTGCGCCAGGGAGATGGACTGGCCGCCATATTGGTTGGAGGCCACCTGGGCCACGATCTGGGTGGCGATGTTGCAGGCGGTGGCAAAGCTGTGAGGCCGCTCGATCAGGGTGTCGGTGATGACGGTGCCGTTTTGCAGCATGTCCTCCAGATTCACCAGATCGCAGTTGTGCATGTGCTGGGCATAGTAGTCCGCGTCGTGGAAGTGGATGATGCCCTCCTCGTGGGCCTGGACGATCTCCTTGGGCAGCAGCAGACGGTTGGTGATGTCCCGGCTGACCTCGCCGGCCATATAGTCCCGCTGGGTGGAGTTGACGACCGGGTTCTTGTTGGAGTTTTCCTGCTTGGCTTCCTCGTTGTTGCACTCGATCAGGGACAGTATCTTGTCGTCCGTGGTGTTGGACTGGCGGACAAGGCTCCGGGTGTACCGGTAGGTGATGTACCGCTTGGCGACCTCATAGGCGCCGTGGGCCATGATCTGCTCCTCCACCATGTCCTGTATCTCCTCCACGGAGGGAGAGCGCCCCAGCTCCACGCAGGCCTTCTCCACCGAATCCGCGATGCGGCGTATCTGGGTGGCGGTCATGCGCATATCCTCGTCCACCACGTCGTTGGCCTTGCTGACAGCGGCGATGATCTTCGTTATATCGAAGGTGACCTCGGAACCGTTTCTCTTGATGATCTTCATGGGTAACGACCTCTTCTCCTCTTTCTCTGGGGCATAGCGTGTGGTTACATAACGCCAGCGGAATCAATATTAGCACAAGATGTTGTGGCTGTCAATAATTTGTGTGACAATATTTTGTTGCGCTGAAAAAGGGCCGCAAAGTCCTGGAAACGCTGGATTTTCGTAATTTTTGTAATATTTATATTAGTATCTCCCAAACGGCGGGCAAAAAATTTTTTCGGTCCCTGCCACGAGCCGACAGGCAGGTGTTTTCAAAACCGCAATGCGGGACGCAAAATGCACTTGCTATCATGCAAAAAATGCGGTATGCTGTTTTCCGGTCTGACAGGGGGGCATATCATGCGCAGCAGCTACAGCCGGGAGGGCTACCTCACCGAGAACTATCACCTGTTCCACCTGCGGGACACCGCCGGACAGGAGCGGGACTTCCACTTCCACGAGTTCGACAAGATCGTCATATTGCTGGCCGGGAACGTGAACTATCTGGTGGAGAGCCAGACATACGCCCTGCGGCCATGGGACATTCTGCTCATCCAGCATCATGTGATACACAAGGCGCTGATCGACCAGTCAAAGCCGTACGAGCGGGTCATTCTGTATCTGGACCGGCAGTTTATCGAGCGGGCATCGCCGGAGGCGGCGCTGACGGGCTGCTTCGAGCGGGCCGACAAGCAGGGCCAGTACAGGCTCTCCCCCGGTCAGCAGGACGCGCAGTCGTTGGGCGCGCTGCTGGCCGCGCTGGAAAGGGCCGGCGACGACGGCCAGTTCGGCGCACAGACCCTGCGGGACACGCTGGTGATGCAGCTTCTCATCCTCATCAACCGCGTCTCCCTCAGCGGCGGCAGCCAGCAGCCGGACCCAAGCCCCCAATACGACCCAAAGATCGCCGAGACCCTGTCCTACATTCAGGAAAACCTCAGCCGTCCCCTGACCGCGGAGGAGCTGGCCGAGCGGGTCTATCTGAGCAAGTATCACTTCATGCGGCTGTTCAAGGCACAGACCGGCACCACCGTCCACGCCTACGTGCGCCAGCGGCGGCTGCTGTACGCCGCCCAGCTCATCCGCACCGGCGTGGACGCCAGCAAGGCCGCGGCCGACAGCGGCTTCGAGGAATACTCCACCTTCTTCCGGGCATTTCGGGAGTGCTTCGGCGTCAGCCCAGGGCAGCTGAAATAATTAAAATGTATATTCTCAAAAGCAAAAATGGTCGCAAGGACGGAACATACATCGATTATTCGCCCAAAAACAGGAAAAACGGATAAACATACGGTATCGGCTGCGTAAACTCCATCTTCTCCCCTGTCTCGGGGTGCATAAACCGGACTTTATGCGACCACAATGCAATGTCGCAGGGGGCAGCGCCGCCGCCGTATTTTTTGTCCCCCACCAGAGGCAAATCGCGGCTGGCGAACTGGCAGCGTATCTGATGGGTCCGGCCGGTGAGCAGCTTTACGCGCACAAGGCTCAATCCCTGGCGGCTGGCCAGCGTCTCGTATTCCAGCACGGCCGGACGCACGTCCTTGCCGGGACCGTCGGCGATATACGTCCTGCGCGCAAGCGTGTCCCGGCGCAGAAGGTCCTCCATCCTGCCCCGCGCTGGTTCCGGGACACCGTGGACCACGGCCAGGTACTCTTTTTCAAACTGGCCGTCCCGGACCTGGCGGCTCAGTTCCCGGGCCGCGTAGACAGACCGGGCGAACACCATGACGCCGCCGACCACACGGTCCAGCCGGTGGACCGTGCGCACACAGGCGTGCGCGTCCCCAAGAGCCTGCCGTATCAGGTCCGGCATGCCGCCCGGCTCGTCGGTGGACAGCACCCCCGCCGGCTTGACGCAGACAGCCACGCGTTTATCTAAATAGAGAAATTCCATATCGCACCTCGTCTCCCATTATAAGGCCATCACGACCGTTCGCGCAAGCGGCGGAAAAAATGAAAAATTGGTAAAAAAGGCTTGATTTCATGGGACAGGTGTGCTATATTAGTTTAGCTAATTTTGAAAAAGGGTGAAACTGTTATGACCATTGCCATCTCGATATTGCATCTTATCTCCTGCCTGTTCCTGATCATCGTCATCCTGTTCCAGAGCGGCAAGCGCTCCGGCCTGTCCGGCGCCATCGCCGGCGGCGCGGACACGTTCATGACCAAGACAAAGGCCAAAACATGGGACGCCAAGCTGGCGAAGATGACCAAGTGGGTCGCGCTGGTGTTCGTGGCGCTGACTCTGGCGCTGAACTTCATCTGATATAATGCAAAAAGTTCCGCCTCCCCGTCGGGGAGGCGGTTTTTTGTTGTGCGGCGGCGTTACGCTTTTTGCCGCCGGGACCATTTCAAAATGGCAAATGGGACGCACACGACGCCGATAAGGAATGGGACGGTGATGAGCAGATAGGGCGACCAGATGTACTTTCCGAAGAGATGGAAGGTATTCGTGCGGAATATGTCCGATGCGCTGCCTACCAAGGGGAGCAGTTCCAGCGCTTTCTGCGCACCCATGGGCAGGTACTGAGCGGCCACCACCGGCCCGTACACCGCCGCCAGGCTCAATAGCAGCGCCAGCACATTGCTTTTGACCAGCGCCGACAGGAGCAGCACCACCCCGGCGTAGCCGATGACGCCAAGCAGGGTAAAACCGTATTCGTATATCTCCGCTTGCAGCATATTCCACGGGGCCACGGCTAAAAGCTTCATGGTCTGGACGGGCATATCCCACCCGCTGGTGCCCAGAAAGATAAGCTGTGCCGTGACGCCGCCTATGGCCAGAAGCGCAAATAACTCCGCCGCGAAGGTCAGGCCGCTGAGGATCTTTGCCAGCGCCAGGCGACGCCAGCCCCCGTCCGTGGTCAGCAGCAGCGGCGCGGTGTTGTTGCGCCACTCCCCCGCGAAAGTCGGCGAGAGGATAATGGCAAGGAACAGGGCCATGACTATGCCCAAATCCGGCAACGCATCACCCAGCACCTTCTGCCAGCCGCTTATCCACTGATATCGGAAGGGCTTTTCCACCTGGGCGTCCATCCCTCTCAGCAGTTCCCCCTCCGGTCCGGTCCACTGACCTTGGCTGTGCAGAAAATCTTCCAGCACCGCGTCCCGCCGGGCGTAAAAATCCGTTAGTTGCGACGTGTCCACATAGTAGGCCATCAGGACGGAGTAGAGCCCCCGGTCCTGCTCCTCCAGCTCCGGATAGAGCTGGCTGAGCCAGCCGTTGAGCAGGGTCCGCTCGCTGCGTCCCAGCCCGCTTTCCATTCCTGCGGCGTCGTATTGCTGTAGGTCCGACACCATCTGCCGGAAAGACTCGTCCGTGAGCAGACCGCCGTACCGGGCCGCTTGGGCCTGGCTGGCACGTATCTCTGTCCAACCATCGAAACGGTTGCCGAAAGCGCTGGTGACATCATTGGAGCTGCCAAACTCGAACCACTGGTAAGAGAGAAAGCCGCCGAACAGCACCACATAGGCAAAGCAAAGTAACACGCAGACCCGCACGCTGGTCTTGCGCCACAGTTTTTTGTGTTCCAATCGAAAAAGCTCCATGTCACGCCTCCCCGCCAAAATGATAGAGATACAGGTCCTCCATCGTCGCCTTGCATGTCACGGCCAATTCCGAGGGCCGCTGGTCGGATATGATGCGCAGCACCACATTGTCCCCCTCGTGGCGGAAATTTGCCACGGTGACCTCCTCCTGCCAGAACCGGGCCTGCTCCCGGGGTACTGTCAGCTCCCAGACCTTGCCGCCGGCCTGTCGGACAAGCTCCGGGACCGTGCCCCGCAAAATAAACTGTCCGTTTTTCATCACGAACACCTGGTCCGCGATGGCCTCCACGTCGGACACGATGTGGGTGGACAGTATCACGATACGGTCCCCGGCGTAGTCCGCCAGAAGATTGCGCAGATGCACCCGCTCCTTGGGGTCCAGGCCCGCCGTGGGCTCGTCCAGGATAAGCACCTTCGGGTCGTTTAGCAAAGCCTGGGCGATGCCCACACGCTGTTTCATGCCGCCGGAAAAAGTGCGCAGCTTTTTCTTTGCCGCGCCCGACAGCCCCACGGTGCCCAGCAGTTCCCGGATACGGCTTTGGGCCGTGCCACGGGGTATTCCCTTCAGCGTGGCAATGTAGGCGAGAAATTCCTCGGCGGTGTAGTGGGGGTAATAGCCAAAGTCCTGCGGCAGATAGCCCAGCACGTTCCGGTACGCCGCGCCCATGCCCGTCACCTCTTCCCCGTTGAAAAATACCTCGCCGGAGGTGGACTCCAAAATTGCGCACAGCATCCGCATGAGCGTGGTCTTGCCCGCGCCGTTGGCGCCTAAGAGACCGTAGACGCCGGGGGTCAGCGCGGCGCTCACCCGGTCCACGGCGATCTTGCTGCCGTAGTGTTTTGTCAGACGGTCAAACGACAGTTCCATACATTCTGCCCTCCTTGTTGGCTTTGATGAGTAAACATATCTCCCGCGCAAAAAACGCTGAGAAGACGGTGAACGCGGCGAACCACACCCCCACCGCTGACAGTTCGTATAATCCCGGAACAAGACGGGAGGAAATTCGCCAGAAAAGGCACGAACCCAGCGACGCGACAACGGCCAGCGTCATGCCGTTTTTTCTCCCGCTCCGGATAAGGCGCAGAAGAACGGTCATGCAGACCAGATAGGGCACCAGGCAGTATAAAATCATGCGCCCCAGGTCCCGGACGCTCCCGGTCAGGCGGACCTCCAGCCACAGCAGCATGGTCATGCATATGAGATCGGCCGCGCCAGCCAGGACCAGCTTTGCCAGCACGATCTTAGCCCCGGAAGAACGGGTCACCGCCTCCATCTCGCTCGTCCCAAAGTATTGCCCTTGAAACAGCGCGGGAACAGCGGCCAGAATGAACAACGGGATAAACACAGGCAGATACTTCAAATCTTTCGACGCGCCGTATAAGTAAAGCCCCGCAAGGAGCAGCGCGACGGCCTGAAAGCCCACGATGGGCAGCCATTCAAAATGGAACACATCGGCCAGAAAGCCCCAAAAACTCTGGCGGGGTTCGGGGACGCCGGCGTCCAGAATGGCGGTTATGCTGCGCTCTTTGGCCTCCCTGTCCGGGTACGGAACGGCGTCACGCATCGTCGGTCATCTCCTTTCTCAGCCGCGCTATAAGGCGGTAATACCGGCTCTTGACCTTGGCCTCCGCCTGGCCGGTGACGGCGGCGATCTGGGGAAAAGTGCAATCGCCGTAAACGTGCAGGCGAAATATCTCCTGCTCCAAGGGGTCCTCCCGGCGGACCAGCTCTTCCGCCTGGGCGGACAGCGCCCGGTCGTGGACGAGGGCGGTGAAATCCTCCGGCGCGGATATGTCCTCCGTCAACGGCTCCGTGATCACCCGGCGCTTTCGCCGGTGGTCGATGATCTTGTGGCTGGCGATGTGGTAAAGCCAGGTGCGAAAGGCGCTCTTGCGCCTGTCGTATGACCCAAGGCTTTGCAGGGCGGCGATGAAGCTCTCCTGGGTCAGGTCCAGGGCGTCCTCCGCATGGCCCACCTGCCGCCAGATATAGGCGTAAAGGGCGTCATAATGGGCCCGCACCAGCGCGTCCGCCGCCGTCCTATCGCCGCGGCGCACGATGGCCCGTATCCACTTTTGCTCCTGCTCCCGCGCCAGTATGTCCACGTCCCTTCACTTATATATTCGCAGTAAATGGCCCAATCGTTTCAAAAAAAGCGGCACGCCGTCCGCGCACCGCTTATCGCACAATACATATTATATTTTGTCCCAATTATAGTCGAACTCGCTCCGGCGGTCCCGCTGCATCAGGCGGCGTCCCGCTTCCTCCGGCTCCTGGTCCTCGTACAAAAGCCCGTACACGCTCCGGCATATGGGCAGCTCCACGCCCAGCTTCTCCCCCAGCTCCTTCACGCTGGCGGCGGCGTAATAGCCCTCTACCACCGCGCCTACTTCCCGCAGGGCCAGCGCCACCGGTGCGCCACGGCCGATGAGCAGGCCAGCCTGGCGGTTCCTTGAGTGGGGCGAAAGGCAGGTGACGATCAGGTCCCCCATGCCGGCAAGGCCGGAACAGGTGCTGCGCTGGCCGCCGGCGGCCTGACAGAGCCGTGCGATCTCCGCCATGGCGCGGGTCATGAAAAGCGCCTTGGCATTGTCCCCCAGGCCCAGCCCGTCAATGACGCCGCAGCCCAAGGCGATCACGTTCTTCACCGCGCCGCAAAGCTCCACGCCCACCACGTCCTGGTTGACGTAGACCCGGAACATGTCGTTCATGAAAGCCGCCTGCACCCGCTCCGCCACAGCCCGGTCGGCACAGGCGGCCACGCAGCCGGTGGCCATCCGGCGGGACACTTCCTCCGCGTGGGAGGGCCCGGATAAAGCCGCCACAGGGCAGTCCTTGCCCACCTCCTGGCGGATGATCTGGCTCATGCGCAGGTTCGTGCCAGCCTCGATGCCCTTGGCCGCCGAGACAAGCACCGTACACGGCTTGATATGGGGCGCGGCGGTGTGGGCCGTGCGGCGCAGGATGTTGGAAGGCGAGGCAAACAGCACCAGCTCCGCGCTCTCGGCCCCCGCCGGGTCGGCGGTGACGGCCAGCTCTTTGGGCAGCCTAGATCCTGCCAGGGCGGGGTTTTTCCGGGTCCTGACCATGGCCGCCGCCTTTTCCGGGTCGTGGGTCCAGAGCGTGACGGCGTGGCCGTTGTCGCAAAGAAGCATGGCCAGGGCCGTGCCCCAGGCGCCGCTGCCGTAGACAAATATGTTCATCGTATCACTCCCAATTTTTCCAGATGTCCGGGCAGTAGCCCACGGTGGCCTGTTTGCCGTTGCGCACGATGGGCGTTTTCAAAAGCTCCGGGCAGTCCAGCAGCTTTTCCAGTTTATCCTCGTCGTAGGCCAGATATCCCACCTCCGGCGCGTCGCTCAGGGGCGCCAGGCCCACCGCGTTTTTCACGCTGGTCAGCTCCCCCCGGCTCATACCGTATCGCTGTATGTCCACGTACTGGAACTTGATACGCCGCTCCTTGAAGTACCGCTGGGCCTTCTTCGTGTCAAAGCACTTGTTCTTGCCAAATATCTGGATATTCACCTGGCAACCCTCCATGTTCGCCTTGTTGCTGTCAACAGGATATTACCGTTTTGTTCCCGGCCTGTCAATGCCTCACAGTGGCAAAAACGCGAACGCCACCGCGAACAGCACCGCCGGCAGCAGGTTCGCCACCCGGACCTTTTTGCCCCAGACCAGGTTGAGGCCCACGCAGAAGATGAGGATAGAACCGACCGTGGAGAGGTTTGCCAGCGCGGCGTCGGTCATGACGGGCCGGATGAACCGGGCCAAGGCCGTCACCGCCCCCTGCAAAAGCGCCACGGGTACGGCAGA
The DNA here is from genome assembly GCA_947624385.1 of uncultured Oscillospiraceae bacterium. Taxonomy (GTDB): domain Bacteria; phylum Bacillota; class Clostridia; order Oscillospirales; family Oscillospiraceae; genus CAJOIG01. The sequence goes on from CANQJZ010000007.1 coordinate 55,296, forward strand.
GAAAATGCAGCCCTTCCCCAGCGAGCAGGTCATCACAAGCACGATGATAAGGTCCAACACTGCCTTGGCGGCCAGGATGGACCAGTCCCCGAACATGCCGTCCTCGATGGCGCCCACGATGGCCATCGCCCCCACGCACACGGTCAGCGACGCCGTGACGAAGCCCTCCACGAACCGCTGCTCTTTGGCGTTGCCTGTCTTGACCTTCAGCCATTCGCCGAAGCGCTCAATGAGGCGTTCCAGGTCCACGAGCTCCCCCACCAGACCGCCCAGGGCCAGACTGCCCACGATCATCATGGTCCCGCCGCTGGCAAGGGCGCCGTCTTTGATGGACAGCATGCCCTCCATCGCCCCGGCCACGCCCAGAAACAGCACGCTCACGCCGCAGGCCATATTCAGCGTTTCCTGGACCCGCCTGGGCAAAAACCGGCCGAACGCCATCCCCAGCAGCCCGCCCAGCACGATGCCAACCGCGTTGAGGACCGTGCCAAGTCCGATCATAATACCATCTCTCTTTCCGTATCACAACATAAAAAACGACGGAGCAAAGCGAACTTTACTCCGTCGTGGTGGAGAAGTCAAGACAAAAATCAAGCAACGGACATTACCCGGTCAGTATTTCTTTGAAAAATTCGCCCATTTCCAGATCGGCGTAACAGGGGCTGTTGGCCAGGTCCCGGTATTCGATCCCCGCCCGCCCTGCTCAAGGTCCGCCAGGGAGTATGTACTGCTGCATGTGCCGTCCTCGCCGACCGTCACCGACGCCAGCGGCGCGCCTGACCACCAATCGTTAACGGTCGTCAGCATGGGCTCCGCCCCGTCGGCCAGGCGCAGGGAGATATCAGACATGACAAAGCCGACGCTCTCCGGGATGGTAACGGACAGCGTTGCGTCCACGCACAGGTAATTTTGAAACTTTACCCGCTTGATCAATCGTTTGCTTCCGCAAAACAAAACATACGGGCAATTCTCGCCATCGGTCAGCTCTCTCAGCTTCTTCTCGCCGACATTAAAATACGCTGCTGCTTCTTCCAGCGTCAAAAGATATTTTTCTGATATTGGTACGCTCTTACTCAAATACGACATCTCCTTATTTCATGCCGTATCTCTCTCTACCGGTTTTTGATTCATAATTCTTATTGGCGTGTTCCTGCCTGGCGCCTGTGGCTGCAGGTCCATAGATCTCTCGGTCTCCCCGTCTTCCCCATGACCGGGCTGCGTGTTACAGAAGTATCATTATTGACCGGGTGCATCATCGCGTTTTGAGGGTGCCGCCCTCAAATCAGTGCTCATGGCTCTGGAGGCCTGCCAGAGAGATAGCCGCTCCACGCCCGGGTAACGTACCAAATTGTCCCCAGTCTTTCATATGAGAAAGGTCGGACTTTATCGGATCAATGCCGTACTTTTCTTTGACCTCCTTTGCGGAATACTGCGAGCCTGCATACACGACCATGTCCCCATACGGCGGATGCCAGAAGATAAAATTATTCCGCTCTGGGATATCCATCGTCAGCAGATCGAAGCCGCGGTTCAGGTCATAGCAGTGGCTGGTGATGCCACGCTGCCGGGCCACGTCTTCCGTTGTCCCGGATCCACACATATAATCTGAAATATCCTGAATACCAAACTGATCTATAAGATCGTGGATCAGGCGCGGACTGCAATTCCCCCGATAGTTGCTCTTCCCGCCTACACCACGGTCGGGATTGGTGTTCTTGGTCTCAAACCGGACATGCGTACCGGTCCTTTCGTCCACGCTCACGATGCTGCTCGTTCTCAGCACACCGTCCGGCTGCTGGATATAAGCAGGCATTCCGACCGCGAGCGGATACCGGAGCCGCCCGATCACCTCAGCATTTTTCTTCATTACATCCATTTCTATCGTCAGTTCCTTTCTTCATTTTGGAAGCGCTGAATCGGCTCCTCGCCATTGATCATCACATCCTTTGTTTTGATATCTATGTATACGAGGCGCCTGCTGGCTCCCCGATCAAAGAGTTGGGGGAGCCTCACAGCTCCGATCTATAATAAAAAAACGCCCAGAGAATCACTTCTCTGAGCGTCTTGTTCCGCACTGCGGCGGCATCTTACCCCAGGGTATCGTTCCCCTGGGCATTCAATTCCTGTGCCTCTATGTCAGAGGCAGAAGACAAAAAAGCGCCTGGGAGCACAGGCTCTCAGGCACTTTGAAAACACAGTTAACTCTATTTGCTCAATGCAAATACTGATACTAACCATATTGATTATAGCAGATACCTTTAGGCTGTGCAATAGGGAGGAATTGTAGAAAAACATAAAAACATGACGTTATCCTTTTTCTGATAATACCTCTCCCCCTCAGTCCTTTACAGGCAAATCAGCGCTGTTGGGTAACCAAAGTTCCTAATCATTCGGTATCAAGATCTTTTCCTCCAGATATATCTTCCCTTCCTCAAGTCTTATGCAATGCAGCTGTACAAGCTCATCCACCGTCTTTGAGGTGATCGCCAGACTATCCAACAATTTGTCTTCATCAAGCCCCTGATCATACGCATTCTGCTTGTGGCATGCCGCCAGCAGCTTGGCCTGATCCTCATTGAGCTTCACAGTACTTACTTTAAGGAGTTTGCAAAGTATATATAGCCCCTTTAGGATCGTCTGAATCGGGCCGTCTGACGGACCCACTGTCATGCCGATCTCTACAGATTCCACCAAAAGCACTTTCAAGCGGAAGAACACGTTATAGGGCTTCGTTGAGTAGACCTCATCACGATCTCTCCAAACAAGTGTCCCAGCTCCGGGCCTGCCCACAACATCGATTTGCACGGCTGCGTTCCATAGTCCGATCAACTTATCCGGGTCAACACCCCATTGCACAGCCAACTCTCGCATTTCTTCGGACATCTGATTATAGCATCGATTCGCTTCTTCATATCCGTTGCCATTCATAGTCGTACTCTCTCCTTCCCCTATGATCTGCGCCAGCTTCCCGTTTTTCAGCTTATAGAGCAGTTCCTCCCTGAACCTGTCAGAGATGTCCCAAAAGCAGTTCAATACATCGTTGCCAAGCTTGGTATCAAACGTGTATTTCTCCGCCTCGCTTACCTGTATCATGCGCGTGATCCGGTCGTCAAAATGCGGATGGCTGCCATCTGCTTTTTCTCCAAAGAGCCAATAGCTCATGTAGGCGAGATCTTCATAAAACAGGAAGGTCAACATTGGCGCCGTATATAAATAGTCGTGGAAAGCAGCTCGGAACGGGGATCGGATGTCAGGATATTTCCCTTCAATGAGATTCAGTATAATACCATATCCCATAGCATCCGCCTGGTATTCCTGCTCCCATAGGTCGCCGCTCGCGATCCCAGTTTTGTTCATGTATATGTGTGCGATCTCATGGCCAATGGCAAAGGCCAGAACATTCCAATAAGTATCCTCGATAAACTGAACTGCTACATCATCACAGTACTCTCGCATAAGCTTCAAAAGTTCTGATTTTCCCTCATCGCTGTTCAAATTCCCCTTGCGGCAGCAGTGGTCCAAGGCGTATAGAGCCAGCTTAAAACAATTTCCTTCAACATCACTGCCATATCTGCTCCACATGTAATAAACCGCTATGTACTCAAAGAATACTGAAACCATCAATTCATCAAGATAGACAACCGTAGGCAAAGAATAAATCCGGGGTTCCCTGTTGTGCTGCACGGTAGATTGAAAGCCCTCAGCCGCAACGAACCCTTCCTCAAACGAAATATCCAGCTCAAGCCCATATTCACTCTCAAAGGCATTCTTTATGAGATGAAAGAGATCTTTCACGGAATAACCATGATCGACATAGTCGAGCCCCAAGTCCTTGAGCATCTCTGTCCAGATTCTGTGGGTCTCACTGTTTTCCAAGCGCTGGATCAGCCCGCTACGCAGCAACTCCTGTTCATCTGTACGGACAACAGCACCCCCATGGGTAATAAGGCCGTGCAACATGTCGCGCCCCCCATAATCTATGTATCCCTCCTGGCCTCAGCTATGATTGATAACACAATTTTAGTCTTTTGTCACAACCATGTCAACTTTCATCCACATATCAGAAAGCGACCTCCGCCCACTCGTCTCTTGGCCCATGCAGTTAAGTTCACATAAACACCAAAATGATATTGATATTGAGTCAAGCATGATGTATAATAACAGATAATTCGGGATTATCTGTTGATTCAAGTGCATACAGCATTGCAGTATTATATTTGTAGATTTACAAGGTGCATTTTCAGCAATAGAAAGATGGATCACATGATGGGAATGAAGCGGATTTTAATTCTTGCGTTGTTTGGAGATCCTACTTTGCCGGCTGGGGTTCTTCATACAGGTGGGTTCAATCAGACATTAAGAGAGTTCCTTATCTCTCTGGTGCCGTCACACCTGCCAATTAGTGTTATTACTGATACCTCGTGCTATTGTAACGATGATTTTACACGTGTGTCAGACTATATTGAAATACGACGCGTTTCTGTTACGCAGATTGAACACGAGGACCAAGAAACACTGCGCATGGGACAGAATCGAATTTTGGAAGATATTCTTCATATCGTCGGGGACGGTATAGCAGATGTGGCGCTCATACATAGTTTTTACTGGTTTTCTGGTCATTTAGCCAGACTTATCCATGAACGATATCAAATCCCATATATCCACACTCCCATATCTATGTCCTACAACAAAACAGCCGTTGGCCGCGAAGCGAACTGTCCGTTCCAGATTGAGTGCGAACAAGCCTTTCTGCAAACAGCCGATTTGGTGTTGGCCATTACAGAACAGGAGGCCAATATTCTTGTATCTCAGTATCGAATCAAACGCGCAAGCATTATCGTCACAGGGAGAAGCGTTGATGGTGTTTTTCATACGCCTGCCCGGAATATAAACGGCTGCCCGAGGGGAGTCCAACAGTCATACGCCCCGGCCGACAAGGAGATAGATACACGATGGTGGAGCGCAGGTGCATACACTTTCTTAGGTAGAATGGTCGCCATAAAGGGTCCGCTTCAAATTATTCAGGCGTGGGTATTACTGAGAGATCGCTATGGGGCCGCAACACCGCCTCTTTGGCTGATAGGCGGAACGCCAACTCAAATTGCAAATCTACGTGAACAAATATTAAAACGTGTAAAATGCTTACCGGAGTACGAAGCGCAGCAGGAGATCGTATGGTGGGGTTATCTGGATCAGGTATCTATAAGTGCCCTCTTTTTGAAAACACTTGTATTGGTCACACATTCTCAATTTGAGGCAGGAGGACGAGTCGTTCTGGAAGCAATGTGCCAGGGAAAACCTGTAATCGCAACGCCGAACGGTTTTGCTGCTGACTATATTCAGAATCACGTCAATGGGTTCATAGCCGAATATGGGGACACAAAACGATTATCTCGATGCATGGAATACTTCATTCGCCAGCCCTATCTGACTTATACCATGGGAAATGCCGCAAAACAGACATTTGAACAGATCGAACGCAGATGGAATTATACCGGCATACATCGTGAGATCTATCAAAGCTACTTGACGGGGAGTAAAAAACCGGTCGGCAATCAGAAAATCTTCCGCCCCCAAATTGCCCCCGAGTTACTGGAAAAAGTGGACTGTTTTCCCTATTGTGATATATGTTTCAGCAAAGAGGAATGGATGAAGGAATTATCGGCTGTCTTCTCTTCTCAAATTGAGGAGTTCCATTCCGTCATACCGTCAAAACCTCATGCACGTCATTTCGAATTCAATTGCAAAAAGGAGCAGTATAGGGTCAAGCAGTTTTATAATCGTCTGAATAAAGATGTGATATGGGATCCAAGAGAGACAAGAAACATCTTTATTGGCGCAGATCAACTCCAGATTTCTGCGTTATCACAGTATTTTGCGGGCGTTGTCCCGATAACTGCCATGTCAGGTCACGGAAATTACTATGTGCTTCCTGAATTATTCCCGGCAAATCCAGATTACAGTTCTCTCTATGCGCTATTAAAAGATTTTAGCTTGAGTGAAGGCTCTGAGAATCTACGATCCATTGCAAAGCGCTACCGGGGGAATTGCTCTCACGCAGAGACACTGGAATCCATATTCAACTCGCTTACACGTTCTTCAAAAGAATTGGGAGAAGGCATCAGTCGGCAAATGCTACGTTATTTTCCCGACATGGAGGACTTGATTCGCGCATCTGGATCAAGTGCGCGCTACGGCTTGAACTATGGAAAGACACTCAAGCATCATGTATTTTTGCATGATACACATTTATTATTGCTGCCCACTGCAAACTGGTACTGGGGTGAATTAGGTCCTGACTTTATAAGCGCTGCACTTTGGAGCGGCGAGAGGATCGGCGGTATTCTGGATCAGGGGAGTGACACCAGACAGTTACTATGGCTCGCGAGTATGGCTTGGAAAAATGTACTCCGAGCAGAATGGAATGGCGCAGTGGCGGAGTCCCGTTGGAAAAGGTTACTCTCACTCGCGCTATCCGAACTTGGCATACGCAACAAAATCGCTATATCTTAAGAATCCGTTTTCCCTCGCATAGATACTTAGTTCCTTTTAATAGTTCATCAAGCCGATCCGGAATAATGTATGCAGAGTACGCCAGCCGCAGCTCAGGAAGGGTTATTTCCTCCAGAAGACGTTCCTTCAGGGATTTGTCAACACCTAACCGCTCGCAATGATCCAGTATAATCAACACGCCGACATAGATTTTAGGCAGAGAATCTGACGACATATCCATGTTGTTAATGTTATCAAGATGGTACCGCAAGAGGAAATCTACTGCCTCTTTCGTATATACAAGAGCCTCTGGCTCGCGTCCCATCTCCATACACAATGAAGAAAGATTAATGAGCGGGGGCCAAATATGCGTACGGTGAACATGTATCTGGAATAGTTTATAGGCCGCCAAAAAATGTTCGCTGGCCGCTTCTAAATTTCCGCGAACCCATGCAATGCTGCCAAGCAGATGGTCGGATCGTCCTTCTTCGATAGCTATATTATTTTCATACGAGATTGTCCAAACCCGGCCGCACAGTTCCTCAGCTTTATCATACTGTCCCAGCAAGAAGTACATCGTCGCTATATTGTGATCCGCATGTAATGTGTCGGCCAAGGAATCGCCGCACTCTTCCTTGGCTTTTTTGAAATAGTCAAGCGCGGTCTCAGGATCGCTCATAGTATGGAGACTGGCAGTATTAGAATAAAAAGCATGTTTGAAATGCCGCGCGTTTCCTAGGCGATCTTTTCCTGTTTCCAAAAAAGCGACACTTGCCTGAAGATTGTCAAGGTGTTTTATCGCAAGAGCTTTGTTGTTCCACAATTCTGCCAGACATTCAAGTTCCTGGGAGTCTAATGTCCCTCCCATCTGGGCAATCCCGCGGTCGGCATACACCAGCATGTTCCGGTAATCCGCTTGCCCAAGGGCAACTTGGCATTTTATGCTCGTAGCTTTCGCCATGGCATGTTTAAACGAAAGCCCGTCAGTTGGCCATTCACTGGCAGATGCGAGTTGCATCACTGCATCCAACTGATCTATGTAGTATTGAAGCTCTGGAGCCTCGGAGCCCTTGAGTTTTAGAACTGCCTCAATCAGATGGTACAGAAGCCAATGCTGCTCGTACAGATTGAGGTGATATATGTCGATATTTTCCATCCATAACTCGTAGACTGCCTTAAGCACATCATATACCCGTTCATATTCCCCATGAGACAGATGACTGATCGCAAGTGGAAGCCATATGCTATGGAGCTTCCCATAATCCTTTGTCCTGTGCAAAATGGTAAATCGTTTGTGCATAATGTACTCTGGATCAGAGAAATGCTTTTCCAGAATAGGCTCGATTTCCGCGAGGATTTGATTGAAAAAAGAACGGGTAACAAACTCATACTTTTGGATGCTATTGAGATATACATCGTGCCGAACATGGAACTGTCCGCCATCTTTGCGTAAGAATGGGCAAACATTTAGTGCCGGTACAGGCGACGACTGGCCAAAAGCAACAGCAACCTCATCTATCAAGGAGGTGGCGGCGTGCCCGTCAAACAATCCGAGGGCAACTAGGCCGCAGTGAACGGAGGTCCCACCGATTGCAGCAAACTCTGTAACGATATGATCAACACATCCGAGTGATAACTTAAACCGCGCTGAAAGACTTGGAAGCCCAATGCTACTATGCTCTATTACGCGTCCCAGCTCTGAATTCCGGATCGCTTCAGAACCCGCCGACAGGGCGAGGGGATGTGCGCCGAAATAGCGGATCAACTTGACTTTATCTTCGCCTGTCAGCCACCGGGCGTTGATATCCAGAAATTGACGTGCCTCCGTCACGCCCCACTCCGGCAACAACACCGTGTCCAAATATGAGCGTTCTCGCTTGACGTCAGAAAGAAAGCGAGTTACCTTAGCTTGTCTTGTGGTGTCCACTCTGTCATCAATTTTAAGCAGAAAACTGATTGGACTGCCAGAGAGTATGCGAATTACACTGCAAAGGAAATCCAATGCTTTGCTTGTCGCACGATCAAGATTTGAAATCACCACCAGGCATCGTACGCGCCGAAGCGTCGGTGGAATGATTGTCCGCAAATAATCAAGCAACAACTCCGTGTGGATCGTTTGGTTTTGATCAAATTGCTCGCTGGACTGATGGATCATATGAATGAGGGCCTTTCTGGATTTTGAAGGGAATTGATGGTCGCCCAGATACTCAGTGACTTCCCGAAGATCCTCGTCGCTCATTCCATATATTTCGCTTGGTTCGACACCCCAAGCAATTGAAAGCATATGGAGGAACACTTCACGAATACCAGAGAAACAGTTCAAATCGATCCATGCTATTTTTTTATAGTTTGGCTGTAACTCCAATATCAACTTCTCTGTAAATACCGTTTTTCCCGCACCTGGAATCGCTGTGATACCCAGCACACCATTATTGTGGGACAAAGTTTCGGTCAATGCACGCAAAAGTTCTTTCCTGGATTGGCCGATCAGTTCTGTTTGCTCTGTGGGTTCAAATAGTTGAGTAACCAACTGCTGAACCGGTTGTCCAGGACTTTCGCTGATATGAAGTTCCATACTGGCCAACGCATCCAGAAATGTTGATGAACAAATCTCTTCCGCTTCAACACGATGATCCTTTATCCAGCCGGAGATATAGTTGATATCGATTGTTTGGATTTCAAGCCCGGTCCTTTGAGAATATATAGTAAGTCTCCTCTTGGTTTCCGCAGAGAAATAAGCGTTCGTGACAATATAAACCTTGTCTGCGATCGTGTTGACGGCGACAATGATGGTTTTTGAAAAATCGCTGAGAGGCAGATCGTGTTTACTGGTGGAGCGAAGCTTCGCCTCCAGCAGGATTTTATACAGTGCTGAGGCGTCATGCGGTGAAATCGGAAAGCAGATAAATCCGTCGTATCCGCCGTCGCTTCGCGATGATGTCAGTTTGCAAACCGGCTCCGGAATGCCTTCGTAAATATTCTTTATAATGTGTATTGAGAGAGTCTCAAACTCTTCCCAATGCTGCATTGCAAAACTCTTTCCAGCACTCTTGGGATTTGCCTTCTTTTTTAATTGATATTGATTTTCCGGGGGCATAAAAGTACTCTCTTTCTCATTCATACATACAGGTTTTCGGCCTGGACTACTTTAGGAGATTGTTATGAAGATTACAACGATAGGTGGAGGGTATGTTGGGCTTACCACGTCCTTATGCTTTGCGGCCTCCGGATCTGCCGTTGTCACCTGCTTGGAGGCCAACGATTCGCTTGCTCGTCGGCTTCAGTCGGGCATCTGCCCACTGCAGGAACCAAAGCTGGATCAGCTCCTGCTCCAATGCCTTGCAAAGGGTGCGATCGAATTTACAACGCAAGCGCAGGAGGCTGTCACAGATCCTGATTACATTGTGATCGCCGTTGGTACTCCTGAGACAGAGGACGGATCCGCTGATTTGAGCCAATTGAAAAATGCGTCGGAGATGATTGGAAAATATCTGCGCAAAAGCGCTACTATCATTATCAAATCGACCATTCCACCCGGAGGAACAAGAAAGGTTGCCGGATGGATATTCTCTGCCACCCTGCGACCGGAATTAAAAGTTGATGTCGTATACAGTCCGGAGTTTTTGCGTGAAGGCAGCGCGGTTGATGATTTTTTAAACCCAACTCGAATCGTTATTGGATGCGATAACACCCACGCCGCTGAACGGGTGGCAAGCCTGTATAAGATGTGCCATACTGCGGATACCTCAATTATAATCACGTCTCCGGTAAATGCAGAACTCATCAAATATGCGTCAAATTCATTTCTGGCATTAAAAGTGGCCTTCGTAAATGATCTTGCACGACTGTGCGGAACCATTGGAGGCGATATCAGAACGGTGTCTCGCGGCATAGGATCAGATCCGCGTATAGGGCTTGACTTTCTGGCTGCCGGGCCAGGATATGGCGGGTCCTGCTTGCCGAAGGATGTAAGGGCCATGACGGCTTTTTCCAGGGAAGTCGGCGTACCGCTAAGCATTTTGGAACAGGCCGATAGATCTAATCTCGAACATCAACGATGGATCGCTAGGTCAGTTTCCGAGGCTGTACCCTGTCAGGGTACAATATCTGTTTGGGGGTTGACTTTTAAATCCAATACCGCTGATCTTCGAAATTCGCCGTCAATAGCTCTCATAAAACTACTATCCGAGTATGGCAATTATCATTTCAACATCTATGACCCGACCGTACATTCGCAGCAATTAGCTCTCCTGGAGACGATCTCTCATACTTGCTTTTCCCGCCCGGAAGACACACTCGAAAACGCAAATATTCTGTTGCTTTTGGTGTCATGGCCAGAAATAAAAGCGTTCCCACACGACCAAATCGCTATGTTGATGCGGGGAAAAAGCGTATTTGATCTATGTGATGCCTGGGACATTGCAGGCCCAGAATTGGATGGTGTTCGTTTCCGGAAACTAGGGGTGGGAGAGATGGGCTCATGAGATATGTTGTACCAATCGTTATGGCATCCGATGAGGGGTATCTTCCCTGTGCAGCTGTGGCAATACGTTCTTTGATAGATACAAAGAAACACGATTCCATATACCATATTTACATTTTGTGCACAGGAGTAAGCGAACTTGCCAGACGCGCAATCGAAGATATGTCTCAACAGGATGTTATGATTTCTTTTCGAGATATATCTGCCTGGATCACGCCGTGTTTTGCCAAATTGTATACCCGCGCATATTTTACGAAAGAAATGTACTTTCGATGGTGGATCGGTGAATTGTTTCCAGAATATGATAAGGTGCTGTATTTGGATTGCGATATAGTTGCAACTTGTGATTTATCCGCGCTATATCAAACAAACCTGGGCGGTGCTGCTGTTGGTGGCGTCATTGATTTTGCAACGCCTGCCGTAGTCTGTCGCATTGCTAAACAACTACATCTGCAAGCAGAGGAATATATCAACTCAGGTGTCCTGCTTATTAACACAGCTGTCTGGCGCGCAGAGCATCTAAAAGACACATGCTTGGCATATCTTAATCGTCATGAAAAATTGATCTGCCCGGATCAGGATGTACTGAACATGGTATGCAGAAAGCGGATATTATATTTAAATGGGCGATGGAATGTGCAATGGCATCACTTATGGGATCGGCAGGATAACCAGTTAGAAGAACCTTTTTTGAGCATGTTTTCTTTTTCTATATCTGCGCCGAAAATCTTACACTTCTCATCACAGATAAAGCCATGGAACAGTCCTCCAAATCCATATTCAAATTATTTCTGGCAATACGCAGAACCACTTGGTTATTATAGCAAAAAAGAATAAGTCATTATGGTGATAACTTACGCCTAAGATAAAAGGTAGATAATCCCGAATTATCTTCATAAAACCCAGCGGCCACCGAGTCAAGTCGGTGGCCACTGGGTTACTTTCCTCTAATTACAATGAGAAGCTCATTTTCCCCCGGGGATGCTTCTCAGCAAGCAGTATCGTCTGCTGGTGAGCCGCGACGTGTGTGTAGATCTGCGTAGTAGATATGGAGCTGTGCCCCAGCAATGACTGTATATATCTAATGTCCATACCAGCCTCAAGCAGAGAGGTGGCAAAGGTATGGCGGAACATATGCGGGGTAATATCGGTCCTTGTGCCGAGTTTGGCAAGGTACTTTCTGATAATGCGCCTGACAGACTGCGGGGAGAGCGGATCCCCTCGATCGTTAATTAGAATGGTGTTTGTGCGCTGAATCTCGGCCTCATATTCTTTGCAGTACTTTTCCCCCAGCCGGAGCAGTTCTGGAGTAGTGATGTGAATGATACGTTCCTTGCGTCCCTTGCCAAAGATCAGCATACTCATATCGTTACCATCTATGGAGAATCCACTACTGGTCAAAGCACACAGTTCGGATACCCTGGCGCCGCTGCTGAATAACAGTTCCAACACAAATATATCCCGTAGGACCTTCCTGCGCCCTGGTGCATATGCTCCATAAGCACATCGTAGGAGATTTTGAACCGTGTGTTCGGGAATCGTCCGCGGGAGTTGCTTGGACATGTGTATTTTTATGTGCAACTTATCGAATGGGTTGATCTCCACCTCACCGTTCCGCTCCAACTCATGATAAAAGGCGCACACGCTTGCCAGTTTCCGCTTCACCGATCTCGGCGCAAAGTGAGTGTTCAAATGCTTGACGTATTCGCTCAACGTATCCTTTTCCGGCCAAACACCATTTGTAAACCGGGAAAACTGTGCAAGATCGATACGATACGCTTTTACCGTATGGGGAGATAACTCCTTCTCATACTCGCAGGCTTCCAAATACGTCTTGATGGCCTCGTTGATTGGTTTCATAACGCCCTCCATAGAAGATATTTCTTCGACATTATGTAGGCAGCTTTGCTCTTTGTCCAGCAGGACCCACGCTAATGCCAGGCATCACCAGTGATGCACCGATCGGTCTCCAACAGCCGCCCAGTACCCCCGCCTCTCCGGCGACGGGCAGGTAGGCATACACTGACCTGATGTGTTCAAGGCCCCCGGGAGTGAGTCAGCAACCTGAAGGATGGCCCTGTTACATGTAGGAAACTGGTGTCCGACTTCACCTATGACAAATGATCATAATGCCCATTCCTGCATCTTTTCCTAAAGCAAGCAGGTATGTCTGCCGACAATATCTTTGTAAACTTTATAATACGTCCGCGCAAACAGGTGCCGCAGGTTGTGGGGAAATACCTTTGCCGGCTCTACTTTGGCCCGCAATGCCAGGCGCTTCATCATTTTCCATATGGTAACATAATCATTTAACTCTTTATACTGAGACATATGATGCATTTTATGTAATATGTGTTTGGCATACGTTCTGTCATCCAATGGTTGGACTGATCTTCCGACCTTACGTCGAATATAGGGTTGCACAACAAACTTATCAATGCCCGAAAGGAACATATCGTAAATTTCACGCACAATTTTCGCTTCTTCCTCTACGATCTCCGGTCTGCCATCCGGCCCTTTCCTGTAGCCGAGGAAAGCAGAGTAAGCAATGTGGACTTTGCCATCCTTCATGCTTTTTTGCTGTCCCCAGCGGACGTTTTCGCTGATAGAGCGGCTTTCCTCTTGTGCCAGTGAACTCATGATGGTAAGCATCACCTCGCATTTGGGATCAAAGGTGCGGAGATTTTCTTTCTCGAAAATCACCTCCACCCCTGCCTCCTTTAGCTGGCGGACAGTTGAGAGCGTGTCCACCGTGTTCCGAGCAAACCGGGAAATGGATTTCGTCAGGATCAAATCGATCCCGCCGCCAAGGGCAAGGTTGGTTTCCAGGGAGACGTCAGCGCGTCTGACGGGCCTCCAATTGAACGCTTTCGCGCACAGCTCCCTGACCTCGTCGGCAAACTCCTTATCTGTGACCGCGTCAATCACCTGAAGAACATATCTTGCTGACCGGATGATCTCCCGGCCATCCGTCGCGGGGGCATCGGGCCCTTCATGCCGCTTCACACGTTCGCACCGAAACTCATCAAGCGCGAGTGCGATTGCCATAGCGACACCTGTGGGAACCAGCGCTTCGTTCATCTGTTCAGAAAGGGAATCGGCAAACAGATAAACTTCCTCCGGCATACCGGGGCATTTTTCTCTTGCCAGTTTAAGCCTTTCTTTTACATTAATAGCTTGCATAGAACCTCCTCCTTAAGAATATAGTCATTCTCGCCATTATCGGCGGGGCAGATGGCATCGAAACGCCCTCTGCTCCGCCGATAATCCAGGAGGATACGACAACCTTTAATGTACTAAAGCATAATTGTACACTTTATACTACCATTATAGCACATATGCTTATTATTGTCAATATATTGTGTATATAATCAAATATTATACTATATATAGTGTTACAGCCACCCCTGTTTTCGCATTGAAAACGCGGAGAAAAAAGGTTATAATTTAATCAGCACTATCGGCATCAGTAAGGGGGTGTTTCTTTGTCGGAATATAGTATATTTGTGAAGGATATGGCCTATATCAGAACCGAAAAGGACTATGTGGGCGGGGTGCGCAACATCCTTAACGGCAATGGGAAAATAAGTGTTACAAACGAAGAAGCCAAAGCTTTCCTGATACATCTAACAATCAGCTCACTTGGAATAGGCAGTGGGTCCGATATCGTCCTATGCTCTTTTGGCCTGTTAGCAGGTTACGAAAGAATCGAGGGCGTGACCGGGCGGCGCATGAAATACATGGAAGAAAGCGGGTATCAAGGGAAAAAGACCACCAGTACAAAAGGCCTCTCTCCCGAAGAGAAAAGCAAAGATCTGATTGGGAAAGAGAACAATCTATATGAACGAATAGAACGAAATTGTTCACAGATTCCCGACATAGTGACCTTTTTTGAAGTGGCGAAGGATCGCTATCTTGAACCGAAGCCAAATCGCCGGGGTATCCGGCGGGTTATCTTGCCGAGGCCATCTTACCAGACCGGAGTTCCAATGCCTTTGAACAACTTGCCGCTGGCAAATAGAGGCTTTATGGGGCGAGAGGATATTCTTGCTGCATTGGCAGAACAATTCAAGACAGGTAGCAATATACAGCTTGTCTACGGCATGGGAGGCGTAGGCAAATCACAAATTGCGCTTCATTACGCGTATACTCATCTGAAAGACTACGACACGGTGGCTTGGATAGATGCAACCAGCGCAATCACACTGCATAGTAGCTGCTTAGAGTTATTGCGGAGAATAGACCCGGCTCTAACCCCAGCAACCGAAGATGCCATACGCTCTATGTTTCTCTCCTATTTTGAGAGAGGGACAGATTGGCTTCTGATTTTTGATAATGCCGATTATCTGGATGGTGATACGGACGAAAGCATGGGAGCACGCGATTTGCTCGAAAGCTACCTGCCCAAAAGCGAGGGACATATCCTTATTACTACCCGCTGTAACAGGGATTTTGCGAATGCCAATCGGGTAGCAATCAATGTGTTCACTCCAGAACTAGCGGTTGAATTTCTGGAAAAGAGAACAGGCCAGAAGCCGGACAAAGATGCCGGGCTCCTGACTGAAAGACTCGGATATCTCCCACTGGCGCTGGAATACGCCGGATCATACATCAAGCAGCACACTACATACAGCGGTTATCTTGAAATCTGGCAGGAATATGGTATGGAACTGTTTGATCAGGAGAATGCCGGGTATGCTGAGCAGACTGTACGAAAGGCGTTTCGCATCACACTGGACAAGCTGAAAAGTAAGTACTCCGGTTCAAGACTAAGAAATGTGCTTGATTTCCTCCTGATATGCGCGGTGATGGATCTGGAGAGGTTGCCAATAGATGCCTTTGCTAAGGTCATGGCCGATGACACACTTTCTGCAGAAATAATGGACGACTTCACGTTAAAAGAGCATGTTGACAAACTTCTCAAGGATCAAATTCGACGCAATGAGCTGATTAGGATAGCTGCGGAGTACTCACTGGTGGGATGGGATCGGCACGAGGTGACTATGCACCCGTTGCTCAGAACGATCATCCAAGACGAATTTCAAACTGATTCAGATAAATCTTGGGCTTATGGCCATTTTGACCATATCGCACTCTCTAAAGAAATTTATGAACTGGACGGGAACGCAGAACTTGCGGAATTGTACACATGTGCAGATATTTGCCGTGAATTGAAAGCAATCCCCTTCATTTTGCAGGGGATCACGGTTGTCGCATATACAACGTATCCTCCGGACGGATACATTTGTTGGATGACGGACTTGTTCAATGAAGATATGGCCATCGAGGTGACAGAAGATGGCCTGGTTGATCACTGTGAAGAAACATTGACATGGTTGTTTGGGTACTTGGATAAGTTATATAAGATGCATGTGAGCATTTCTATGGAGGATGAAATACGCAGAAGTGAAAAAGAGCTTTTTGAATTCATCGCTCCACGGCTCTGCCACAACATCATTTACAGAACGCTCAATTTACCCGAAACGTATCAGCAGACTGGAAAGCGGTATTATTTGGGGTTTGCCCGCGCAGTCGCTCCGGTATTAACATCTGTCAAAGTCAAGGAAAACAATGTGCTCAGATACTTTGATGACATCAACGAGGCCAAAATGAACATCCCTGGACTAATAGCGGATGAAAACGCAGATTGGCGAATCATTGCTCTGCCAGACGGCATGGAATATGAGGTGTAGGCTACTCGATTATAGTTCGGTGCGCAGATCGGTGGGAGTTGTCACGTCTTCTAAATTGCCACAAAAACCATTTGAAATTATAACATATGTGCTATAATGAAAAGGCAACACTTAGTAAAACATTTAAACTTGATTCAATTTTCGTAAGTAAAAATGGCATCGCAAGGAACTTGGATGCCTATGAAGATTGAATTTATAGGTTTTACTAAGTGTTGCACCCTTGCGGTGCCATTTTT